>CALHPI010000001.1 GCA_938036275.1 Minisyncoccota bacterium
AGAAGAAGTTTTGCCATTAATTGATAAAAATAAGAAAAAGATTACAAAAGGAAAAATTGCTCTTATTTTAAAAAGAAAAGAAAATAATTTTCTTTATTCAATAAAAACAAGGCTTGGTTATGAAATTAAAGTTACTGCTGATCATCCAATTTATACTCCTTATGGAATGGTAGAAGCAGAAAAACTTAAAGAGGGAGATAGATTAGTGATTTATCCTTTCAAAGGTGTTAAATATCAAAAACCTACGCATACTTTACTTATTGATGAAAATGATATTTTAAAAGCATTCGAAAATTTAAATCTAAATAAAGGTGGAAGAGCGTATGAGCAAATAATAAATTGGTTAAAAGAAAGAAAATTCCTTCCCCTTTATCTTGATGATAAAAAAATTCCCTATTTAATAAAAATATTGGGCTATATTTTAGGAGATGGTTCAATAATTTATCTTAAAAAATCCAAAAAACTTCATTCTTATTTTTATGGCCAATACAAAGATCTTTTAAAAATTCAGAAAGATTTAAAGGAGTTAAATGTTAATTCAAAAATTTATTCAAGAAAACGCGTTCATAAATTTAAAAATACTTATGGAAAAATTTACAAATTTAAACATAATGAAATATGCTTAAAAGTCAGCTCAATAGCTTTTTCTCTTTTGCTTCATCTTTTAGGCTCACCAATAGGTAAAAAAACTGAAAAAGAATTTGGTATTCCTAAGTGGCTCGAATCTTCTCCTTTGTGGTATAAAAGATTATTTTTAGCTTCGTTTTTTGGTGCGGAGCTTTCTAAACCAAAAAATATAAAAGCTAATAAATTTAATCTTTGTGCTCCAACCTTGAACATTAACAAAAACATTAAACTTACACAAAACGGAATTCAATTTATGAATGAAATTAAAAATCTTCTTTTAGAATTTGGCATTAAAACTTCAACTGTTAAAGTTGTTGGAAAATTGGGCATTAAAAATAAAACTACTGGTTTAAGACTGCAAATTAAATCAGAATTAGAAAATCTTTTAAAATTTTTCGAAATTATTGGTTTTGAATACAATCAAGAAAAACAAAAATTGGCTTGTTGGGCATCAGCCTATTTGAGATATAAAAAGAAAATAATCGATGAAAGAAAAACCATTAGAGAAAAGGTTAAAGAATTGTTTAAACAAAAAATTCCTGTCAGAGAACTAGTTTCATTATATTTTGGTCCTCATATACCAAGAAGTTTTATTGAACATTCTGTATGGTCAAACAGAGGATTACCAAGAATTTCATTTAATGCTTTGGGTTTTAGTGATTTTGTTAAAGAATATTCTTACGGCAACGACGGATTTATTGTTGATGAAATTGAAGAAATAAAAAAAGAAAACTATCAAGGGTATGTCTATGATCTAACCATCAATGACAAAAATCACAACTTCATTGCTAATAATTTTGTTGTTTCCAATTGTGGTGTGCGTTTATTGGTATCTCCTTTCTTTTATGAAGAAATTAAAGATAAAATTCCGAAATTGACTGAACAAATTTTTAAAGAAGTTCCCTCGGGAGTTGGTCGAGGTGGTTTTTGGAAACTAAATAATGATGAGATGAATAAAGTTTTGTCTGAGGGAGCAAAATGGCTTTATGAAATTGGTTATGCAGAAAAAGAAGATTTATCTGCAACTGAAAGTTATGGAAAGTTAGAAGGAGCTAATCCTGATAAAGTTTCCAAAACTGCTAAAGATCGTGGCCGGGATCAATTAGGAACAATCGGTGCTGGTAATCATTTTGTTGAAATTCAAAGAATTGCTGAAGTTTTTGATGAAGAAATTGCTAAAAAATTAGGTTTAGAGAAAAATAAAGTTGCTGTTTTGATTCATTGTGGGTCAAGAGGCTTAGGTCATCAAGTTGCGACTGATTATATTAGAGAAGCTTTAAGATATTTAGATAGAAAAAATGTTGAACTTGTTGATCGGGAATTGGCTTATTTCCCTTATGAAAGTGAAGAAGGTAAAAATTATCTTTCAGCAATGAAAGCTTCAGCCAACTTTGCTTTTGCTAACAGACAACTTATTAGTTATGAAGTAAGAAAAGCATTCAAAAAAGTTTTTGGCAAAGGTATTGAACTCAAACAAGTTTATGATGTTGCTCACAATATTGTTAAAGAAGAGGTTTATGATAATAAAAAACTTTTAGTCCATCGTAAAGGAGCCACAAGATCCTTTCCAGCAAAACATCCTGAGCTTCCGGAAAAATATAGAGAAATAGGTCAGCCAACTTTAATCCCTGGCTCAATGGGAACTTCAAGTTATGTTTTAATTGGTCAAGAGTTAGCAATGGAGCTTTCTTTTGGTTCTTCACCTCATGGAGCGGGAAGAATGATGTCGCGCACTGAGGCTAAGAAAAAAATTAGAGGTTCAGAGCTTAAAAAAGAATTAGAATCTAAAGGAATTGCTGTGGCTGCGGGAAGTATGTCGGGTCTTGCTGAAGAAGCTCCAGTTGCTTATAAAGATGTATCTCAAGTTGTTGAAGTTGTTGATAAAATTGGAATTGCTAAAAAAATTGTTAAATTAGTTCCTTTAGGAGTAATTAAGGGTTAAATTTCTAAACTTCCTTTTGGTTCAGCAATCAATTTTTCAAATTGTTTTTGTTCAATAACTTCTTTTTTAATTAAAACTTGACTGAGCTTTTCTAATTTATCTCTTTTAATTTCTAAAACTTTTAAAGATCTGTCTAAAGCTTGATTAATTATATTTCTAACTTCTTCATCAATTGTTTCGGCTGTTTTTTCTGAATATTCTTTTTCGAAAAATTCCGGACCAATAAAAGTTGGGCTTCTTCTTGTTAAAGAAACCGGACCTAATTTTTCTGACATTCCAAATCGAATTACCAATTGTTTAGCTAAATCAGTGGCAATCTCTAAATCATTACTGGCGCCAGTGGTGATATCCCCAAAAACCAATTTTTCAGCAGCATAACCACCAAGCATTGAAGCTAATTCATCCAAAAATTCTTTTTTAAAGTAAAAACTTTTCTCTTCAGTTGGTAATTTCAAAGTATAACCACCAGCACGGCCACGAGAAATAATAGAAATTTTTTGAACAGGATTGGAATATTTCAAATAATGAGCAACAATAGCATGACCAGCCTCATGATAAGCAGCAATTTCTTTTTCTTTTTGTGAATAAGCTTTAGTTTTTCTTTCCGGACCCAATAAAACTTTTTCAATCGAATCTAAAAGTTCTTTTTGAGTAATAAATTCTTTGTTTCTTCGAGCAGCTAAAATTGCTGCTTCATTACATAAATTAGCTAAATCAGCACCTGAAAAACCGGGCGTTCTTTCGGCAACCTGCCTTAAATTAATTTTGCTAATCTTTTTATCTCTTAAGTGAATTTTTAAAATCTCTTCCCGAGCTTTAATATCAGGAAGTTCTAAAACAATTTTGCGATCAAATCTTCCAGGTCGAAGAAGAGCTGGATCTAAAACATCAGGTCGATTAGTTGCCGCGAGCACTACTATCCTCGTTCCTTTTTCAAAGCCGTCCATTTCAACTAAAATTTGATTTAAGGTTTGTTCTCTTTCTTCATGACCTCCAGTTAGCCCAACTCCCCTTATTTTCCCAATAGCATCCAATTCGTCGATAAAAAGCAGGCAAGGTTGATTTTTTTTAGCAACTGCGAAGGCGTCACGGACTCTCGAAGCTCCCACTCCGACAAACATCTCAACAAATTCCGAGCCAGAAATATAAAAAAACGGTACTCCTGCTTCAGCTGCAGTTGCTCTTGCCAGTAATGTTTTTCCACTACCTGGTGGTCCAACTAATAAAACTCCTTTGGGAATTCTTGCTCCAATTTTAAAAAATTTTTCAGGATTTTTTAAGAATTCAACAACTTCCATCAGTTCTTGCTTAGCTTCTTCTAAATTAGCTACATCTTTAAAAGTAACTCTGTCAGGATCATTGGGATTATAAACTTTAATACCGGATTTTCCAAAAGTAAAAATTTGTGTTGTTCCTCTTTGCGCTTGTTTAAAAAATTGCCAAAAAATCCAGGCAACTAAAAGAAAAGGCAAAATATTAAATAAAAAAGCTAAACTAATTTCTTTTAAACCAGTTGTTTCTTTTTTGATCTCTAAATTAAAAATAGTTGATGACGAAATACCATAATCTTTAAAGATTTGGGTAAGACTTTCAGCTGGATCTTTAGTAGTTTTTAAAATTTTCCCATCTTTAGTTTCAGCAATAATTTCGGAATCTGATTTGAAAATTATAGTTTTGATTTGATTATTTTTTACAGCTAACAGAAAATCTTCAAGGCTAACAGTTTGGCCTTTATAAATCTCTTGCATACCTAAGTATAAAATAACCAAAAGTAAAAGGAGAGAAAGAAGAATAAGATAGTTTTTTGATTTGAGATTCATTGTAACTTTAAAATTAAGCTTTTGTCTTTAGCCTTTAGCTTTTCGATAACAAAATTGTAATTTTGGCCAACTTCAAGTTTGTCAAGATTTTCAAAAACAAGTCCCTGAACTCCATCAATATCAACAACCCCAAAAATTTCATTTTTTTCTTTCAAAATTCCTGAAACAATATCTTTTTCTTTATGATTTTTAACAAAAGAAATCCAGGGGTCAGGAGTAAGATCACGAAGACTAAAACTTGCCTTATCTTGCTTAATTTGAATTAACTTAGCTTCCAAAACATCACCAATTTTAAAATGCTCCTCAAAATTACCGGCTTTTTCTTCGGGAATTTCGGAGATATGAATTAAACCATCCATAGGTGGGTTTTCATTAAATCTAACAAAAAGACCAAAATGACTATAACCAACAACCTTGACTTTTAAGATATCACCAATCATTAATCTATTTAAAATATCTTGATAAATTTCCTCTTTGGCTGCTTTTTCTGATAAAACAAGTTTATTTTGCTTAGGATCAACAGAAACAATTCGACATTTTATTTTCTGACCAACAAATTTTTTTAAATGTTCGTAAATAAGATTTTTATTATTATTTTCAACCCGAGGATAATATTCCGGCGAGAGTTGAGAAACAGGAATAAAACCGTGGATTCCTTCGACTTCAACCAACCAACCACCACGATTAGCATCTTTAATCTCAAGTTCCAAAATTTTATTACTTCGATAAAGTTCAAGAATTTTCTGCCACCTATCAATATCAGTTATTTCCTGTAAGATTATTTCATAATTACCATAACCGTCATTTAGGCCAACAATTTTAACACCAACTCGATCACCAGGTTTTAATTTTTGAGCCAGCTCTTTGCTTTGTAAATAAAAAACGCCATAAAGCCGTCCCGTGCCATAAGGACTTAAATCAACATAAAGCTCCTGCTTTTTTTTACTCAAAACAATACCCTCTAAAATTGAACCAATCTCTAAGGATCTAACACTGCCAATCTTAAAATTATTCATTTGTTTAACTGTGTTCATCGCTAAGATTGTGTTATAATTTAATTATAATGGAAATAAAAAAAATTGACAATTATTGCGAAATTTTTCTTAATGGACAAAGATTTGTTCTTGACCCGACAAATCTTAAAGAAACACCACCCTTAATTTTAACCAATCCTTCTTTAAATGTAAATAGGGACAAAATTTTTAATTCACCTGGCGAATATAATGTTGGCAATGTTTATATCCGTGGTTTTGATGATAAAAATTATATCTCTTATTTATTTGAAAGTGAAGATGGCAAAATTTTTTATTTAGCCGGCGAAGTGAGCGAAGAAACAATTAAAAAATTGAAATTAGCTAAAATTGATTTAGATGCTCTAATTATCAAAGGACCTTTTTCTCAAGAACTTCTTTATTTTAAACCTAAAGTAATTTTTTCTTTTCAGCAACTTGATCTACCAAAATTCTCTAAAGAAAAAGTTAACCAGATCAAAGTTAATTTTAACAAGGTCAAAAATTTAATCTATCTTTTACAATGAACAAATCAGTCTTTTATTCCTTTATTATCATGATAGTTTTGATTTTTCTTTGGTGGTTTAGCGGGGGAACAATTACTGGTCTTCGTCAAACACCAGCTCCAGTTGATTATTTGACTGCTATTTTCTGGAAAAATTTTAAAACTGAGGCGGCGACTATTTTTGAAGCTATGTCTTCTTTTTTTAAGAGATGAAAGAAAAAATAATTACCCAAGAAATTACTAAAGAACTTAGAGATTCTTATCTTGATTATGCGATGTCAGTAATTGTCTCGCGAGCTTTACCTGATGCTCGGGATGGTTTAAAGCCGGTTCAACGAAGGATTTTATATACAATGAAAGAATTGGGACTTTGGGCACGCGAGAAATTTACAAAATGTGCTAATATTGTTGGAACTTGTATGGCGCGCTATCATCCTCATGGTGATATGCCAATTTATGAAGCTTTAGTAAGAATGGCTCAAGATTTTAGTTTAAGATATCCTCTAATTTGGGGTCAGGGTAATTTTGGTTCAATTGATGGCGATCCTCCAGCTCAGATGAGATATAGTGAAGCCAAACTCTCAAAAATTGCTGAAGAGATGTTGATTGATATTGATAAAGAAACTGTTGATTTCCGAGCCAATTATGATAATACCAGACAAGAACCAGTTGTTTTGCCGGCTAAAATTCCTAATTTAGTAATTAACGGCTCCTTAGGAATTGCTGTCGGAATGGCAACAAGTATTCCGCCTCATAACCTTTTAGAGGTAATGAATGCTCTGAAATATCTAATTAATCATCAAGAAGCAACCACTGAAGAGATTTTAAAAATTATCCGCGGACCGGATTTTCCTACTGGTGGCACAATCTATGGCGCCCAAAAACTAAAGCAAATTTATGAAGAAGGAAAAGGAGGTATAACCTTGCGTGGTGATGTTGAAATTGAAAAAACAAAAAAAGAAAGATTAATTATTACTTCAATTCCTTGGCAAGTAAACAAGGCTGAACTTGTTAAAGAAATCGCCACTTTAGCTTTAGAAAAAGTTTTGCCAGAAATAAAAGATGTTCGTGATGAATCCAATAAAGAAGGAGTTAGAATTGTTATCGAAACTAAAGGCGGTGATTTAGAAAAATTGAAAGAAAATCTTTACCGTTTAACTTCGCTTCAAAAAGTTTTTTATGTTAATTTGATTGCTCTTGATAAAGGTCTTCAGCCAAAGATTTTTAGTTTGAAAGATCTTTTACTTGCCTGGCTTGAGCATCGCCGTCAAGTTATTTACCGGCGAACCAAATTTGATCTGGAAAGAAACAAAGAGAGAATTCATTTATTAGAGGGTTTTGATAAAGCTCTAGAAAATTTAGATCGTGTCATTAACACCATTAAAAAATCAAAAGATCGCCAAGAAGCTCTTCAAAATTTAATGAAAAAATTTTCTCTATCGGAAAAGCAAGCTAACGCTATTTTAGAAATGCCCTTAAGAACTTTAACGCAAATGGAGCGCCATAAAATCCTCGAAGAACTTAAAGAAAAAAGAAGTATAGTTAAAGAATTAGAAATGATTTTGCAAAGTTCTAAAAAAATTGATGAGATTATTATAAAAGAAGCTGATGAAATTATTAAAAACTATCCTTCGCCAAGATTGACCAAAATAGTTGAAAGTGAAGCTAAGATTGAGCTTACTGAGACTGTTCCGGAAGAATCAGTTTGGCTTTTTGTCGATAATAAAAATTTAGTTAATTTGATTCCCTTAGAAAAATTAAATTTAGAAAAAATTTTTAAAGAAAAAAATTTTCCGAAAATTTTAAAACAAGTTTTCACTAAAGACCGTTTAATTATTTTAAGTAAGCAGGGTAAAGTTTACAATCTTCCTTTAGCTAATTTTTATCATTCATCTAAATATTTAGAATCGCAAATTTCTTTAGAGAGAGATGATGCAATTGTTAAAATTCTTATTGAGCCTGAAACTAAATATCTTTTCTTAGTCACTGAAAATGGTTTGGGTAAAAAAATAAAATTAGAGGAAATTTTGAGTCAGAGAAAAACAGGTGTTCAAGCAATTAAATTAAAGAATGATTTAGTGGTTGATGGTTTTTGTTTAAATGGGGGCGAAACAATCGGTCTTTTAAGTGAAGAAGGAAATATTTTGCTTTTTAAAGAAAATTTACCTTTACAAGGTCGATCAGCTCGAGGAGTCAGAGTGCTAAAAGGTTCTAAGGTTAAAAAAGCTTTTCTGAAAAAAAGTGATCTTTTACTTTTAGTGTTTAAAAATGGTTTTTGTAAAAAAACAGATCTTCGAGAGATTAAAATTCAAAGCCGTGGTACTCGTGGGGTGAAAATTTTTGAACCCAAGTATGGAGATTTAATTTTTGCCGAAACCTTATCTGATGAAATCGAAATGATTTTGTCTGATGATAAAATCAAAAAAATCGAAATTAAAAAATTACCGCTTCTTAAAAGAACTCAGGCAGCTAAAAAAATTGATGATGTTAATTTAATTAATTCTGTTATTTTGATTTAAATGTTTTTAAGACCAACTGATATTATCCAAGAGTTAAGAATGAAAAAATATCTTCTTCCTGGAATGACCGGAGCTGATTTTGGTTGTGGTGGCGGTTACTTTACTTCCCTTTTAGCTAATGAGGTTGGTCCGGAAGGAAAAATTTATGCTCTTGATGTTCAAGAAGAAGTTTTAAAAGAAGCTCAGGAATTTTTGAAAAATTTAAATTTAAAAAATGTTAAATTTCTTAGACAGGATTTAGAAGTAAGTTCTGGATTAGAAGCAAATTCGCTTGATTTTGTTTTTGTTTCTCAAGTTCTTTATCAATCAGAAAAGCCCGAAAAAATTATTGCTGAAGCTCAAAAAGTTTTGAAAAATAATGGCTACTTAATTTTAATTGAGCCTCAAGAAAAAAATCCTCTTTTCTTTGGTCAGAAAATTTATTCTTTAGAAGAACTTACCAATTTTATTGAAAACCAAGGCTTAAAAATTGTTGAAATTAAAACAATTGGCGAATATTATTTATTCATTGCTCAAAAATGAACCTTGATCAAATTATTGACAAAATAAAATCAGATCGAATTTTACAGATAATAATCAGTCTTTCTTTGTTTTTCTTTATTATTTTTGTCATTAAACCAATCTTTTTCCCCAAAAAGACGCCAAAAACTCCTTGTTATAATACGACTTTAAAAATTTGGTCACCCTTTAAAAAAGATAAATTTTATCCTCTAATTAAAGAATTTTCGCGATATTGTCTTTATTTTGAAATAGAAGAAAAATCTGTAGATAAAATCCGTCAAGATCTAGTTTATGCTTTAGCAAGTAATGATTTTCCTGACATTGTTTATCTTGACAATAGCTATTTAAATAAAAATAAAGATTTTTTTGCCACCCCAACGCCGGTCAATGTTGATAGCTTAATTGCTTATTATAATAAAGATATTTTAAATTTCTTTCAAATTGAAAAACCACGAACTTTTGATGAACTTAAAATTTTTATTTCCCAAATAAAAAATCTAAAAAGAGAAAATTTTTATCCCTTAGGTTTAGGAACTAATGAAATAAGGAATCGTCGAGAAATAACTTTAACCCTAATGAGTCTTAATGATGATTATCAAAAGAAAGAAGCTTTTCGACGAAATTTTCTTTCAGCTCTAGAATTTTATCATTCCTTTGCTGATCCTCAAAGCGATCTTTTTTCTTATCCACCTAATAGTGGTGATGATTTAACAAATTTTGCTCAGGAACGACTGGCAATGTTTTTAGGTTTTTATAAGGATAAACAAGAAATTTTAGAAAAAAACCCCCGATTAAATTATCAAATAACTCTTTTCCCAAATACTTTTCCACCGAAGATGAAAATTTATAGTCAAATTTTTTATTTTGCTCCCATTAAAAAAAGTAAAAATTTAAAAGCAAGTTTAGATTTTCTTGACTGGTTTTCAAAATATAAACTAAAAGAATTTAGCGATGTTTTTGATTTAGTACCGGCTAAAAAAGAATTGATTAGCGATGAAAATAAAAGAATTGTTTTTGAGACATTTAAAAATTTTGGTGAAACCTTTGACTTTTTTAATAAAGAAATAATTTTTACCAATCTTGATAAAATTTTTGATTTGTGGGAAAATAAAAACGAAGTTAGAAATATTATTGAAAAAATTTATTATTCATTATGAAAAAAATATTTTTTTTATTAATTTTTGCTTATATTTTTTCAACCTTGCACTTTGCTTTTTCAGCTATTGTTGAGTGTCAAGTTTGTTCTTGGCAAGATCTCACTAATTCTTTAACTAATTTAATTAAAACAGTGGTTTGGTTTTCTTTTTGGATAGCTGTTCTTTTGTCTACCATCGGTGCTTTTTTAATTATGCTTCACGGACCTAAACCAGATCTTTATCAGAAAGGCAAAAATTTAATAATCACGGCAATTATTGGTTATATTTTACTTTTGCTTGCTGGTGTAATTTTTGACATAATTTTAGAATTTTTTGCTCCGAGATTTGATTTCCTAACACCATTAACAGCCTTGGCTTCAGATTCTTTAACACCAACAACCTATTTGGATCCTTTAAAAAGCGCCCTCACTGAAGGTTTAAAATGCGGTGCCGGTTCCAGGACAGCCTTAGAAAGATTATTTAGCTGTGCTTTTGAGGCTTTAGCTCTTTTAAAAAACTTCGCTCTTATTTTATTAACAATAGCAATTATTGGTTCAGCTGCTTATTTAATTACCACCCCTCTTTTTGGTTTTAAAAATATTGGTCGGGCTTACCAAATTTTGATTTGGTCAATAATTGGTCTAATAATAATTTTATTAGCTGATGTTATTAAGGCTCAAATTGAAAGATTAACCAAATGAAAAAAATATTTTTTTTAATTTTCGCGCTTCTGATATTGTTAGCAAGCATCACCGAAGTCCAAGCTGATGTCAAGGTTACCTGGGAAGAGAAACAATTACGCGTTTGCCCGCCAGGAATTTTTGGTGGTCCTCCTTGTCAGTATCCTGATATCCAGACAATTATTCAAAAAATAATTAATCTTATTCTGGAGATAGCACCACTTGTTTTGGTAATATTGATTATTGTCGGCGGTTTTATTTATATGTTATCAACTTTTAAGCCTGATGTTATTAAAACTGGACATCGTTATATTCAATGGGCTGTTTATGGTTATTTTATTTTGCTTTTAATTACTCTCATTTTTACATTTATCAGCGCTATTTTTGGCGGACCGAAATTATGATAAAATTATAGTACTATTAAAATTATGATAAAATTATAGTATTATAAGGTCATAATTAATAGGTCATAATTAATTCAAAACAAAATTATGAGTAAAATCCAAATATTAAGTTTAGTAACCCTGATGGTTCTTTTATTGCCCTATTTTACTTTAGCACAAGCTCCGAGACCAGAAGAAATGTCGCCACCAGAAATTCCAACCCAACTTTTTAGTTGTAGTCCTGCTGATACTCTAAGACGATGTATATTAAGACTTTTAGGCGATGTCTTAAGAGTTATTTTGGTTGTTGCTTTAGCTGGCGCAGCTCTTATGATCGCTTGGGCTGGTATAATTTATATTACTGGATTAGGTGGAGATAAATCAAGAGAGAATGCTAAAAATAAAATCATTTATGCTGCTATTGGTTTAGTTATTGCCTTTTTAGCTTGGGTCCTAACAGTAATTCTTACCAACATTATCGGTGGTGCAGCTCTATAGTTTAATGGAAATACTATTTTTACCTCTTTCATTAGTACAAGGATTTCCTGCTCAGAATTTACCGCCAGTTATTAATTGTGGTGGGAATTTTTTTGCTTGCCTTGGTTTTTTCTTCTTAAAAATTTTACAGATAATTCTTGCTTTAGCTTTGGTTTTAGCAACAATTATGATAGCCTGGGCAGGAATTTTATATATCACTAAGGGTAGTTCTGGAGAAAAAGGAAAAGAAATTCATCAACGGATCATTTTTGCTGCCTTAGGTCTTGTTGTTGCTTTCTTAGCTTTTGTTTTTATAAAAATGTTAGAAATCTGGATTTCTGGAATGAAAATTTAAACAATTTTTTGTTTTTGTGATAATAATTTTTCATGAAATTTTTTCACCAATTTGTTTTAGCTCAGATTCAAGAACCATCTTTGCCCGAAAGTATTAGCTGTGGTCCTTTTTATCTTCCTTCGGTTTTGAAGACATCAGAGTTAGTAAGAAATATTTGGCAAATTTGCATTTCATATTATTTGACAAGAATTTTATCCCTTTTTTATGTTTTAGCTTTATTTTTAGGAGTGATTTTTATTGCTTGGGCAGGAATTTTATATATTACCCAACCTGAAAAAACAAAGGAAATTCATCGAAAATTATTCTATGGAGTTTTAGGAGTGGTCGTTGCTATTTTATCGCTAACCATTGTCAAAATAATTGAAACTTTCTTTTTAAATTTATAAAATGATTGAACCGCGATTTTTAAAATTGATTGAGAGTTTTTTCAATCTTCTTTTTAGTTTTTCTTTATTTCTTTCAGTTATAATTTTAATTTATATTGGTATAATGTATATTACCAAAACTGAAGAAGGAGCTAAAAGGGCCCACCAAGCTCTACCTCTTTTTATTTTAGGCTTGGTAGTAATTTTCCTTTCCTTGACTCTACCTAGAATTTTAGAATTGTTCTTTAAATAATTGCCCCTATCGTCTAATGGTCAGGACACCAGCTTCTCAGGCTGGAAATACCGGTTCGACTCCGGTTAGGGGCGAAAGATGAAAAAAATTTTAATATTTCTTTTTATAATTTTAATTTTGCTCATTCTTTTTCTTGTTCAAAGAAAATTTTTTTTACCTCCAATGGAAAAGTTCAAAAAGGTAAATTTTGTAACTAAAGACGGCGTAACGATTGTGGCTAATTATTATCCTCGTAAAGAGGCAAAATTCGCCGGAATTTTAATTCATCAACGACCAGCAACCAAAGAAAGTTTTAACGATTTAGCAAAATTTTTACAAAAAGAAGGATATGCTTTATTAGCTTTTGATTTAAGGGGGCATGGTGAAAGTACAGAATCGGTTTTTGGTAAATTAGATTATAACCACTTTACTCCTGAAGAAGAACAAAAATCAATTATTGATCTTGAATCAGCGAGTTTATTTTTACAAAAAGAAGGTTTCCCTAAATCAAAACAATTTTTAATTGGTGCCAGCATTGGTGCTAATTTAAGTTTTCAGTTTTTAAGTGAAAATCCAGAAATTAAAGGAGCTGTTCTTTTATCACCAGGTCTTAATTACCGCGGAATTGTTTTGGAAAAATCTAAAAGAGAAGGTTTAGGAGAAAAAATCTTTGTTGTTGCTGCTCGAGATGATCCTCAAGCTGTTGAAGCTGGCCAAGCTTTGAAAAATTGGTATCCAAACGCTATTTATTTAGAATATCCTCAAGGTGGTCATGGAATAAATCTTTTTAAAACCCAGCCCGATCTTCGCGAAAAAATTTTATTTTGGCTTAGAGAAAAATTAGTTGATTAGTGGTATAATTAATTATCTTAATCGGGGTTGAGGCTGAGTGACCCAACCGGGTCCTAAGGTCTAAAACTCCGGTTAAAGAAAGTCGGAATTAACCTTAGGACCAAAAATGCCTAAACCTGCACGCCGAGGACCACGTAAAATGTTTCGGCCTCAACCCGGAGAAAGATGGATTTGTGCCAAATGCGGCGGGGAAATTGAAGAATTACCATTTATTCCCTCGAGCAATAGGCCTGTTTACCATCGCGAGTGTTTGCCTCCAAGACCCTAACGATAATAAATTTTTTTAGGAATTCGTAAATCAATTCGCGAACCTTTAAAATCTTTGATTAAAAAGAGGTGAAGTTTTTTGATTTGCTCTTCAAGATTACGATTCGGATCAAAGAGAAATTCGCGATTTTGATTATCAATAACTCCGAGATCGAAATTGGAGTAGATTTTTATTTCTTTTAAAATTAAAGGTTTCCAATTAGCATATTCAAAAAGTAAAGAGAGAAAATTGGCTATTTTCGGATGAAGAAGACTATTTGCCTCCAGAGCAAGCTCGGAATTGATTTTTAACAAATTATTTTTAGGCAAAATTTTTGGATAAATAATTCTTGAATAGTTATCTAAAAAGTAACATTGGCGAAGATCACAAATTTGGGCCACTATTTTTGCTATTTCAATTTCCACTTTTAATTTTTGGGTCAAGAAATTGGGATTAATTTTAATTTTGATTATTTCAGGAAAGTCAATCATAATTTTTTTAAGATTTAAAAAAACCTCCAGCAAAGATTGATTCTGAAAATAATTTTGGAGATAAAAGGAATATTCTTGAGGCTCAAGATTAACTTTTTTAAATTTCCAAAAATAAAAAAAAGATAGGATAAGAAAAATAAAAAAGTATGGTAAAATTAAAAAAAATATTTTTTTTCGGCGGCGCTTCATCAATTTAATTATAGATGATAAATCTTAAAGATTTATTAAAAAATCCTAAGAAATATAAAGAGAATTTAAAAAAAAGAGGAAAGGATGAAAAAATTGTTGACGAAATTATTGCTATTAAAGAAAAACTAAATAAATTAATTAAGGAAAGAGATGAAATTCGAGCTTTTATTAACAAGTTTTCTAAGACTAAACCTGATGATAAAACAATCGTTGAAATCAGAAACCAAAAAAGACGACTTAAAAAAATAGAAACAAAAATAACTGAAGTTGAAAAAATTTTAAATGAAAAAGTTGACCTTGTCCCTAATTTAATTTCTCCTGATGTTCCCTTAGGTAAAGATGAAAATGATAACCTTATCTTAAGAACTGGGGGAGAAATTTATCAATTTGATTTTCCTCCCAAAGATCATGTTGAGCTTGGTAAAATTTATGATCTAATTGACACAGACAAAGCTGGCGAAATTGCCGGTTCAAGATTTTATTATTTAAAAAATAAAGCTGTTCTTTTGGAATTTGCTTTAATCAATTTTGTTTATGATTTATTAAAACCTTTTGATTTTATTCCTATTATACCTCCAGTGTTTATTAAGGAAAAATATTATCGTGGTATGGGCCGACTTTCGGGTGAGCAAAAAGAAGAAAGATATTATTTACCCAAAGATGATCTTTATCTTGTTGGCAGTGCTGAGCACACTATTGGTCCTTATTTTGCTAATGAAATTTTAGATGAAAAAGAGTTGCCTAAAAGATTTTTAGGTTTTTCAACTTGTTTTCGTCGCGAGGCTGGTAGTCATGGTAAGGATGTAAAAGGTATTTTAAGAACCCATCAGTTTGACAAAATTGAAATGTTTAGTTTTACTTTACCTGAAGAATCAGAAAAAGAACATGAATTTCTACTTTCTTTGCAGGAAAAAATTATGCAAGAACTGAAACTACCTTATCGGGTAGTTTTGATTTGTTCAGGTGATATCGGTTTCACTGATTATAAGCAATATGATATTGAGACTTGGATTCCTTCGCAAAATAAATATCGAGAAACTCATTCTTGTTCGAATACCACTGATTTTCAAGCTCGAGGAATTAATGCTCGTTTTCGTCGCAAGAATGGCAAAGTTGAATACCTTCATATGTTAAATGCCACTGCTTTAGCTATTGGTCGAACCCTAGTCGCTATTTTTGAAAACTACCAAAGAAAAAATTATATTGAGATTCCCCAGGTCTTGCAGAGATATTTAGATTTTGAGAAAATTGAGCTGAAAAAATGAAATATGAATTTTTACCGCATACTGCTGATATTAAAATAAGAGTTTATGGCAAAGATTTAAAAGAAATTATTACAAATTCATTATTGGCTTTAAAAGAATTTTTAGGACCAAAATTAACCAAACAAAAAAGAAAAAAAGAAATTAAAATTGAAGGTCAATTACCTGATCTTTTAATTGATTTTCTTTCAGAAGTTTTAGCTCAAACTTACATTGAAAAAGCAGTTTTTAATGAGTTTCAAGGTGAGATTGACAAGAATCAACTCAAAGGAAAAATTAGTGGTCTTAAATTTAAAAATTTATCTAAGGATATCAAAGCTATTACTTATCATCAAACAAAACTCCACAAAAAAGATGATAAATTCATTTTTGAATTTCTTGTTGATATCTGACCCTGGATTTAAATAAAATGATGCGAACTTAAGCAAACTAATACGGATTTGAATTTTTTAAATATTTACTCTACTGACTTTGACGATCGTCATTTTGGTAGAGTAAAATGTACCATCAACAAATTAACGGCTGATACCTAACGCTATTTTTATGGTGGCGTTGAAGTGATATAAATTGCTGCTGAAGTTGGAATGACAATATATTTAATAAGTTGGCTATCAACAAAGCCTACAGAAATGATCGTTGAAGTAGTTTCGCCAGTGACTTTATTAAAAACAATAATTTTTGAGGAATTAACTGGTGGATCAACAAATCCAACTTCTTGTGGTAATTGAAAGCTTCCTTTAATAGTTGAGGTTGTTCCTTTAAATAAGTAAGCATAATCTGGATTTTTTTCATTATTTAAAACTAATATTCCCCAATTATCATTTTCTTCAGCTAAAATTGCTTTTTGTTTTGCTAAATTTAAAATATTGACAAGATAAGCAGCTGTTTCTTCAATTAAAAAACCAGTCTGAGTTAATTTCGAATACCAATAAGCAGAAAAACCAATAATTACTCCAACCAAGAGAGTTACTATCAAAATCTCTATTAAGGTAAATCCTGTCATTTTTAGATTATAATAATTATATGGATCAGTTTTATTTTTTCAAAATTGTTCAATTTTTACAATATGATATCTATTTTCCTTTATCTTTTATTTTTCTTCTAATCTTATCATTAATTTATTTTTCAAAAATTGAAACTACGCGAAAAAAAAAGGCACTCTTTTTAATTTTTATCTTAGTTTTAGTTATTTTTACTTTGTGGTCAATCTTGTTGACATTTTTCCAATATCAACTTTGGCATCAAAATTCTATTTCCCGATATCTTTTGCCACCCTATCAAAAAATAGATTATTTTTTAAATTATGCTTATTTTCATTTTTGGCGCGATTTTCTTTATCGTCTTGGAGGAAGTTTTTTTATCTTCCTTTTTCTTAATTTTTTAAATTTTGTTTTTAAAAGGGATATTTTTTATGAGGAAGAAAAAGTTCTTATTCCTCTTTTAGCTCTTTTTTACTTTTTTCCTTACAACCTTTTTTTAATTTCCTTAGGTTTTTTTATGTTATTATTAATAATAATGATCAACTTTTTTAGAAAAAAAATTCATCCTCAAGAACGCTTTTCTTTTAAAAATTATTGGCTTATTTTGGCTTGGCTTGTTTTTCTGAGCGGTCCCTTTTTTTTGACCAATTACAAGTTTTTAAAATTTAAACCTTAAAATGATTCTTCCTCAATCAGAAATTAAGCAAATTTTGTTAAAAAGAGGTTTGATCGATGAAAATGTTTGGCAAGAGGCAGAATTTGAAGCTAAAAAACTCAATCTCCAACCGATTGATATTTTGCTCAACCGAAGAATTCTTGATCTTAATTTTTTTTATAATCTTTTAGCTGAAGAGTTAAAAATACCTCGAGCTTCAATCACTGGTCTTGATATTCCCGCCAGTGTTTTAAGTTTGATTCCTGAAAAAATTGCTTTTGAAAAAAGGTTGATTCCTTTCGCTTTAGAAAATGATATTTTAAAAGTAGCTATGGTTAATCCTCAAGATTTAGAAATCATTGATCTTTTACAAGAAATTACCCACAAAAAAATTGAACCTTATTTAGCCACACCTCAAGAAATCCAATATGCCTTAGTTAATTATCAAAAACTTTATCGCGAAGAATATGAGAAATTATTAAGATCTGATATCAAATTAGGGGTTGTTGAAGCAACTGAGACCAATATTATTCGTCTTTTCAATAATTTATTAGGTTACGCTATTGGCACTAATGCTTCAGATATTCATATTGAAGCCTTAGAAGACGCAACTTTAATTAGATTTAGAATCGATGGTATTTTAAGAGAAATGATGATTCTGGGAAAGAATTTTTTAGACCCCTTAATTGCTCGCATTAAAGTTTTAAGTAACCTACCCTTGGATGAACACTTTCGTCCTTTAGATGGTCGTTTTAAATCTAAGGTTGGCGATTTTGAGTTTGATGTTCGGGTAGCGATAATGCCAACAATTTATGGTGAAAAAGCTGTTTTAAGAATTTTAGCTGGTGTTATTAAACCAACTTCCTTAGCTGAATTAGGAGTTAGCGAGAAAATTCAACAACTTATTGAATCAGCTATCAGAAAAACATTTGGAATGATTTTAGTTACTGGTCCAACTGGTTCTGGGAAAACAACCACCCTTTATACTATTATCAATATTTTAAACAATCCCGGAGTTAACATTGTGACAATTGAAGATCCTGTTGAATACGCTATTCCTCGTGTCAATCAAACTCAAGTTAATCCCAAGGTTGGTTTGAATTTTGCTACTGGTTTAAGAGCTTTTTTAAGACAAGATCCTAATATTATCATGGTTGGTGAAATTAGAGATCCAGAAACAGCTGAAGTTGCAACTCACGCAGCTTTAACTGGACATTTAGTTCTCTCAACTTTACACACTAATGATGCACCAACTGCTATCCCCCGACTTGTTGAATTAGGCGTTCCCCATTATCTTGTTGCTGATAGTTTAATTTTAGTTATAGCCCAAAGATTAGTCAGAAAAATTTGTTCTAACTGTATTATCTCAACTCCAATTACTGAAGCTCAAAAAAGGATAATTATTGAACAACTCCGTGCTTTAAGAATTTCTGAAGAAGAGATTAAAAATTATGAGAGCAATTTACCTGAGATAATTTATCAAGGCAAGGGTTGTCAATTATGTGCTCAAAGTGGTTATTTAGGAAGAACTGGAATTTTTGAAACTCTAACTGTTGATGAAGAACTGAAATATTTAATTGCCAGTAGAGAATTTACTTTAGAAAAAATTAAAGATGTTATTCGAAAAACAGGTTACCGGACAATGTTTGAAGACGCCTTAGAAAAAATTTCTGTCGGAATTACTACCTTGGAAGAGGCTTTAAGAGTTATTAGAGAATAAAAAATGATTGTCTATCGTTTTAAAGCTTATGATCCCAAAGGTAAGATTCATACCGGCAATTTATTTTTAACTAGCGAAGAAGAAGTGATTTCTTTTTTGTTGAGAAACAATTTAACTCCGATTGAGGTTAAACTTCTGCCCCAAAGTTTTTTCTATCAAATCTTGCTGAAATTATTCTTTAAAATAACTTTTAAACAAAAACTTTTTTTAATTAGAAGTCTTTATTTAATTCTTAAATCAGGTTTAAGTTTGGATAAAGGTTTGGAAATTTTGACTAAAGAAGCTAAAGGAGGCTTGAAAGATTTTTTGTTTTATCTCAGTTATAATTTGCAACGCGGTGAGCCCTTTTATAAAACCTTTGCTGCTTTCCCACAGGTTTTTTCTGAAGTTGAAATTGAAACTATTAAAGCTGGTGAAGTGGCTGGAAATTTAATTGAGAATTTAGAAAAATTAGCTGAAAATTTAGACCGTCAAAGACAAATTAGAAATGAAATTATCTCCAATATCATTTATCCAGCCATTGTTCTCTTGTTGGCTTTTGGAGTTATTGTTCTTTTAATAACTTTTGTTATGCCAAAAATAAGTATTCTTTTAACCCAATTAACAGAAAAGCAACCCTTTTTGACAAGAATTCTTATTGCTGTCAGTCAATTTGTTAATCAAAATTTAACTGTGGTCACCTTAGTTTTAATTTTATTCTTTTTCCTTTTGATTTTTGTTCTTGTCTTGAAACAAACCAGAAATCTTCTAATAAAAATTTTGATGAAAATGCCGATTTTCTCTTATCTCTATTTATCTTTAGCCTTAAGCCAGGTTTTGTTTGTTCTTCGATCGCTTTTAGGTTCAGGCCTTTCTTTAACCCAAGCTTTAAGGTTAGCAGCTAACTCAACCTTTCATCCGCAAGTCAAAAAAGCATTTTTTAATGTTGAAGCTGATATAAGAACTGGAAAAAAATTTGGTGATGCTCTCTTAGCTCAAGAAACTATTCCTGTTTTTTTAGCAAACATTTTAGGTATTGCTAATGAAACTGGTGGTTTAGAGGAAACTCTGGCAGTAATGGAAAATTTCTATCTTGAAGAATTCCGGACAACTATTAGGAATCTATTAAATTTACTTCAGCCAGTTCTTTTAATTTTTGTCGGTGGCATTGTTGGTTTTGTTGCCATTGCTATTTTAGTACCAATTTATCAGCAAATTTCAACACAATTGCAATTTCAAGAAGGTCGCGGACGAATACCTGGTCAATTTTAAATGTCTACAGAAAAAATAAAAATTATTAAAGATTTAAAAATTGATCCTTATCCTGAGACAGTACCTCCAAAAACTGATATTGGTCTTTTTTTAGCTAATTTTCAAAAATTTTTACAAAATAAGAAGAAAGTCTGGCTAATGGGACGAGTAATGGCTAAAAGAGAGCATGGCAAAATTACTTTTCTTAAAATTCAGGATTGGACATCATCGATTCAAATTATTCTTAAAGAAGATAAAGTTAAAGACTATCGCCAAGTTTTAAAAATATTAGATAGTGGCGATTTTTTTGCTTTTTATGGTTCCGCCTTTTTGCCGGCAACGAAAGAAAAAAGTCTTTTAGCTGAAAAATGGTTTTTAGCAGCTAAAGCAATCAAAAATTTTCCTAAGGAATATTATAAGATCCGTGATGAAGAGCTGTTAGCTCGGGCTCCTTATTTAAAAACAATCTTTTATCCTGAAGAAAAACAAACTTTTTATTATCGTTTTAAATTAATTGAAGAGTTAAGAAAAATTTTATGGCAGGAGGGCTTTCTTGAGGTTGAAACTCCAATTTTACAATCCCATTATGGCGGTGCTTTAGCTCGACCTTTTGTTACTTATTTAGAAGCTTTAAAAGAAAAACTTTATTTAAGGATTGCTCCGGAGATTTATTTGAAGAAAATGTTAGTTGGTGGCTTTGAAAAAATTTTTGAAATTGGAAAAAATTTTCGTAATGAAGGTCTTGATAAAGAGCACAATCCAGAATTTACAATGATGGAGTTATATTGGGCCTATCAAGATCGCCAAGGTTTAATGCAATTTACTCAAAAATTAATTCAGCGATTAACTAAAGTCTATAATAGTTGGCGAGGCCGAAAAGATTTAAAAATTGAGTTTCAAGGTAAAATTATTGATTTATCTGGTAAATGGCAAGTCTATAAATATATTGAACTCTTTAAAGAAAAAACTGGCTTAGATTATTTTGATGATGATTTGAATAAATTTTTTAATTTGGCTAAAAAACTAAAAATTGCAATTCAGCCGAAAATTATGACCCGCGGCAAAATCGCCGATGAGCTTTTCAAAAAAATAATTAGACCAAAATTAATCCAACCAACATTCTTAATTGATCATCCTGTTGAAATTTCTCCATTAGCAAAATTGCATCCTGATGATCCACGACTTACTTTGAGATTTCAAATTTATTTAGCTGGTTTTGAGATTGCCAATGCTTTCGCTGAATTAAATGATCCTCTTGATCAGAAAAGAAGATTTGAAGAAACCGCTGAGCTTTTGAAAAAAGGAGATATCGAAGCTCATCCTTACGATGAAACATTTATTGAGGCTCTAGAATATGGTATGCCACCGACGGCTGGATTAGGGATTGGTTTAGATCGTCTTTTAACAATTTTACTTAATCAAAGGTCGATTCAAGATATAATTTATTTTCCTTTTGTAAGAAGAAAAGAATAGAAATAATGAGGGTTTTTGAGAAAAGACAATTTTGGTTAATAAGAAAATGTCTATTTACTGATTTAAGAAAAAATTTTTATGAACTATCCCTTAAAGGAGAGAAATTTTCTAATCATCAAAAAGGCTTTAAAAATCATTATTTTTTAAACATTTCGCCTCTGACGGCTGGATTAGGGATTGGTTTAGATCGTCTTTTAACAATTTTACTTAATCAAAGGTCGATTCAAGATATAATTTATTTTCCTTTTGTAAGAAGAAAAGAATGAAATCTGAAGAAATTAGAAAATTATTTTTAGAATTTTTTGAAAAAAGGGGTCACAAAATTATTCCTTCCTCTTCTTTGATTCCCTATGATGACCCTTCGGTTCTTTTAACCACTGCTGGTATGCAACAATTTAAAAAATATTTTACCCGCGAAAAAGATCCTAATCAAGATTTTGGGACGCAGAGAACAGCTTCAATCCAAAAATGTTTTCGCACCACTGATATTGAAGAAGTCGGTGATGAAAGGCATTTGACTTTTTTTGAAATGTTAGGTAATTTTTCTTTTGGTCCAATCGGCAATGATGATCCCCAAAATTTTGGCACTGATGGTTATTTTAAAAGATCAGCTATTTATTGGGCCTATGAATTTATAAAGAGTTTAGGATTAGAAATTGATTATGTGACTGTTTTTGGTGGTGAAAATGATGTGCCTTTTGATGAAAAAAGTTATAAAATTTGGCAAGAAATTGGTTTTCCTGAAAATAAAATTTTAAAAGGGGGTAGAGAGGATAATTTTTGGGGACCAACAGGCGATGAAGGACCTTGCGGACCAACAACGGAAATCTATGTTGATGGCTTAGAGATTTGGAATTTAGTTTTTAATGAATATTATCAAGATAAAGATGGTAAACTTCAAAAACTTCAATATCCTGGGGTTGATACTGGTATGGGATTAGAAAGATTAATGAAAGTTTTACAAAAAACACCAACAATTTTTGAAACTGATTTATTTATGGATTTAAAGAATGTTTTAGAAAAATTAATTAAACATGATGATTTAAGAAGAGAAAGAATTGTTTTCGACCATCTTCGTGGTAGTGTTTTTTTAGTTGCCGATGGTCTTTATCCGAGTAATTTAGAGAGAGGTTATATTTTAAGAAGAATTTTAAGACGCTTAACACTTAATTTAAAATTTCTTGGAATTGATTTAGAAAAAATTGATGATTTACTAAAAGCAGTTATTAACAAATATTCCGAGTTTTATCCCGAATTAAAAAATTTTAGTAAAATTAAAGAAGTAATCTTTGGAGAGATAAGAATTTTTGAAAAAACACTGACAGCTGGTTTAAAAGAATTTAATAGGTTAATTAAGGGTAATGAAGATGATCAATCTTTGGCTGAAAAAACATTTTTTCTTTATACTTCTTATGGTTTGCCTTTAGAAATTGCTAAGGAACTTTTACGGGAAAATCAAATAAAATGGTCAGAAATTTCTCAGCAAACATTCGAGGAATTATTTAAAAAACATCAGCAAATCTCAAGAGGAAATAATAAATGACCAACAAAATTTACATTTATTTAAAAGGAGAAGAGGAATTAGGAGAAATTATTGAAAAGATTCAACATACCAAGGAAAAAGAAATTATTTTAGTTGTTCCTCGAGAAACTAAGTCTTTGTTGCACCCTGTTAATTTAGAAATTTTGAAAAATGAAGTTGAGAAGATAAAGAAAAAAATTTATTTTGATACTGAAGATGAAAAATTGATTAATTTAGCTAAACATTTTAAGATTCCTCTCTTTTTGACTGATTTTGAAGAGATGTCAATTATTGATATTAAACCGCCTAAAAAGAAAGAGGTAGAAAAAGAAAAAAAAGAATCAATAAAATTTAAAAAACCTCGCTGGCAACCTAATTTTTCTCTCATTTTTAAATATCTGCTTAGTTTTATCTTTATTCTTGGATTAGTTTATATTTTCTGGCTAATTTTCCAAGCTCGAGCCGAAATTTATATTGAAACCGAGAAAGTCCCTCTTGAATTAAATGAAGTTATTACTCTTAAAGAAGGACTGGTTAATCCTGATTATGAAAAGAAAATTTTACCAGCAACTTATCAGAAAATTGAACTCTTGAGAACTGAAACTGTAACAACTACTGGCAAAGCTTTTTCAGAAGAAAAACCATTTTTAAAAGTTGTCTTTCTTAATTATTTAGATTATGATTTGCCTTTAGTAATGGGGACAAGGCTTGCTTTCGGAGACAATATCTTTCGCACCACTGAAAAAATTGTTATTCCTGCTAAACAAAATGATGAACCCGGCAAAAAATCAACTACTGCTTTTTTAGATACCTTAAAAGAAAATAACCTCCAAATTAATCAAGGAGCTGATTTAAAAATTGTTGCTTTAGAAAATAAAAAAACGAGCGACGGTCAACTCTGGTCCGATGTCTTAAAAGCAAAAGTTGAGAGTGATTATAATCTTTCTCAGGTTTCGCCAATTGGACTTGTTCTTCCTGAAGATATTACTAATGTCAAAATTGCTTTAGAAAATTCTTTAAAATCAGCTGTTAAAACCGATTTAGCTATTAGGTATCCGCAAAGTTTTTATTATTTTGATCCATCTTTGGTTAAAGTTGAAATTCAAAATCTTTCTCATGATGTTGGTGAAAAAACTGATAAAATTTCTGCTACCGGCAAAGCAACTTTTGAGACAATGATTACTTCTCAAAAAGAATTTAATGATTTTGTTAAAAATCTTATTAGTCAGAAAATCTTAGCCGAAGAAAAAAAATTTTTAATTAAAAATTTCAGTTATGAAAAAATCGAACTTTTTGACTTTGACTCTAGAAAAAAAACAATGACTTTAGGTGTTGTTGCTAAAGCTTTATTAATTCCCGATCTTAATACTGAATCTCTAAAAAATCAGATTAAAGGCAAAAGTTTAACTTGGGTTCAAGATTACTTTTCCAAATTCGAAGGTGTCACCAAGGTTAGAATTAAAATTTTTCCACAATGGAAAGAAAATCTTCCTTTTGATCTTCAAAAAATAAAAATCGTTATTCAATAATATAAAATATTGTCGTTTTTATAAAACAATCTTAAAAATGCCACCAATAAATTGGCAACGACTTTTTAAACCTACTTTATTCGTTGCTGGTCTTTTCGTAATTATTGCTCTATTATCTTTTTATTATTATCTAGCTAAAACTTCTAAGCCATCCCCACAAATTTCCTCAACCTCAACTCTACCTGGTTTTCCTCCAGGTTTTACAGTCGAAGATTTAAAACAAATTAAAGTTCCAGAAAAAGGAGAAAAAACTCAAGAAGGGGTGGCTGTTCCTTTAGAGACTGTTTCCAGTGCTCCTCAGTCATCATCAAAAATAAGAATTTTTGAAATGAAAGGAGAAAAGGATCAACTTTTGCCCCAATCCTTTATTGCTTATCAAGACGATATTTTAAATATTAAATTAACTGCTGTTGATAAAGATTACGACTTACGCATCGAAGGTTATAATTTAGAAATTAAAGCAAAGAAAGGTGAAACAAAAACAATTGAATTTCAAGCGGTCAATCTTGGTAAATATAATTTTTATTGTTCCTTGTGTTCAACCAAAGAAAAACCAGCTGGATCAGTTATTATCGTTCCTAAATAAATTAGTTGGTTAATTACCTTAGTACACTTTTTATGGTATAATTAAAGAAAGTCGAAATTTTTAAGATTGTAAAAAATGGAAAAGCCAGTTTATCAAGAAGTTTTGGAAAAGATTTTAGCCTCTTTGGTTAACAATCCCCAAGAAATAAAAGTTCAAAGAATTATTGATGAAATGGGCGTTCTTTTAAAGATTAAACTCCATCCCCAAGATATGGGGCTGATTATTGGTCGGAATGGCGAGCGTATTAAAGCTATTAAAGCAATTATTAAAGCTATCGGAACAAAAAATCATGCTCGCGTCAACATTAAAATCGAAGAACCAACACCACTTGATAAAGCAGTTGCCCAAAGATCCGGCACTTTAAAAAGTGAAGATATCATCAAAGAACTAAAAGAATGATTTTTAAGGATGTCTAGGGATTATCGTGCGGAACATATCCAGGTTTTAGAGGGAATTGAAGCGGTCCGCCGGCGACCAGGAATGTATATTGGCGGAACCGGACTTGATGGTTTGCATCATTTAATCTGGGAGGTTGTTGCTAATAGTGTTGATGAAGCAATGATGGGTTATGCTCAAAATATTGATGTTACTATTGAAAGGGATAATCGAATTTCAGTTGCTGATGATGGTCGCGGTATTCCAGTTGACATTCATCCGAAAACAAAAAAATCTGCTTTGGAAACTGTTTTGACAACTCTCCATGCTGGAGGTAAGTTTGAGCAAAAAATTTATAAATCTGCTGGTGGTCTTCATGGAGTTGGTATTTCCGTTGTTAATGCTCTATCAAGATATTTGAAAGCAATTATTAAAAGAGATGGCTATGTGTGGACCCAAGAATACAAAGAAGGAAGAGCAATAACTGAACTAAAAAAAGGTAAACCAACCAAAGAAACTGGAACAACAATTATTTTCGAGCCAGACCCAAAAATTTTTCCGAAAATTGAATTTGAAAGAAAAAAAATTCTCGATTATCTTCGCCATCAAGCTTATTTAACTCCGGGGCTGAGAATTAATTTTTTTGATAGCCGTGATAATTTTTCTTA
>CALHPI010000002.1 GCA_938036275.1 Minisyncoccota bacterium
AAGAAAATAAAGACATCATTGAAGAAGCAAATAAAGTTTGGGAGGAAGTTATTAAAAGAGGAGAAAAATATGGATTCAGAAATGCTCAAGCAACTGTTTTAGCGCCTACCGGAACAATTTCTTTTATGCTTGATTGTGATACAACTGGAATTGAGCCAGATTTTGCTTTAGTAAAAATGAAACAACTTGTTGGTGGTGGTTGGATGAAAATTGCCAACAACACTGTTCCTTTGGCGCTTAAAAAACTTGGCTATTCAGAAAAAGAGATTGAAGATATTTTAAAACATTTAGAAGAAACTCAAAATATAGAAACAGCACCTCACTTACAAGACGAGCATTTAGCTGTTTTTGATACATCAGTTCCTCCTCCAGGAGGTCAAAGATCAATTTCCTTAGATGGTCATTTAAAAATGGTTGCTGCGGTTCAACCATTTATTTCTGGTGGAATTTCCAAAACATTTAATATGCCAAATTCAGCAACTATTGAAGATGTTTATAATGCTTTTATTAATGCTTGGAAATTGGGAATTAAATGTATTGCTATTTATCGCGACGGTTCTAAAGCAACCCAGGCTTTATTTACAACCCAAAAGAAAAAACCAAGGAATGAAAGACGAAGATTGCCTTTAGTGCGTCAATCAGAAACTCATAAATTTTCGGTAGCTGGTCATGAAGGCTATTTGACTTATAGTTTTTTTGAAGATGGTAGTTTAGGTGAGATATTTATTCGAATGTCAAAACAAGGAAGTACTTTAGCAGGACTTTTAGATGCTTTTGCAATTGCTGTTTCAATTGCTTTGCAACACGGCGTTCCTTTAAAAGAATTAGCCAGTAAATTTATTTATATGAGATTTGAACCAATGGGAATTACTAATAATGAAGATATTCCTTTAGCAAGTTCAATAATTGATTATATTTTTAAATATTTAGCGATGAAGTTTTTATCTACTGAGGAATTAAAAGAGCTCGGTTTGGAAGTTAAAGAAAAGAAATTATTAGAAGAACATCCTAAGTTAATTGTTGAAATGCCAACCAAAGAAGAAAGTTCTGGATCTTTAGTAGGTCCACCTTGTAAAAATTGTGGTGGAATAACTACCAGAACCGGAAGTTGTTATACTTGTTTAGAATGTGGCGAATCAACCGGCGGTTGCGGTTAATTTAAATTAATTACCAAAGTTTTATCTTTTAAATCTTGAAGATAGATAAATTTCTTTTCTAAATCAGTGCGAATTTTGTCAGCCTCTTTGAATTTTTTCTCTCGTCTTAATTTTTCTCTTTGTTTGATAAGTTTTTTTTCTTTAATAGTTAATTTTTTCCAAGGAAAAAGAAAAAGCAAAAATTTATCAAATTTTTGAAGATCTTTTAAAGAGATTTTATTTTCTTCAATAAGCTCATAAAGAGAAGCAAAAAATTTTGGCGAGTTAAAATCATCTTTTAAAATTTTAACTAAGTTTTGTAAATCTTTCTTTTTTAAATTTTGTCCCTTCAATTTTTTAATCTTTTCGTTTAAATTAAAATAAGTTTCCCAGGAATTTTTTAAATTTTTATCATTAAAATCAATCGGTGAACGATAATGGTGAAGAAAAACAAAAAATCTTAAAAATCTGGCCGGATATTTTTTTAAAAAATCCCTAAGTTCAATATAGTTTCCTAAAGACTTTGACATTTTCTGACCGTTAACATATAAAAGTCCTGAATGAAGATAAAAATTAACAAATTTTTTATTAAAAGCTGCTTCAGACTGAGCAATTTCATTTTCATGATGAGGGAAAATTAAATCAATGGCTCCGCCGTGAAGATCAAAAGGAATACCTAAATATTTAATTGACATTGCCGAACATTCAATGTGCCAACCAGGTCTACCTTTACCCCAAGGAGAGTCAAAAAGCCACTCATCATTTTCCTTTTTCCATAAAGCAAAATCAAAAGCTTCTTCTTTTTCATATTTATCAGTTTTGACTCTTGTTCCGGTAATTTCTTTTTCAATTTTTATTCCTGAAAGCTTTCCATAATTTTTAAACTTACTAATATCAAAATAAACTCCATCACCAGTTTCATAGGCATAACCTTTCTCAACTAAAGTTTTTATTAAATTGATAATCTCTTTTAAATGCTCGCTTACTCTTGGATATTTAAAAGCTTTTTTAATTTTTAAACTTTCTAGATCTTTATAAAATTCTTTGGCGTATTTATCAGCTAATTTTTTTGGTGGTATTTTTAGTTCTCGAGATTTTTTTAAAATATCATCATGGATATCAGTAATATTCATTACAAATTTAACTCGATAATTTAAAAACTCTAAGAATCTTCTTAAAAAATCAAATCTGATATAAGTTACTGCGTGTCCTAAATGACTTGGTCCATAAACAGTCGGGCCACAAACATACATTCTAATAATTTTTTTTTGTAAAGATCGAAACTTCTCCTTTTTCTTTGTTATCGAATTATAAAAAATCATACTTTTATTGTATAATAAAAAAACATATTTCCTTCTCGAATTTTTTGTTAACGGGCGGGTAGCTCAGGGGCAGAGCGTCTCGTTTACACCGAGAAGGTCAGAGGTTCAAATCCTCTCCCGCCCAAACGGGACATAGCGCAATTGGTTAGCGCACCAGCATGGGGTGCTGGAGGTTGCGGGTTCGAGTCCCGCTGTCCCGATATGAAAGTCTTTGCTGATTTACATCTTCATTCAAAATATTCACGAGCTTGTTCTAAAAATTTAGATTTAGAAAATTTAAGTTATTATGCAAAATTAAAAGGATTAAATCTTTTAATTACCGGAGATATTACTCATCCTTTATGGTTTAAAGAAGTTTCTCAGAAATTAGAAGAGGTTAATGACGGTGTTTATAAGTTAAAAAACTTAGCTAATGAAGTTTATTTTTTATTGGGTGGAGAAATTAGTTCAATTTTTTCTCGGAAGGGACAGGTAAAAAGAATTCACTATTTGGTTATTCTGCCAAGATTTGATTTAGTTGAAAAATTGAATAAAAAACTCGCTCTTTATTCTAATTTAGCTTCGGATGGAAGACCAATTTTAGGTTTAGATGTGATTGATTTTATAAAAATTTTATTTGAAATTTATGATAAAGCTATTTTTATTCCTGCTCATATTTGGACGCCTTGGTTTTCCTTATACGGTTCAATGTCTGGTTTTGATTCAATTTATGAAGCTTTTGATGATTATGTTAAATATGTATCTGCTGTTGAAACTGGTCTTTCCTCAGATCCTAATATGAATTGGCGCATTCCTGAACTTGATAATATCTCAATTGTTTCTTTTTCGGATGCCCATTCACCCCAGCCCCATCGTCTTGGTCGCGAGGCAACTTTATTTGAACTTGAAAATCTAACTTATCAGAATTTATATCAAGCTTTAAAAGAACCCGATGAGAGAAACAAGATTTTAATGACCATTGAATTTTTTCCTGAAGAAGGCAAATATCATTTTGATGGTCATCGTCTTTGTAAAATAAGATTTTCTCCTCAAGAATCAAGAAAAAATAATTATCTTTGTCCGGTTTGTGGTAAAAAAATAACTATTGGGGTAATGAGCCGAGTTGAGTTTTTAGCCCAACGACCAGCTGATTTTAATGATCCGCAAAGACCACCTTTTAAAAGAACGCCACCTTTAACTGAAATTTTAGCGCAAATTTATAAAACTGAACCAACTTCCAAAAAAGTTTTTGATCTTTATTTAGAAATAATTAAAAAATTTGGCAAAGAACTGGAAATTTTGACCAATAGTTATGATCAAGAAAAAATGGCTGAGCTTTATCCCGATCTTTACCAAGCTTTAGAAAAAATTAATCAAGAAGATATTATTTTAGAACCAGGCTATGATGGCGAATATGGTAAGGTTATAATTAAATTAGAAGAAAGAAAAGTCGAGAGAAAAGGTTTGTTTGGTTAATGGTTCTTAAGATCCTTAAAGTTTTAATTATCGATGATCTTAAAGAATTTTTAGATTTTTGGTTTTTACATTTTCCTCAAAATTGGATTCGAAGCTATTTCGATCAAATTTATAAATTTGACCAAGTATTAAAATTAAAAGCGAATTTAAGAAATATTACTAAACCTCTTTACGGTGATTATACTTTAATTGGTTATGCAATTGCTTTTCCTTATCGAGTTTTGAGGATAATTTTTGCCTCGATTTTTTATTTCTTTTTAGGTCTTTTTTATTCGTTTTTTCTTCTGATTTGGTTAATTTTGCCGATTTTTCTCTTAGTTTATGGAATTTTACTTTCAAAATAGTTTTTTAGAAATAAATCCGATTGGGCGAAGAATTCTTTTAACCATAAAAGAGGCTTTTAATTTGGTTTTAATAATTACTTCATTTTTCCTTCTTTTTTCAGGAATTTTCTGGTTACGACCTTTAGCTCTTTTAATTATTTTAATCTGCCTAACTCTTTTTCTACGAAGCTCAGCTCAAGAAGATGTGCGTCGTTTTTATCACCATCAAACCAAAATTAATTTAAATGATTATTTAGACAAAAAGACAAGAAATTTTTTAATTGCTGTTTTAACTCGCGCTGAAATTTTAAAACCAACAAATTTTTATTTTTTTCTTTTAAAAGAATTTTTAAGAAAAAAAGAAATCAGAAATCTTTTTGGAAGATTAAACATTGATTTTGAAAATTTTAATTATACCGTTGATTTTGCAAAGACAAACCAAGATTTCCAAAAATTGATTCTTCCTATATTAATTTCTGCTTTTAATTTAGCAAAAAGTCTCAATTTTCCTTCAATCAATATTTATTTTTTATTTTTCGGTCTCTATCAAAATGCTGATCCTGAATTAGGAAAAATTTTCGAAAGTTCAGATTTAAAAAAAGATTATTTGCTAAGTGGAATTTTAATGGAACTTTTCCGAATTCATTCTTTTGGTCTTAGATCGCTTTTTCAACCTTTAGCTGTTTTTCAAAGAAAAATTAGTGACCGCGCTTTACTCAATAAAGCTTTAACAAGTAAAGAAACCTATTTTTTAAATGCCTATTCGGTCGATTTCACTTATTTAGCTAATAAAGAAAACGCCGGTTATTTAATTGGTCATCGTCAAGAATTAGAAAGTTTAATAGAAAATTTAAGACAAGGTAATAATGTTTTACTGATTGGTCAAGAAGGCACCGGCAAGGAAGCAATTATTTTACACCTGGCCTGGCTTATTCAAAATGAAAGCGTTCCTCCTGAGCTCTTAGATTTTCGTTTAGTTAAACTTGATCTTTCTTTGATTTATAGTCAAAACAAAGAAAAATTTTTGGAAATTATGTCTAAAATAATTGACGATGTTCGCGATTCAGGTTATATTATTTTGTATTTCCCTTATTTTGAGGAAATTATTTTAGAAAAAGATGTTGATATCTTTCATATTTTAGGAGAAGTTTTAAGATCAAGAGATATTCCAATTATTGCTACGATGACACCTGAGGGTTATCAAAGGTCTTTAACTAAAGTTAACCTCGACTCCTTTTTTGAAAAAATAGAAATTCAAGAATTGAGCGAAGAAGAATCTATCTTTCTTTTAACTCTTAAAAGTATCTTATGGGAAAAGAAAGAAAAAATTATAATTAGTCCTCAAAGTGTTGCTACGGCAGTTTTTTTAGCAAAAAGATTTATCAAAGAAAAACCTTTGCCCCAGTCCGCCGAAGATGTAATTATTGATGGCTTGTCATTGGCAAGAAAACTTAAAAGTAAATATTTAACTAAAGAAGCTGTTCAAGAGATAGTTGCTGAAAAGAAAAAAATTCCGGTTAAAGAAATAGATATTGAAGAAAAAGAAAAACTTTTAAATTTAGAAAATCTTTTACATCAAAGAATTGTTAATCAAAACGAGGCTATTAAGGAAATTGCTCGAGTTTTAAAAATTTATCGTGCTGGTTTAGAGAAAAAGAAAGGACCAATTGGAGTTTTTTTATTTGTGGGACCAACGGGTGTTGGCAAAACTGAGACTGCTAAAGCTTTAGCAAAAATCTATTATGGTTCAGAAAAATCTATGGTTCGTTTAGATATGGTTGAATTCCAAAACCCCGAAGATATTGATAAATTAATTGGTACTAAAGATGGTCAAATATTAGGAAGATTAACCGAGCCTATTAGACAAAACCCTTATAGTTTGATTTTGCTCGATGAGTTTGAAAAAACCCACCCGACAATTTTAAGGATATTTTTACCAATTTTTGATGAAGGAATAATTAAAGATGCTTTAGGTCGGGAAGTTGATTTTACTAATTCTTTGATTATCTGTACTTCAAATGCTTATTCCGAAGATGTCAAACAAGGTATTGAAAACGGCTTAGAATTTGATAAAATAGTAGATAGTCTAAAAAGTAAATTAAGCCAGATATTTTCGGTTGAGCTTTTAAATCGTTTTGATCAAGTGATTGTCTATAAACCCTTAGATGAAGAGAATCTTTTAAAAATTGCTGAGATAATGATTAAAGATTTGCAAGCTGAGATTTTATTAAAACATGGTATTGATTTAATAGTTAGCTCCCCGGCTTTAAAAGAAATTGTTCGCTTAGGAACTGATCCTGTTTATGGCGCTCGTCCTCTCCAAAGGAAAATTGACGAAATTATTAGAAGCGAAATTGCTAATTTAATTTTAGCTAACAAATTAAGTCGCGGTAATAAAATTATTGTTAACTTTGATCAAAATTTTGAGTTTAAGATTGAATAATGTTAAAGAAAATTTTTATTCTTTTCTTAGTTTTAGTTTTATTTTTCTTAATTTTTATTTTTTTTTCAGGTAATGTTCTAATAATTCAAAACCAGAGTTTTTTGAATCCTTATTCAGGAGTTAACTTACTTATTTTAGGAAAACCAGGTCCAGGCTATATTGGTTCCGAAAACACTGATTCAATAATGGTTCTTCACTATGACCAAAATTCTAATAAAGTTTTTTTAATT
>CALHPI010000003.1 GCA_938036275.1 Minisyncoccota bacterium
AAGAATTGACCAACTCCAGATTTTAAAAGATATTGCCTACAAAATTATTGATTTTATCTCTCAATTTGAAGATGAATTAGTTAAAATCTGGAATAAACCAAAATTTGTTTTAAATTCCAATTATGTAATTACTTTAGACAGAATTGCTAAAAAGAATGGTTGGGAAATCATTAAAAAATTACCAGAAAGTAAAGGATGGGAAGAACAAGTGAAAGAATGGAAAGAGTTAGGAATAATTGCAGAAGAACCAAAAAATTTATTTGAAAAAACTTTAACCGGAAAAGAACTTAAAAAAGAATATCAATTTTTGCCCATAGACACAAAATATTTTAAGGATTTAGAGCTTGAGATTTTATCTTTGTTTGATAACTTGGATGAACAATTAGATGGTTGGCTTATAAAAAGTGAAAACTATCAAGCTTTAAATACAATTTTGGGGAAGTTTAAAGAAAAGGTTCAAATCATTTATATTGATCCACCATACAATACCGGAAACGATGGATTTATTTATGAAGATAAATTTAGACATTCCTCTTGGCTTACAATGATGGAAAATAGATTGAGTTTGGCAAGGGAATTGATGAGGGAGGATGGGCTGATTTTTGTGAGTATTGATGATAATGAATCTTATTATTTGAAAGTTTTAATAGACGCAATTCTTAATAGAGAAAATTATTTAAATACTTTTTGTTGGGTTAATAATTTAAAAGGACGTCAAATATTAGGAAAAGGTGCTACTAAAACACATGAATACATTTTAGCTTACGCAAAAAATAAAAGTGATAAAAATGTAGAATTATTTAGAATATCAGTAGAAAAAGCAAAGAAACTTATGCCAAACAGTTATAGGGGTTTGGATTATGAAGTTAAAAGTGATGAATTGGGAACTTTTGTTCTGAAGAATGAACTATGTAATACAAATTCTTATTTCAATGAAGAGACTCGACCAAATTTAGTATTTAATATCCACTATAACTTTGAAACTAAAGAAGTTAGATTTTCAAACATAGATGAGGATATAGAATACGAGGGTTTTGTTAAAATACCGCCCAAGAAAAATAACGACGGAATACATCGTTTTCATGCTTGGAGATGGAGTAAGGAAAAAATACTAAAAGAGATAGATAATTTAGAGTTCATTCAAACAAAGGATGGGGTAAAAATATTTACAAAAATCAGAAAACACAACATTACAGCTTTAAAAGAAATTATTACAGATATTACAACAACTCAAGGAACCCATGATATCGAAAATTTAGGTTTTAAAAATTATTTTAACTATCCAAAACCCCTAAATTTAATTGAACTTTTTATTCTTCAAACACAAATTGAAGATACCATTCTTGACTTCTTCGCAGGCTCTGGCACAACCGCTCATGCAGTAATGAAACTTAATAAAGAAGATGGTGGGAAAAGAAAATTTATTCTTGTAGAAATGGCAGATTATTTTGATACAGTAATTATTCCAAGAATTAAGAAAGTGGCTTATTCATTTAATTGGAAAGATGGAAGACCGCAAGATGCCGATGGTATAGGAGTTTTCTTCAAATACCAAATCATTGAACAATACGAAGACACCCTTGATAACATAGAACTAAAAGAAAACCAAAAAGCCCTTGAACTTTTCCAAGATGAATACCTTCTAAAATACTTCCTTGATTTTGAAACAAGAGAAAGCCCTTATCTTTTAAACATTGAGTTACTCAAAAATCCGTTTAATTACAAACTTAAAGTTAATCTTTCTGAAGTTGGTGAACCAAAAGAGATGGTGATTGATATCCCAGAGACTTTTAATTATCTTTTGGGATTGAAAATAAAAAAAGTTAAATCAAGAAAAAACGACAATAAAAAATATCTCTTTGTTTTAGGGGAAAAAGAAGGAAAAATTTTTGCCATTGTTTGGCGAGAATATTCTAATAGTTGGGGGAAAGAAGAGTTTAAGAAAGATAAAGAATTCATTAAAAAAGAACTTCAAAAATGGAGCCCTGAGATAGTTTATGTGAACGGCCAAAGCATACTTTCTCCCAAAAAATTTGAATTAAGGTACATTGAACCAGAATTCAAAAAATTAATGGAAAAAAATTAATGGAAGGTTAAAATGAAAATCGAAAAGTATCTTTTGTTAAATAAATATTTTTTATCGTTGCTTGGCGCAAAAGACTTTTTAGATATTGCAGTTAAAATGAAAGATAGCGAATGGGATTTAGATAGTGAAGGAAGGAGTTATTTTTGCAATATTTTAAGATCTTCTTCAAAAATAAAAATTCCAGAGGAAAAAATTATTCTTTATGACGGCAATATTCAAGCAGTGATAAAAAAGATCAACGAAAAAAGAGAGCCAAAATTTTCCCCAAAGTATTTCCAGTACTTAGCTTTGTTTTTTACTGAAATATTTTTGGACAACTTGAAAAACAGAAAAAAAGATTTTTTGAACGAGCTTAACCAATTTTTAAAAGAGTATAAAAAAGAAAAAGAAATTAGTTTTATTGAGCCATTCAAAGAAGAAGATTTACAAAAATTGGCTTTTTGGATGGCAACTGGCTCAGGGAAAACTCTTATAATGCATGCCAATTATTATCAGTTTTTAAATTACAAAATCTTTTCTCCAGATAATCTCCTTTTAATTACTCCAAATGAAGGACTTTCAAAGCAACACAAAGAAGAATTAGAGAAAAGTGGAATAAGAGCAAGGCTTTATGCAGAAAGTGGAGGAATTTTTTCAAAAAGAGAAAACGAGATTTTGGTGATAGAAATTACAAAGTTTGTAGAAGAAAAAAGGGGGGGAGGGGTAACCTTACCAGTTAATGCTTTTGAAGGAAAAAATCTCTTGTTTGTTGATGAGGGACACAAAGGGAAAAAATCAGAAGAACAAAAATGGGCAAAAATAAGAAAAGAGTTAGCTAAAGAAGGTTTTGTTTTTGAATACAGTGCTACTTTTGGCCAAATTTTAAGCGAAAAAAACAAAGCTATATTAGAAGAGTACGCAAAATCGATAATTTTTGACTATTCTTACAAATATTTTTATTTAGATGGCTACGGAAAAGATTTCTCGATCTTGAACGTCAAAGAACCAAAATTTTCAACAAAAAAATTTCAAGAAATAATGTTTGTGGCTAATTTGTTGTCATTTTATGAACAATTGCTGGTTTTTGAAAAATACCAAGATTTAGTTAAAGAGCACAACCTTGAAAAACCGTTATGGATTTTTGTTGGGACAACAGTTATTAAAGGGAAAGCAAATTTGAGCGAAGAAAAAGAACTAATTTCAGATGTGCTTCAAATAGTTGAGTTTTTCAAAAAAACAATCGAAGATAAAAAATGGTTTTTGGGCTTGTGCCAACAGATTTTAGAAGGACAAAGTGGTTTAAAGAACGAAAAGGAAGAAGACGTGTTTAAAGATAAATTTCAAATTTTAAGAGAAAGCAAAGTAAATTTAGAGTCTTTATATGAAAAAGTTTTTAACGGAAAAGGAAAATTGAGAATTTTTGAGATAAAAAACGCAGAGGGCGAGCTAGGACTAAAATTAGGAGAAAATAACTATTTTGGAGTAATTAACATAGGAAGCGTTTCTGAATTTAAAAAGCAAATAGAAGAAAAATTAAAAATTTCAGTAGAACAAGATGTAATATCTGCCTCGCTTTTTGACGATATTAAAAAAGAAAATTCATCTATTAATGTTTTAATCGGTTCTAAAAAGTTTATTGAAGGTTGGGATACTTGGCGAGTAACTTCAATGGGGCTTTTAAATATAGGAAAAGGGCAAGGACCACAAATTATCCAACTTTTTGGAAGAGGCGTGAGATTAAAAGGGAAAAATATTTCGCTAAAGAGAAGCAATATAAAAGAAATAAAACCATTAGAAACTCTTAATATTTACGGGATCAAGTCAGACTATCTTACTAAATTTTTAGAAGCAATTAGGAAAGAGGATGTAGAATTCGAAACTGTAGAAATTCCGGTTATTCCTCAGCACAAAGAAAAATGGACAAAGCTTTTTATTCCAGTTAAAGAAGAGAAAAGATTTTTTGAAGAAGAGTTATTAAAATTAGAACCAGATGAAACTATTAAAGTAGAAATTGATCTAACTCCGAAAATAGTTAGCCAAGCGACAAAAGAAAGAGAATTAAATGAGTTAAAAGAAAGGGAACTTAAGGTTGAAAAAACAAAATTGGATTTAATGGAGCTTAATGTTTTTGATTGGCAAAAAATTTTTTGCGAGCTTTTAGAATACAAAATTTTCAAAAAATATTTTAACTTAGTTTTTTCTATCGAAGATTTAAAACAATTATTGCGCAAAGCGAATTTAAACATTTTTGGTCCAAAAATAATTTCTAATTATGGAATTAAAGAGCGAGAAGAATTTTTGATTTTTGCGCTTAAAAAATATATTGAAAACTTTTACAAAAAGAAAGCCAAAACTTTTGAAAGTAAAAATATGAAACTCGTTTCGCTAGAGCAAACAAATTTACCCTTGTTAAGAGAAGGAAAATATGTATTGCAAATTAAAAAAAGAGACCAAGAACTGATCGAAAAAATTAAAAAATTAAAAGAAGACTTAAAGAAATTATTAGAAGAAGAAAACGAATCCTTGCCAAGAATATATTTTGATTCTCATTTGTTTTTGCCAATTCTTCTGCAATCTAAAAAAATAGATAAAATTTCTCCAGAAGGTTTAACAAAAAGCGAAGCTGAGTTTGTAAGAGGATTAAGAGATTATTTAAAACAAAACAAAGAAAAATTTAAAGACTTTGAATTATATCTTTTGAGAAACTTTCCCGCTAGCGGGATTGGTTTTCAATTAAAATGGAGTGGTTTTTACCCAGATTTTATTTTGTGGTTGAAAAGAGGGGAAAAGGAATTAATAGTCTTTATCGACCCCCACGGTTTGGTATATTCTCGTGGATTAGATGATGAAAAGATTGTTTTTAGAGAAGATCTGAAAAAAATAGAAGAAAAATTACAAGAAAAAGATATTGCATTAGATTCGTTTATAATTTCTTCAACCAATTACAAAAATTTAATCAAAGGAATGAAAAATCCTCCTTCAAAAAAAGACTACAAAGAAAAAAATGTGCTATTTTTGGAAGATCAAAGCTGGCCACAGGAGTTTTTTAAGTTGCTGACGAATCGTTATTTCGAAACGGAGATAAAAAAATTTTAAATCAATGAATTTTTGTTTTGAAACAGAAATAAAAAAATTTTTAGAAAGGAAAAAAATTAAACTAAAACAGATTCCTCAAGATTGTATAGATTTTTTGTCAAAATATTTTTCTCCCGAAGAAATTGAAAAAATTAAATGCTTGCAATATGCGGAAATAAACTTTTCTGACATAGAATTTAGAGAACTTTTAAAGAAATTTGGTGTAATAGAAAAAATTTATTTTGGCCTGTCTTCGCCTTCTTTATCAATTATCTTAATTGACCAACGATTAAAATGGAAAGAACCAATGATCGTGCACGAGATAGTTGAAAAATTAAAAAAAGATGATGACAAAGCCACTGAACTTGAGGAGCGTTACGTGGTAGAAAGAGGTATAAATGGATATGACAAAATTTTAGCTTTGAAGAAAAATCAGCAAGAGAAGGGAAAGTGAGGAAGTTAAAATACGTTGCATTTCAGAAAAAAATAAATATTATATTTAGCGATCGACTTAGATTTAGAGAACTTCTTGAAAAAATTAAAGTCCCAG
>CALHPI010000004.1 GCA_938036275.1 Minisyncoccota bacterium
AACTGAAGATCAACTTTTTCTAAATCAATCTCTTCAAGAAGAACTTTTTCCATTCTTAAGTTTTTAATTAAAAAAACAATTATCATATTGCTCTCGATAAAGAAAATAATATACTCTTGATCAAATTTGATTAAGGGTTTAGTTATTAAATATTGATAAATTAAATCAAAAGAAGGAACAATAAAAAGAGGAATGATATTATGTTTTTCAATAATTCGCAAAAGGTAATCAATAATATCTTTAGCAATAAAAACAATATTAAAATTAGAAATTGTGGCAGCTAATTGATATTTATCTTCTTTATAAAAAAAAGTATACTTGTCTAAAGAAAGAGGAAAAAAAACTTTTAAATAATTAACAATTGCTTCATAAGGATTGGCACTGCGGGGCAAGGTTATTCTTTGATACAAAATATTGGGTAGATTCAAAACAATTCCCAGAACCGTTAGTTTGTGTTTTTTAATTAAAGCAGCAATACCCTTCTCTAAATTCTCTCGCTGAAAAATTCCTTGATTTAAAATATCAATTGTATAGGTTTCGGCTTTTAAAACTTTACCAGATTTATCAAAATGAAAATAAGACAGGCTGTGACTATTGATGAAAATGGTGTCGTAATTTTTTTCTTGAAAAAATTCCAGTCTCATCTTTTAAACCAATATTCTATTTTAACAAATCTTGCAGCTGGTTCCCAAAGATAGGTTTGATCAAAACCGTGGATATTTTTTTGAAGAAAATAAAGATAATTAGGATTAACTAAAAATAGATTGTTTCGCAAAGCAATAATCTTTTTCTCACTTTCATAAAGTTCTTGGCTCCAATTTATTTTCGGATCAGAAATGATTTTTTGAAAATTTTTTTCAAGATCGAGGTTGGTAGTATTGTTTAAATTAAATCCGGCTAGAGAAAAAAAGGCAAAGAGAGCTGGGGGGTGAGAAAAATTAATTCCAGTTAAAATTGCTTGATAATCTTTATTCTTAATTTTCTCATTAAAAACATCAGAAGAAACAATTTCCAATTCAAAATTAAGGTTATCACGAAAATAACGAGCAATTTCTGGATAAAAATAAGAAGATGGAGTGATCAAAACAATCGTCGAAGGTTTCTTAGTTTTATTAAATTGAAATTCATTAAGATTGAGATCTTCTATAGATAAAATTTTTCTTAAACTTGGTGAAAAAATTCCCCAACTTTTTTCCGCATAACCATGAAAGATATTTTTAATTAACCAATCCCGATCGATATTTTTTTCCAAAAAATTAACTTCTTCCGGCGATATTTTTTGGCTATTAAAAAAAAGACCAATCACTCGAGGAAGAACAATTTTATAAACACGATAGTTAAAAAAAATATTATTAGGCAAATTAAAATAATTTAAACCAGCTAAACCATCGATTTCTTTTAAAAAAAGCCCTTCAAAAGCTCTTTTTGCTGAAGGGTAAAGATAAAAAATAACTTTATCTAAATAGGGCTGAGGTTGATAAAATTGATTCCGTTTCAAAATCAAATAAGATATTTCCCCAGATTTAAACCAAGTTTCTAAAACAAATGGACCGCTGCCGATTTTTAAATAATCAAGAGAGGATTGGAAGGAGTTGGATAAAAAAAATTTTTGCGGTAAGGGTCGGAGATATTTGAGATTAAAAAGAAAATAGTTATCATTAGTTTTTAAATGAAAAACAATCTTTTGAGAATCAACTATTTCAGCTTCAACATCTTTAAAAAAGTTTGAATTTTCAACTGGTCCTTCCTTTTGAAGCATCTTCAAGCCAAAAAGAACATCTTCAGCAGTGAGAGGACTACCATCACTCCATCTTAGGTTATCTTTTAATTGTAAAGTGTAGGTTAGAGCATCAGCTGAAATTGAATAATTTTTAAAAAATTTAGAAATTAATCGACCATTATCGAATTCAATTAAAGGCGGATAAACAATATTTAAAATAGCTTTTTGAGTATCATTTTTAGGAAAAACAGGGTTAAGAGATTCGATTTCTTCATAAATTCCCTCACGGTAAATACCACCATAAGAAGGTTGCGCGGGCAAAAGATTTTTTATTTCCCAGTTGGCTAAAAAAACTATAAAACTCCCAACTAAAAAAATAGCTAAGAGAAGATTTTTTTCTTCACCAGAAGAGGCGAAATATTTTTTGGCTTTCAAAAAATAAGTTGTCAAGTTTTTTCTCATTTTAAATAAATCTTCCCCAGAGAAACTAAGATGAAAGCAAAAATAAGAATCCAAGTTAAATAATAGAGATTTTTTTCTAAGCCTCTTCTTTTAAAGAAAAATTCACTCGGAAAACCAAACAAAGCTCCGCCTTCCGCACCTCTTTGCTGCAGCAAAATCAAAACAATTATTAAAAGAGACAATAAAATTTGTACTAAATCTAACATTAAATTCATTATAACATAGAAGCAATTAAGAGACTCTTTCAATCGCCGCTCCTAAGTTTTTTAATCTTTCTTCAATTTTTTCATAACCACGATCAATTTTTTCAGCTTCATTGATAATTGTTTGTCCTTCAGCTAAAAGTCCGGCAATTAAAAGGGAAATTCCCGATCTAATATCTAGAGCTTGGATTTCTTTACCAAAAAGGGGCGTTGGTCCAATAATGATAGCTCGGTGAGGATCTAAAATTTCAACATTAGCGCCCATATATTTTAATTCATTTAAATAACCAAATCTATTTTCGTACATCCATTCGTGAATTAAAGTCACTCCTTCAGCTTGAGTTGCTAAAGTTCCAAAAAGAGGCTGAAGATCACTGGGGAATTTAGGATAAAGACCAGTTTGAATTTTTTTGGCGGCTTTAAGTTTTGAGGGTTTAACTAAAATACTTTTATTAATAATTTCATAATTCAATTTCATTTCATCTAAAATAACAAAAACGGAATCAAGTTCTTCAGGATCAAGATCTTCAATTAAAATTTTACTTTTAGTTGCTCCAGCTAAAGCGATAAAACTACCAGCTTCAATATAATCAGGAGGCACAGAGAAAACAATTTCTTTAGCATTTAATCGAGAAGATTTTTTAATTTTTAAAAAGGGTGAACCAATGCCTTCAATCTCGTAACCAGCTAAATTTAAAAAGCAACAAAGAGCTTGAATATGTGGTTCAAAAGCAACCAATCTTAATTGAATTTCTCGAGAAGAAAAAGTTGAAGCCATAATTAAAGTTTCCGTAGCCGTAACGCTTGATTCTTTAAGAATTATTCTATGATTTTTAAATTGCGAAAATTTCCCCTCAATAACTTCACCATTTACCTCGATTTCAGCTCCTAAACTTTTTAAACCTTCTAAATGAGTCTCGATTGGTCGGCTACCAATGATATCACCACCTGGCAAAAAAATTTTAATTTTACCGAATTTAACAAGAATTGGTCCTAAAAATAAAATTGAGGCTCTTAAAGCTTTTATTTCCGGTAAAAGCAAATCTTGATAACCAATATTTTTAGTATCAATTTCTAACCGGGAACCTTCAAAATTAATCTTGGCGCCTAAGTGTTCCATAATTTTGATCATGACCTCAACATCTCTTATCCGGGGAACATTTTCGAAAATAACTCTTCCTTCGACTAAAAGAGTTGCCGGAATTAAAGCTAAAATAGCATTCTTCGAACCACTAACCTTAATCTTACCCTCAAGTTTTCGACCACCTTGAATAATAAACTTGGCCATTTACAAAAATTTTAAAGATAGATAAATCATGACTCCTAAAAGGCAACCAATTATATTGATAATCCAAAATCTGAAAGTTATATTTGGTTCAGGCCAACCCCGAGCTCGCAAGTGATGATGAATCGGTGTAGAAAGAAATATTTTTCTCTTTAAAAATTTTTTAGAAAAAACCTGGACAATCACTGACAGAGCTTCAAAAACAAAAATTGGCGCCAAAATTGGCAAAAGCAAACTACTTTGAGTGAAGAATGACATCAACACAATTGCTATTCCAACTGAAAAAGAACCAGTATTACCATCGAAAAACTTGGCGGGATAAAAATTAAACCAAAGATAAGCTAGGAGTGAACCTAATAAAGACCCACCAAAGGCAGCTAAATTATAATCTTGATTTAAAAAAGCGAAAATTGTTAAAACTAAAATTATTGAAAAAGAAATCCCACCAAAAAGACCATCAACTCCATCAGTGATATCACCAGCAAGAACAGTTGCTAAAAAAACTAAAAGGAAATAAATAAAGAAAACAATTGTCCCTACAAAAATCCTCTTATCAGCAACATCGATAAAATTAATTCCCAATTTCGAAATAAACCACCAGGCTAACAAAAGACCAACACTTAAATAAACTAAAACAGTATCGCGACGACGAAAACCATAAAGATTATACTGCCTTAAAAGATCATCAATTAAACCGAAAAAACCTCCTAAAAAAAGACCGGCTAAAGGCAAATAAGTCTCCCGGCGATTAACAAAATTTAAAAATTCAAAAAGATTAATCCAGGGTCGCAAAACTAAAAATAAAAAAGCTAAAAGAAGTGGTGGCAACCAAATAATTACTCCAGCCATAGTTGGAGTGCCAGCTTTTTCTTTTAAAGTTTCAGTAGCAATAGGAGCATCATGACGATGGGGTTTATCACCTAATTTAAATTTCCAAGCAATTTTCAAATAAAGAGGTACTAAAAATAAAGCAATTAAAAAACTTAAACTGCTGACACTTAAAACTTTAACTAAATTTAAAAAACTATTAATCTCCATAATAATTTTTTAAAGCTTGAATAATTTTTTCCGCTTCACCAAAGCGATCTTGGGAATTCAAAATTATTAAACTTACAAAGGGTGAATTATTAAATTTTAAAACCATTAATAAACATTCGCCAGCTTCTTGGGTGAAACCGGTCTTGCCACCAACAATGATTTTTTTATATTTCGGCAAAAGAAGATTTGTCGTCCATAAAATTTTTCTGTTAATCATAACTTTTTCTAAAGTCGAAAAATTTAAAATTTCTGGAAATTGACTGTAAATTTTTTCAATTAATAAATAAAGATCATAAGCACTGGCAACATTTTTTTGACTAATACCCATCGGATCAACAAATTCAGCTTTAGTCATCCCCAACTCACGAGCCTTTTGATTCATTAACTCAACAAAATTAGTTAAACCATAAGTTTTCGCTAAAAGATAGATAGCATCATTACTCGAAGCAACCAGCGAAGCTTTTAAAATTTCATCACGGCTAATTTTTTCACCACGGGCAAAATTGCCAACTTCACCTGGTTGAGAACGAGATTCTTCATCAAAAACAAAAATATCATCAGGTTGATAAATTAAAAAAGCAAGATAAGCGCTCATTAGTTTCGTTAAAGAAGCTATTGGTCGTGGCTGGTAACTATTTTTTTCAAAAAGAGTTTTACCGGACAATTCTTTGACTAAAATTGCTGAAGCAGAAAATTCTTCGGGATTTAAATTTAACCAATTTCTTTCCTGACTGCTAAAATTTTCTAATTTAAAAAAGACATCTTGATCTTTGCTCTTAAAATCTGCCGGAGTTGGTAAATAAAAAAAACTTAGCAAAAGAAATAAGAAAATCATTATTTTTCACCTTTGAGTTCTTTTCTTAACTTCTGGTAATCAGGCAAGTCTTTTTCATGACGAAAACCTAAAATTTTTAAAAATTTATTGCTGACACGATAAAATTTTTTTTCTTTTTGAATAAAGCCTTCAGCAACAAGTGCTTTAAGAATAAAAAATGATTTTTTACCTCGTAAGCGATTGATTTCCGCCAAACTAAGGGGACCACCGTAAGCAACAATAGCTAAAACTTCTAAAAAATCTTGCAGAGATTCATTTTCTTTAAGACCAAAAAAATTAATTAAATAAGAAGCTAATTCGGGCCGAGTCACCAATTCGACGCTATCTTTATCCTCGTAAATAAAAAAGCCGAAATTTTTATATCTCTGATTAGCTAATTTTACTAATTCTTGAAGATCAAAACCCGAAAAAAATTGAGCTAAGGTTGACTTTTTGATTCTGGTCCGGCTTGCTAATAAAATTGCTTCTAAAATTTGAATAGCTAACTCATAACTTATCATCTGGGCGTATTAACTTTTAAAGAAATAGCTGCTCCTAAGGAACCGCCAATACTTTTAGCAATGCGCCGAACTGCATTAATTGTTGAGCCTTTTTTACCAATAATCAAACTCAAAACATCTTTTGGCCCAGTAATTTCAACTAAAACACCTCTTTCATCAACTGCGGTTTTGATTTGTAACTGAGCGACCTTTTGCGGATCAACCCATAAAGAAAAAAGAGTGCGGAGTTTAGCTTCGATCTCTTTTAATTTTTCTGACATTTCTTGATTTTATTTAATACCGACATAAACACAAAATTTAAGAGCCAGCGGTGGGGATCGAACCCACGACCTCTTCCTTACCATGGAAGCGTTCTTCCACTGAACTACGCTGGCTTTTATTTTTTAATTATACCAAAAAGCAAATTTTACTTATGATTCTTTATTAATTGTAGAATGACTTGAGTGTTAGCTTCTTTTTCTTTTAAAATTTTTTTCCAGAAATCTTGACATTTTTTACAACCGCGAGCATCTCGAAGATAAAATTTTTGGATACGATAAATACTGCGACGATCTTGGACTAATTGTGAATAGAGGTTATATAAATGGTTGTTCATCTTAAAAAATAAATATTAATTATGACCTTTTATTTATTTTAACAAATTTTTTAATTCTTTCTCTTTCTTATCAATTTTCTCAACAGTTTGCCGACGCGCAAAATCATAGTCATTAAAATCAACTAAAAGATATTTAGAAACTAAAGGATAAATTTTTTGAATAATTTTTGCTTTTTCTTGTTCAATTTGGCGATAATCGGGATGACCTTGTGCTATTGTTCTTAGTTCTGTTTCCCAAAAGAATTGTCTTAAATTTTGATATTGAACAAATCTTATTTTATGAGCAAAACTAACAGCATATTGAGCAACATTACTATCAAATTTTTCTATTTTTTCAAAAATCTCTTCGATTCTTTTGATAGCCTCAACAAACTCTTTATCTAAATTAATCTCTTTTAATTCCAAAGGCACATAATAACCATTATAAATATTAAATTTTTGATGAAACTCGGTTTGCATCCGATGTCTTTGCAAATCTCGCCAGGCACCAATATTAGTTACAATTTCAAACCTTAAATAAACATTCTCAAAAGCTCGAGGAACTTTATACCAACGGTATTTTCTTTCTTTTAAAATTTTTTCTAAAATCTTTTCTTTCTCGCCAAGAGATAATTTCTTAACTCTTTCAAGAATTTTGAGGAAAGGTTCTTTTAACTCTGGATATAAAAGACCAGCAATTATTTTATCTTCACCGTCAGCATCATATTCTAAAAGCATAACTTTTCCTTCTTTAACTATTTCTGAAGAAAATTTGATTTCTCTTAAAACCTCATTAACTTTTTGACTTCTTTCACCTAAATAGCGTCGATACTCTCTACTTTCTTCTTTTTCAATTCTTCTTAAAAAAGCAGGAATTACTTTACTAAGCTCTTCATAAGCTCTTTTCCCTGCCCACTTTATTTCTTCGAGTTGATGTTCTAAGCAACGATTAATTAAATATTCAAATGCTTGACCATTACCAAAAAGAGCTAACTGACTTAGAGTTGAAGTTGGCAAAATACTTCTGATAACATCAAAAGTTTTTGTTTTTAGAACAATCTCTTTTTCTTGAGGATATTTTTTCTTTAAATAGTCAAAATATCTTTGAAAAAGGAAAAGGTAGGTCTCAAAAACAAAATCCATTGTTTTTTCATATTCTGATTTTAAACCAAATTTTTCAATTTCTGGAGGCGTAAAGTAAAGATAATGATCATTAACTTTTTTAGAAAAATCTATATAGCGGGTTGATTTCTCGATTGGTGCTAAACCAATTCTTTGATTTTCAATATGCTTAATAGCGATCTGGGATAGTGCTGAATAAATTAAATGGATTCCCGACATTTGCGCAATAGAATCATCGCCATACTCAGCTAACCATTTAATATAAAATTCCCTGGCTTTAGAATTAGCAAAAATCATCTCGGGAGGATATTGATGAAAAAAGTCAACTAAAGCTCGTAAGCTCTTACCATATTCAGTTTCTAAAAATGGTTTGACAAATTCATTTAAAAAAACTAAACGCAGATCATCTTTACTGCGACTTGTTCGTGAACACAAAGCACCAATGACTTCAGGTGGTAAAAGAAGGGCTCCATAAACTGATTTATCGAGATTAGTAAAAAATGGCTCGATTAAATATTTTTCTTCGGCGGTCAAATTTGGTTTTTCAAAAAGAATCTCTTCCATAGTTTAATTCTAAATAAGCTTTGACAATTTCCCGATATAAAGGTAAAGTCGCAATTGAACCAAGAGGAACATCTTCAATTAAAAGAGTCATCACTATTTCTGGTTTATCATAAGGCAAATAACCAGTAAAAATAGCATTTAATTTCTTTTTACCATAGATTTCTGGGGTTCCACTTTTACCAGCAACTGGCAAATCATTTAAATAAGCTTTAGCTGTTCCTTGAGTCGCGGTTAGTCGCATTGCCTTTTGAATTATTTTTAAATTCTCTTCTTTAATTAAATTTTCCTTTAAAATTTTTGGTTGTCTCGCAAAGATAATTTTTCCATTTTCATCGGTAATTTTTTGAACTAGGAACGGCTGGTAAATTTTGTTGGTTGCCATAGCTGCTGTCCAAAGAGCAATTTGTAAAGGTGTAACTAAAAGATCACCTTGACCGATAGCCACATTATAAGTATCGCCTAGACGCCAAACTTTATCAAAAAGATTGCGAGCTTTTGTTTCTGGTGAAGGTAAAAATCCTTCTTTTTCACCAACAAGATCAATTCCGGACTTTTGACCTAAATTATATAACCGCCAATATTTAAGCAAACGATCAATTCCTAAACCTTCTTTAATTGGAATCTCTTCGGAAGGATAAGGATAGCCACCACCAACAACATAGAAATAAACATTGACGGAATCAGCAATAGCTTTATAAATATCAGTCCAGCCATGAACCTTATTATCTTTAAAGACTGAATATCTTCCTGGAAAATAAGGATTGGGAATTTTAATTTCTCCACCAGCATAAATTTTTGTTTCCGGATTAACAATTTTCTCTTCTAAAGCTCCGGCAGCAACAATGAGCTTAACTGTTGAACCTGGCGCATAAAGACCGCTAATGGCGCGATTAAAAAGGGGATAATTTTTATCATTTAAAACCTGAGTTACTTTTTGAGGATTTTCTAAAAACCATTGAGGATCATAGGATGGATAAGAAATCAAAGAGATAATTTCACCAGTATTAGGCTTTAAAGCAATAAAAGTACCACTTTGATAACCATTTTTATGAAAATAATCTGCCATTAGTTCATAGACTCTTTTTTGAAAATCAGCTTCAATGGTCAAAAACAAATTTTTGCCTGGTTGAACAGCAATTTCTTTGGTCTTTTTTAAACCATTTTTAGTTTTTTGATAAACAATCTCGCCCAAGCGACCACCTAAATAATCCTGATAACTAAGCTCTAAGCCAGCCTGACCAACAAATTCTTCCGGATGATATTTTGAAGTTGACCCAGGAAAACCAACATAACCAAAAAGATTACCTACTTCTTGATGAGCTAAATATTTTCTTTTAAAAGAAGGAATAATTTCCATAAAGTCTGGTTTATTAGCTAAAAGATTAAGAGCTACTTCCTTAGGCAGATTCCGAACGATTAATTGATGGCCGCGATAAAAAAATCTTCCTGAAGATAATATTTCCTGAAAATTAAATTCAGTCGGAACTTTCTCTAAATCAAGATAGACATCAAAAACTTGTTCTGAAGAAGCTAAAAGTTTGCCGTTACGATCATAGATATTGCCCCGCGGCGGAAAAGAAAAATAAACTGTTGTCTTGATATTTTCTTCGAGTTTGAGTAATTTTTCTTTTTCAAAAAATTGAAGATAAAAAAAATAAGTAGTAGCAAGTAAGACAATCACAAAAAAGATAAAAATAAAATAATTCCGACTTTTAAAATTGCTCGACTTAATTTTAGCCCCGTTTAAACTAAAGAGAATTTCTTCATCAATCATTTAGCCAAAAGTAAGTTTTTAATTACCAAATAAATTATCTGAAAAATTAAATTAAAAAGAAAAATTTTAATAAAGACTTGCCAATTAATTTTAAGACTGGCTAAATAAAAAAAACTGCTAAGAAAAAAAATATTAAAAAGAATTAAAAAAAGAAGATACTGATAAAACTTGTGATAACTTAAAAATTTTTCTAAAAAGGAAAGTAGCAAAAAAGACAGTGAGGCTAAAAGCAAAAAAAATCCTAAAGGCTTGAGGAAAATTAAATCGGTCAAAAAAGAATAAACAAAAATTTTGAAATTCAATTCTTTCAGCCTATTTTTAAAAAAATCAAAAAGAAGAGGCGCGAGAAAAAAGAAAAAAGAACCGAGAATCGGTTGGAAAATAAGAATCAAGAAAAAATCAAAAATCATTTTTTGATAACTAAAAAGGTTGAGCTTTCAGGATCAAAAACTGCTTTGACAATAATTTTTTGATTAAATTGATTTCGATAAATTTTGACAACTGAGCCAACAACTAAACCCGAAGGAAAAATACCTTTTTCAGTTAAAACGAAATCATTGACATTAATTTTCATTTGGGGATCGACAAAATTTACTTCTAAAAAGCCATTAGAGATTGTTTTAGCTAAACCAAGAAGATTGCCTTCAATATCCGTAACATTAAATTCTAAATTAGGGGTTTCTAAAGATTGTACCAATGAATAATTTTTAAAAACTTTGACAATCCGACCAACTAAAAGCCAGTTTTTATCAAGAACAATCATTTCTTCAGCAATACCAGGGAAATTTTCAAGATAATAATTACCTAAGGCATCTTTCTTGATAACTTTAACTTCTTGGAAATCGGCCTGGTATTTTTGTTGAATTTTAACAATATCTGTTTCTTTAAGACTTTTAAGGGTAAGTTTTAATTTAGCTAGTTCTTGTAAAAGTTCGTAGTATTTTTCTTTATAAATATCTTGAGAAGTAGGACGAAATCTTTTAAAAAAATCTTGAATTATTTTTTGAAAATTTAAAGACCAAGAAAAAAGCGTTTCTTCAGCTTGAGCTAAGATAGTTCGGCTACTTAATAGAAAAATCACCACCGCCAAACTGGTAATGATTAAAAAATTTTTTATTTTTTTCTTAAACATTGACTAAAAGTTTTTCGTAATGTTTAAAATCTTCCAAAATTTTACCAAGACCACGAATAACTGCATATTTTGGTTCATCAACTAAATTTATTTTCAGTTTAGTTTCTTTTTCTAAGAAATTATCAATACCTTCAATCAATGAACCGCCGCCCGAAAGATAGATACCTAAGGAACTCACATCACCTAAAAGGTCAGGAGGAGTAAGATTAATAATATCTTTTAAAACAATAGCAATATCTTCAAGATTTTCAACGATACTTTCTCTTAAATCTTGACTGGTAAACGGATGTTCTTTAGGAAGTCCGGTTAAGACATCTCGACCTTTTAAAAGAAAACTACTGCTACCCTTAGGCAAAATCGTCCCAATTTGAATTTTAGCCTCTTCCGCTTGACCTTCGCCAATAATTAAACCATACTTAGTTCTTAAATAATCAATAATTGATTCATTGAAAGTATCACCGCCAATCCTTAAACTTTTACCTAAAACTACACCGCCCAAAGAAATTAAAGCAATATCTGTTGTCCCACCGCCAATATCAACAATCAAAATTCCTTTAGCTTCATCAATATCTAAATTAGCTCCTAAAGCTGCTGCCACTGGTTCTTCAACTAAATAAACTTCTTTGGCGCCAGCTCCCAGACCAACATCAATCACGCCCTTTTTCTGAACTTCAGTTAAATCTAAGGGGATACCAACTAAAAGTTTTGTTCCCCATAAAGAAAAATATTCTTTTTTAATTTTATTAAGAACTGCTTCTAAAAAAAATAAAGCTTCATCAAAATGAGTCACGACGCCTCTTAAAACAGGGCGGATAACTTCAATATTTTGAGGATTACGACCAATCATTTTTTTTGCTTCTTCACCAAGAGCTATAATAGTTCGGTTTCTTTTGTTTAAAGCAATCACTGTTGGCAATTCTTGCCAAATACCAATTTCTTTAAGATAAACCTTAGTTACTGAAGTTCCCAGATCAATAGCTATCCATAAATTACTTTTGATTTTAATCATTAATAACTTTGAGCAAAAAGCCATTCATTTTTAGCTTTGCGACCACAATAAATACATTTGTATTTCTTGCTTCTTGTTTCTTGAATCTTGTTTCTTGAATCTTGAATTGGCAAACATCTTGTTGTTGCTTTTGTTTCTTCTTTTATTTTAGCCTCACATTTTTTATTTTCACACCAAAAAGCTTTCAGAAAACCTCTTTTAGTGGCAAGAATTTTTTTAAATTCATCATAAGAACTAACACTAAATGTATTATTAAGAGTGAATCTTTTTGATTTTTCTAAAAGATTATCCTCTATTTCTTTAAAAATATTGTCTAAATTATTTTTTAACTCTTCTTTGGTTAAGGAAAATCTTTGTTGATTATCGCGACGATAAATAGTTAATTTTTTAGTTAGTCTTTCTTTTTCACCAATTTCAATCCTTAAAGGCACACCTTTTAATTCCCAAAAATTAAATTTATAACCGGGAGTTTTTGAACTAACATCAAAATAAGATTCGGGAATTTCTTTTTGAATTTCTTGAGCGAAATTATTAATTTTCTTTTTATTTGCTCGACCATAGATAGGAACAATTACTGCTTGATAAGGTGAAACTTTTGGTGGTAAAACTAAACCATGATCATCGCCATGGAGAGCAATAACAGCTCCTAAAGCTCGAGTTGTTATACCCCAAGAAGTTTGCCAAACATATTTTAATTTTTTATCTTGATCCTGAAAGCGAATATTAAAAACTTTAGAAAAATTTTGACCTAAATCATGAGAGGTGCAACCTTGCAAAGCTTTACCATCAGGAAGCAAAATTTCATAAGTATAAGTTGCTAACGCACCAGCAAATTTTTCTGATTCAGATTTTTTACCAGCAAAACCATAAATTCCTAAAACATTTTGATAAATTTCTTCATACATCTTTAAAACTTTTAAAACAAAATCTATAGACTCCTTATGATCGCGATGAGCTGTATGTCCCTCTTGCCATAAAAATTCAGTATTTCTTAGAAAAGGAAAGGGTCTTTTTTCCCAGCGAATCACATTGGTCCATTGATTAATCAAAAAAGGTAGATCGCGATAAGATTTTATCCATTTAGCAAAATAAAGATACATGATTGTTTCTGAAGTTGGCCGGACAACGAGTTTTTCCTGAAGCTCCTCACCACCAGCATAAGTAACCACGGCAACTTCAGGAGTAAAACCTTCAAAATGTTCTTTTTCTTTTCTTAACAAACTCTCAGGAATAAAAATCGGAAAATAAACATTTTGAACACCCAATTTTTTAATTTCGTTATCAACCAGGGACTGAAGTTTTTCCCAAATTCGATAAACATAAGGTTTAAAAATGATTGTTCCCTTAACTGGACCATAATCAATTAAATCAGCTTTGATAATAGTCTCTAAATACCACTCCGAAAAATTTTTTTCCTTAATCATGGTTTTAAAAGTTGTAAAATATCTTTTAAACTAACGACTAAAAGTAAAAAGAGAAGAAAGATAAAACCAAGACGATGGATAATTTCCTCTTGGCGATAATCTAATTTTTTACCAAAAATTTCCAAAAGAATAAATAAAGCTCGACTACCATCCAGAGCTGGGAAAGGTAGAAAATTAATAAAAGCTAAATTTAAAGAAAGGACACCGAGAAAGTAAAATAAATAACCCCAACCGAAATTTTTAAAATAATCAAATAAATTATAAATTCCAATCGGACCAATTATTTCTAAATTAACTTTTTCCTGGCGCCAAAGACTTTTTATTAGTTCGACAAAACCCAAAATTATTTTTTTAAAATTCTCAAAGGTTTTATTAAAAGCTAAAAGAAAATTATGTGGGAATTTTTCCTTTTTCGAAGTAAAATTGGCTAAATAAATTCCAGCTGGAATTTTAACTTGTTGAGTCAAAATTTGTCCTTGACGAGAAACAATATATTCTATTTCTTGACCCTGATTTGCTTTTAAAAACTGCGAAAGTTCTTGGAGATTTTTAAACTTATATTCCTGACCCTTAAATCTAACAGCTAGAATTTCATCACCGATCTGAAATTTTTGTGCCACTTCGGAATTTCTTTTAACAAAACCACTAACAAAAATTTTTTGACTTTCAACGGGATAACCTAAAGATAGACTAAACACAAAAAGAAAATAGGCTAACAGAATATTAAATAAAACTCCTGCGGAAACAATTAATAATTTTCTTTTTGGTGATAAATACAAAAAACCGGCTAAATCATTAGGATTATCTTCGCCTTTTAATTTAACAAAACCACCAAATAAAATGATACCAATTGAATAAACAGTTTCTTTAATTCTTCGCGAAAAAATTCTTGGTGGAAAACCTACCGAAAACTCTTCAACGATGGCTCCTAATTTCTTGGCAGCTAAAAAATGACCAATTTCATGAGCAACAATCAATAAGCTTAAAAAGAATAAAAATAAAACGATTGTCATCCGAGAATTTCTTTTTCTTTTTGACTGAAAATCTTCTCGACCTCTTCATTAAACTCTTGGACAGCTTTATCTAAGTTCTCTTTAGTTTTGTAAAAATTATCTTCAGAAATTTTTTTAGCTTCCTTTTGTTGTTTTAATTCTTTCAAAAAATCATCACGTAAAAGTCTGGCTTTGATCCTCATTTCTTCTTTAAGAGATGTTAAAGATTTTAAAATTTCTTTTTTCAACTCTTCGGTTAAAGGAGGAAATTTAATCACCAGACTATTTTTTTCTTTTATTAAAGTAAAGGTTTGTTTTCTTTGACTAAGCGATTTTTCAATTTCCGCTAACGAACTTTGATCATAAGGATCAAAACGAAAGGTTAAAGGATCAAGCTGGGATAAAAAACCCAAGGATTTTAAGGTAAAATCCTGATTATAAATTTCGACTCTTAGATTTTCTAAAAAACTTAAAGAAAGGCGATGACCGCGAATCGCTTTGATTTTTTCCTCAAGTTCATTTTTAATTTTTTGTAAATTTTTTTTAAAATCCTCAATCATTTTAAGTTTAAAATTTTATAAAGATACCGACTAAAATCAAACTTCGGTTTAGTTTGAGCTAAACTTAATAAAAAATCTGTTTCAAATAGAAATGCTAAAAAATAAACTAGAACTAAGATCAAAATAATTTTTTTTAAAGTTTGCCAAGCATTATCCATGATGTAAAATCAAATTGGTTAATTGAATTTCGAAATTAAGATTATTTTCACTCTCTCCATAAAGATCGAGCAATTTTTTAATTAATAGAATATTTTTTGATTCAAGCGAATTTTTTCTCAGCCACAGAAGATAATATTCTAAAAATTCAGTTAAGGAAAAATAATTTTTCAGTTCCTCAAGTAAACTTAATTTGCCCGGGATCGGAGCCGTCATAAATTGGCGGAAAAGATTGATTTTATTTTTTGTTTCTAAAAATCGTAACATTTTTCCGGGTTGACCAGGATAAAATTGGTAAGCCATCTCAATTTCTTCAGATTGATAACCCTGCGCTTTCAAAAATTCAAAAACTTTTTCTTTGTCAACTAAATTGAATTTAATTAAAATGCTTCGCGAACGAATTGTGGTAAGAACTCTCTGTAAACGATGGGTAATTAAAATAAAAATCGTTTTTGACGGTGCTTCTTCTAAAGTTTTTAAAAGAGTATTTTGAGCTTGGAGTTGAAATTTATGAATGTCATCAACAACTACAATTCTTTTTTTAGTTTTATAGTTGCTTAAGGAAGCTATTAGGCGAGCAGTTTCAATTTTAAAATTTTTATCTTCAGCTTGAAGAAAAATTATTTCCCAATCTTTTTTTCCTTTTAACAATTCTTTAACCAAAGAAAATTTCCCTACCCCTTCAGGGCCGATCAGCAAAATCGTTGCTTGCTCAAAATTAAACAATAATTCTTCTAAAAATTTCTTTTGTTTTTCGTTACCAAGAATCATTAAAGATGAGCTTGCACAACTTTTTTATATAAATCTATTTTTTCCAAGACTTTGCCCGTCCCCCGAGCAACTGCATATAAAGGATCATCAGCAACAAAAGCTTTAACACCGGTTTGCTGAGAAACCAAAATGTCTAAACCTCTTAATAAAGAACCACCACCAGAAAGCACCATTCCATTTTGCATAACATCAGCGACTAACTCAGGTGGGGTAATAGCTAAAACTCTTTTAATTCCATTAACAATTTCACGTAGTTCTTTTTGTAATGATTCGGCCACTTGTGAAGAATAAAGTTTAATTTGCTTTGGAAGACCACTGATAATATCAACACCACTTACCTCAAGATTTAACTCACTGTGGTTATTTTTAAAAGAGGTTAATGCCGAACCAATCTCAATTTTAATTTTTTCAGCTGTTTTTTCACCAATGGCTAAATTAAATTTCCTTCGCAAATATTCTTTAATTGCTTCATCCATTTTATCACCAGCAATTTTTAATGATTCGAAAGTAACAATTCCGCCTAAAGAAATAACTGCAACTTCGGTTGTTCCGCCTCCAATATTGACAATCATATTTCCTAAAGGACTTTGAATAGACATTTCTGCTCCTAAAGCCGCTAAAAGAGGTTCTTTGATAGGAAAAACATCACGGGCTCCAGCTTCAAGTCCAGCATCAATTATTGCTCGTCTTTCTGTTGAAGTAATCCCAGCAGGTACGGAAACAACTAAAATCGGTTTAAAAAATTTTGTTAATTTTAATTTATTTAAAAAATATCTTAAAATAGCTAAGGTAGCCCGGTAATCAGCAATAACTCCTTCTTTTAAAGGACGATAAATTTTTATTTGTTGAGGAGTTTTACCAATCATCTCCTTAGCTTCATAACCAACAGCTAAAATTTTTTGAGAATTTTCATCATAAGCAACAACTGTCGGTTCAGTAATTACTACGCCTTTACCGGGTAAATAAACATTAGTATTAGCTGTCCCTAAATCAATACCAACTTTAAAAATCATGGCTTTAAAAAAATATTTAATTATAGATATTATACCATTAATTCGCTTACCTTCTCAAACTCCTGATTGTTTTTCCTATTTTACCAGAAAGAAAATCAAAGAGGGCTCTTTAGTTCAGGTTGAATTTGGCAAGAAAAAAATTTATGGTTATGTTCTTAAAATAAACCCGATTGAAAGAAAAAGATATTTTTTAAAAAAAGAAAAAATTGAACTTAAACCAGTTTTAAAAATAATTAATGAAAATCCTTTAATCTTTCCTTATCAAATCAATTTAGCTCATTGGTTGAAAAATTATGCCAACCTTTCTTTAAGCTCATCGCTTTTAAATTTTTTTCCTTATAAAAATTTAATTTTCCAAAAAAAGAAAAATTTTAAAAACAGTCAAACAAATTCATTTTTTTCTTTAAAATATAAACCTTTTTTAGAAAAAAATGATTTTTTAAATAAAAAAACTTTAATTATTGTTCCGCAAGACAACTATTTAAATTTTTTATCGGAAAAATTTGCAATTAACAATATTATCTCCTCAAAAATCTCGGCAAAAAAATTTCTTGAATTAATTCCTAAAATTATTGCTAAAAATAAAGAAGTTTTTTTAGCGACCAAGAACGGAATTTTTCTACCTTGGCAATTTTTAGAGCAAATAATTGTTTATGAAGAAGGTTCGATTTTTTATAAAGAATTTTTTAAAGAACCCTATTTTGACTATCGGAAAATATTTTTAAAATTTGCTGAAATCAATAAAATCGAATATTTAGCCATTGGCAATTTTCCTTCTTTTTGGCTAATTAAAAATTTAAATTTAAAACCAAAAATAAAAATTGATTTTCAAAGAATTAGCTTTCAAGAATTTGAAGACAAAATTAAAGAATTTAAAAAAACAATAATTTTTGTCCCCCAAAAATCTTTTAGCCAACGAGTAATTTGCCAAAACTGTCATTTTGTTCTTAAATGTTCCTTATGTGAAAATCCTTTAACGCTAAGTGAAAATCTTTTTTATTGCCATTTCTGTCTCAAAAAATATAATTTTCCAGAATTTTGTCCCTATTGTCAGCAAAAAACAGAATTTATTTCACTTCAAAAAGGGGCTGAGGCAATTTACAATTTTCTTTTAAAAATAAATCGGCCAGCTTTGTTTTTAAAAAAAGATGAAAAGAAAATTATTAATTTATTTAAAAACTCCTCAGCTGCTGATTTAGTTGGCAGTCTCTATTTACTGAATCCAGAAATTAGTGCTCAAGCTTTTTTCTTTATTAATTTTTCTCAATTTTACTTTTCTGCTGATTTATTTTTAAAAGAAAAATTTTTAAGAATTTTAGAATTTTTTTCATTAAGAACTCAAAAAATATTTTTGCTTTCTGAAATTATAAATCCAGCAATTGAAAAGAAAATCAAAAATGGAGAAATTATTGACGATCTTCTTAAAGAAAGAGAAATTAATAGATTACCTCCTTACCAAAGACTGGTCATTTTAAAAGAAGGCTCAACTAATCTACAAAAAATTCAAAAGAAATTAACTGAGATTAAAAATAATTTAAAAAACAAAAATCTGCAACTGGAAATTATTGGCCCAATTTTTTCTCGTCCTTTAAAAATCAAAAAAAGATTCTTTTTAGAGTTAATTTTAAAGGTTGAAGATGATTTAGATTTTAATCTGAAAAAACTATTAGAGGATATTGATATTGAAAAAATTGAAATCGACGCTCAAAGTTTTTAATTTTGTGGACCTGAGGGGACTCGAACCCCTGACCTCCGCCATGCCATAGCGGCGCTCTTACCAACTGAGCTACAGGCCCAAGTAAAGCGAGAGCCTGGAGCTAAAAAACTTTGCTTAATAATCTCCAGGTTTGAATCTTATAATTTTATTTTATCATATTTTCTTAGAGAAACAAACATCATTAGTTTAAGAAAATTAATTTCACGGCTATTAAAATTAATAATAAGAAAGTTTTATTGATTAGCTGATCCGATTATATTTCGCTATAGCATTTTATAATATGAATTCTTCTTGAATCTCTAATGACTAAGGATTGGTAATTATTTTGTCTCCAACTTCAATATCTTTAATTGTTTCAATTATTAAACCACAAAGGTCATTTTCGCCGACTTCATCAGTAGGGATTTTATTTTTTTCAATACTAATAATTTTACCGTAGCCAATTTTATTATCATCTCTTAAAATAACAACTCTTTGATTAATCCTTAATTTTCCAAGAGTGACACGGCCACCGATTGTCTTTTTAGTTTTTGTTCTTCCAAAAGTCGCTAAAACTTCAAGTTCACCTTTTGGTATAAAAACACCACTTTTTATTTCTTCTAAATAATTTAAAAATTTCTCCTCCAATTCATAAATAACATTGCCTTCAAAAAAAACAAGATTGAAATTTTTAATCATATCCAGAATCTCTTTTTTATTTTTAACATTAAAACTTATTAAAATAGCTCCTAAATCCTTTGCCAAATTAACATCTTCAAAGGTCAAGCTACCTAAGCTTGTTTTAATAATTCTTAAATTAAGTTTTTTTTCTTTAGCAATTTTTTCAAAGATATTTTCTAAAGCTTCTAAACTACCAATATGGTCAGCTTTTAAAATTAAAAGATATTCACCTTCTGGTTTTTCGATCTCAAAAATGATCTTTTTCTTTAAAGCTTCTTCGATGGCTTTTAATTTTTCCTGGATCTTTTTTATATCTTCAAACTGACCAATTTCAAAAGTTTCGCCAACTAAGGGTAAAGCATTAAAATTGCCAACTAAAAAAGGTTTTGAAGGATAGGCTTCTTGGATCTTGTTGCCTAAATCATCTTCAAAAATTTTAATTTTACAAAAAGCAGTTTTAGTAATCAAATAATCTCCGTAATTTACTTTGCCTTCACTAACAATAGCTGAAGCTAAAATTCCGCGGCGATCATCTTTAAAAGCTTCTAAAATAAAACCTTGACCAGGTTTTTCAGTTTCAACTTTTAAATCATAAATATCCCTTAAAAGAATTAAAGTTTCTAAAAGTTCATCCAAACCTTGACCTTTAAGAGCAGCAACCTCAATTAAAGGCACTTCCCCACCCCATTTTTCTGGCATCACTCCTAATTCAACTAATTGAGCAATGACTCTTTGGGAATCAGCTTCCTTTTTATCAATCTTAGTTAAAACAATAATAAAAGGTAAATTAGCTCCTTTTAAATATTCTAAACTTTCTTTGGTTTGTTCTTTAACACCTTCATCAGCAGCAATAACTAAAATACCAAGATCAGCAACTTTAACACCTCTTTCTCTTAAGCGATTAAAGGCTTCGTGACCAGGAGTGTCTATAAAAGTTATTTTTTCATTATTAAAAATAACCTCATAAGCGCCAATTTTTTGGGTAATTCCGCCAGCTTCTTTAAAAGCAATATTTGTCTTTCGAATTGCATCAAGTAAAGTTGTCTTGCCATGATCGATATGGCCTAAAACTACTACAATTGGTGGTTTTTTGATAAGCATTTTTCATTTTTCCAAAATTTTAGGAACTTTTAAATAACCTCTCTCTTTTTCAGGAAAATTTTTGATTATTTCTTGACTTGAAAAGTCCTGTGTTTTATCATTGCGCAATTTTAAATTTTCTAAAATATTTGTCAAAGCCGGAAGATTATCTAAATTCAACTCATTAATCTTTTCAACATAATTTAAAATTTCAGTTAGCTCTTTGGTCAACTTAACAATTTCTTCTTCATTTAATTTTAATCTCGCTAATTTCGCTAAATGTTCAATTTGCTCTTTAGTAATCATAAAAAAAATTATATCATAAATTGAAAATAAAATTTAGAGATTATTTCTCCGAAAACAATTGTCGTTAATGCACCTAAAAAAATAAATGGAACAAAAGGTATCGGTTGTTTAAGATTTTTATTTTTCAAGAAAAGCAATAAACCATAAATTGAACCAAAAAAAGAACTAAGAAAAATTGTCAACAAACTATCACCTGGTCTAAGGAAAAAACCAACTAAAAAAGCAACTTGAACATCACCAAAACCAAGACCTCTACCCTTGGTTATTAGAAAGATTAAAAGAAAAATTGAACTAATAAAAAAAGGAGTTATTAACCATTCAAATTTACCCAAGTTAAAAAAATAATTTAATAAGTAAGAGAAATCTCGAGGAAAAATTTTCAAAAAATTTTTAACTAAATTAAACAAAAAACCAATTATCAGACCAAAAATAATCAACCGATCATCAACTAAAAAAGTCCGCCAGTCATAAAGTGCTAAAACAAAAAGAATACTAAAAAAAATCAAATAAAAAATAAATTCGAAAAGAGAGATTGGTGTTAATGTTGTTTTTAAAGCAAAAGCTAAAAGAAAAACCCAAAGACCAGTGCAAATTTCTACCAACAGATATCTTATAGAAATTTTATTTTGACATTGACGACATCTCCCTTTTTGTAAAAAAAAACTTAGAATAGGAATTAATTCATACCATCGCAAGATTTTTCCACAAAAAGGACATTTTGATCGGGAAAACAAAAAATCTTCATTCTTTTCTAACCTTAAAGCAATATTATTTAAAAATGACCCCCAAAATAAACCGAAAATAAAAAAAATCATTTTAGAAGTTTTGGATGTATTTTGTTAAATTGAGCAAAGGAATAAGAAGTGAGGCTTCTAAAAGACCGAGACCTAAACCTAAAATAATAATCAAAATAGGTTGAATAGCCTCACTAAGGTTAGCTACTTGATTTTCAACTGTTTCGTTATAGAAAGAATAAATTGTTAAAATAACTTCAGTTAATTGACCTGTTTTTTCAGCTGTTCTTATTCCTTCAACGATTAAGCTTGAGAAAAGTTCAGGAAAATTTCTTAAACTTTCACTTAGTGGAGTACCTCTTTTTACATCTTCAATAACATAACCCAAGGCTGATTCATAAAGTGAATTAGCAATGCTTGACTGGATTATTTCCAAAGCTTCAACAATCGGAATACCACCTTTTAAAAGATAATATAAAGATTCCAAAAATTGAGTTGAATAAATATTTTGAAACAAGGGACCGAAAATTGGCAAACCATTAATTAATTTAAATAAATTGCTTCTTCCTTCTTTCGTTCGACTATATTCATAGAAAAAATATATCAGAAAACCGATAATTACAAAAAGAAAGGGACCAAATTTTAAAAGAAAATCAGCGATTAATTGAAAAACTTTAGTAATGAATGGTATAGGAATATTATTTTCAATAAAAAGTTTAGCAATCTGAGGAACGATGAAATAAAAAAGAGCCACAAGGACGACTATAAACAAAATAAAAACAAGGGCTGGGTAGATCGAAGCTTGGATAATTTTATTTTTCAATCTTATTTGGGCGCTAAGATGTTCAGCTAAATAATCTAAAACTTCATCTAAACTACCTACTGATTCACCAATTTTTATCATACCTACATAAAAATAATTAAAAATATCAGGAAAACGACTTAAAGATTGAGAAAAAGTTATTCCGGAAACTAGATCATTATAGATTTCAATTAGAATCGAACGTAAGTAACTATTAGTCGTTATTTCGGAAAGAGTTTTGATTGCCTCATCAAGAGGTGTTTGCGCTTTAATAAGATAAGCTAACTGTTTAGTAAAAATATAAAGATCTTTTAAGCCTGGTTTCTGGAAGAAAAATTTAAGTTCAATCTTTTTTTCAGCTAAATAAGTAACCAGAAGTTCTTGATCTTGTAAAATTTTTAAAGCTTCATCTTTACTCGTAGCACTAATTATTCCTTCTTTAAGTTTTCCTTCGCGAGTAAAAGCTTTAAATTCGAATTTCATTTTTATTCTTCAAGAAGGTATTTGAGTTTAGTTTGATTTAAACTAAATTCAATAGCTTTTTCTAAACTAATCTCATCCATCTGAACTAAATTAGCTAAAGCTCTTTCAAGAGAAATCATTCCTTCACTCAAACTTGTATCAATAACACTAGTAATTTGATAAATTTTATTTTCGCGAATCAAATTACGAATCGCATTATTAGCAATTAAAACCTCACAAGCTGGAACTCGACCACCTTTTATTCTTGGTACTAATCTTTGTGAAACAATGCCAATTAAAGTTGAGGCCAGCTGCAGTCGGCCTTGATTTTTTTGATTTTCTGGTAAAACATCAACAATTCGGTCGATAGTTTGAGCAGCAGAGTTCGTATGCAATGTTCCTAAAACTAAGTGACCTGTTTCTGCTGCGGTCAAGGCAATTGTGATTGATTCCGGATCTCTTAACTCACCAATCATAATCACATCTGGATCTTGACGTAAGGCTGCTCTTAAAGCACGATGCCAATTAGGTGAATGGGTTGGAATTTCTCTTTGAGAAATAACGGCGCGATCGGAAGTAAATAAATATTCGATAGGTTCTTCGATAGTAATAATATGAGCTTGTCGTTGATGATTAATAGCATCAATTAAAGAGGCTAAGGTTGTTGATTTGCCCATTCCCGCTGGACCAGTTATTAAAATAAATCCTTGTCTTCTTTCAATAAATTCATTTAAAATCGGGGGTAAATTTAATTCTTCAATGCTTTTAATTTCATTAGGAATATGACGAAAAGCACCTGCCCAACCACTAGTTTGTAAATAAATATTAGCCCGAAATCTTGTTCTTTCATCTAAAGAAAAAGAAAAGTCAATGTCTTTAAATTTAATAACTTTCTCTTGAAGTTCTTCATCTAAGAGAGAAAAAAGCATTTTTTCTGTTTCTTCGGAAGTTAAAATATCAAATTGAACCAAAGGATAAAGATCACCGTCTTTTCTCATAATCGGGAAACTGCCAGGAATGATATGTAAATCTGAAGCTTCTTGTTTAACAATAAAATCAAAATAATTTTTCAACTTTTCGTCCATTTAGGCAACTTTAAAGACCTCTTCTAAGGAAACAAGACCCTGTGATGCTTTTATTATACCATCAAGTCGAAGAGAAATAAAGTTTTGCTTTTTCAAAACTTCTAAAAGTTCGGCTTCACTCTTATGAGCTAAAACAGTTAATGCCACATCTTTATTCATCTCAAACATTTCGAAAATACCAAGCCGACCAATAAAACCACGCTGATGACATTTTGGGCAACCTCGACTGGCAAAACATTTAACTTTTAAATTTTTATAAGCCGGGGGCGCATCTTCAAGAACTTTATTAACCTCAGTTAAAATTTCTTGGGAGCATTCCCTTTCTTCTAAACAATCCGGACAAAGACGTCGAACTAATCTTTGAGCAATAACTAAATTAACAGTTGAAGGAATAAAGTAAACTTTAACTCCCATATCAAGTAAACGGGGTATAGCACCGGAGGCAGTATTGGTATGTAAAGTTGAAAAAACAAGATGACCAGTCAAAGCAGCATGAGTAGCTAATTCAGCAGTTTCTTCATCTCTTATTTCGCCAACTAAAATAATATCCGGGTCTTGCCTTAAAATTTCTCTTAATCCCCTAGCAAAAGTATAGCTAATTTCAGGTCTGACTTGTGACTGATTAACTCCTACTAGTTTATACTCAACTGGATCTTCTAGACTAATAATATTGACAGTTTCTTTATTGATTTCTCGAATTAGAGCATATAAAGTTGTTGTTTTCCCTGAACCGGTTGGACCAGTTACTAAAATCATTCCAAAGGATTTTTTTAAATTTCTCGTGATAATCTCAATATGATAATCAGCTAAACCAAGATCGGAAATTCTTTTAAGACCAATAAGTGGATCTAAAATTCGAATTGCAACTTTTTCACCATTGATGGTTGGTAAAATTCCAACACGAAAATCTATTTCTCTTCCTTGGACGATAGCTCGAAATCGACCGTCTTGAGTAATTCTTGTTTCATCAAGACGAAGATTGGTTAGGATTTTGACACGGTTAACTAAGGGATAATGAACATCCTTAGGTAAATAAGCAACAGTTTTCAAATCACCAAAGAGACGAAAACGCACTCGAGCCTTATCGGGAAGTGGCTCTAAATGAATATCAGAAGCTTTTAAGGCAACTGCCTTTCTAATTAAAAGTTCAAAAAGTTTAATGATTGGTCCTTCCTCAGCTGAAATTACTTCTTGTTCAAAGGCAACCGGCTGTTCAACTTCGATTTTTCTTCCAGTAGCACTGCGAAAATCTAAGACATATTTCTTAAGTTCAGTTTCAAAATCAGAATAATCCTCAAGATGAACATAAAAATCCCTTAATGATATTAAAAAGAGTTTAACATTTATTTTAAAATTATTCTCAAGAACCTCAATCACTTTTGTCTGCAGATTCGGCAAATCCGGATCAACAACTCCTAAATAAAGAGTATCACCTTTAAATTCTAAAGGTAGAATTTTATAATTCCGCGCGGTTGTTTCCGGAACCTTAGCTAAAGCTTCTTTGGGTAAAACTTCATCAATTTCAAATTTTTTTACTGGCAAATTATAAATTTTAGCTTTAAAATCTAAAAATTCTTCGGCAGGAATTAATTCTTTACTCAAGAGATAATCTTCAAAAGAAAAATTAGCAACTTTAGCTTCTAAAAGCCAATTAGCAATTTCTGGATATTTTTCTTTAAAATGAGAAATAATTAATTCTTCTTTCATCTAAAATAAACTTGGCCTACCTATCTCTTCGGGACTAATTGATGGTAAAGGCAAAATTTGGACAGATAAATTACGAATATAATTATTAATATTAGCGAAAGGATAATTTCTCACAAACTCTGTTTTCTGTTTAAAATTCAAAATATTTTCACTCAATTGAGCTTCTTTTTTTAATATTCCTAAACGCCAGAAAAAGAAAATAAAGACGCCCACAACTAAAACCAGGAAAAAAATAAAAGTTGTAACTATAAAAGAAAGATTTTTCATTTTTCTTCTGGTAAGTAATAACTTTCGACATCAAACATTGATTTTCCTTCGGAGTTAAGAAAAACTTTCTTTATTTTCATAAGACGCGTATTCTTTTCTAAACCATCGATAAAAGGTACTATTTTTTCTGAAGATAAATTAACAGAAAGTTGGAAATTAATAATTCCTACAGGCAAGATATTAGGATTAAAACTTTTGGGTTGCTGTTCTAAAGAAAAATTTGTACCGGTGAAATCTAAACCCAAGCTTTGATAAAGGCCGCTTAAAGAATAAATTAATTCTTCAATTTTTGGTTTTCGTGGCAACCAAATATTTAAAGTTTCCTTTTGGCTTAAAAGCTGTTGAATGTTAGCGTTACTCGAAAGAGTTTTGACTAATTTTTCCAAAGATTTAATTTCCTGTTCTTTATTTTTTAATTCATTTAATCTTTTCACTAAACCAATTGTCTCATTATATTTAGGATAAAGGTTATAAATCAAAATATAAAAAATAATGCTGATTAAAATAACGGGGATAATTTTAAGAAAGATTCTCATTCTCGGTAAAAAGATGGTTTTAGAAGTAGGACCATTGAAAAATTAATTAAATTTTTTTCGAGTTTCGGCGATTCAAAAGATTTTAATTCAATGTCAGATAAGTTAGTCAGATAAGAATGGAAACGAACATAATCCGACCAACTGTTCACTGCTCCCCTAATTTTTATTTCATTAGTTTCGGCATTAAACTCAAACTCATTGATAATCAAAAAATTTGGCATAATTTTATTAAATTTATCAATAACATAGTTGACTGAAATCCGATTTTTAACAATCTCAACGATATTAGCAATTTGAGAAAAAACATAAAAGGCTTCATTAGTTTTCAGAGTTTGCATTAAAGCTTCTTCTTTTTGAGTTAGACTGCTTTCGAGAAGAGAAATTTCATTATTTAATCTTTTATTATAAAAAGTAAGACCAAAATCAACAAGATACTCAAAGCCAATAAGCAAAAAAAACGGCATCAACATTCCCCAAGGCAAAATATTTTTCCAATTAAAATTCTTCATTATTATTATTTTATTTTAACCTAATAATTTTCTTAATAAAACACCAACGGCTTGTGAAAAAATTGCTGACTTTTCTTTTAAAAGTTGAAACTTTTCACCATCAACAAAATCAGCTGGAATTAAAATATCTTGTTGATATTTAGAAAGTCGTTTCAGCATTTCTTCTTTAAAACCACTTAAAAGACATAAACCACCAGTCCAATAAACTTTTTCAATTATTATCAAAAATGTATTTTCTATTTTCTCAATTTCTTGTTGGATAGTTGAAGCAATATTTTTTAAAAAATTATCAGCTAAGATTTTAAAATCCTTTTCTTCAGGATTGAAAAGAAAACCACGGTTTAAAATCAAATCTAAAACTTTATCTTCAGGATATTGGGTAATATTCATAATTGAGCTTAAAAAATCATAACCTCGCAATTTTAATTTATTGGCATAGATTATTTGACTTTCCCGAAGAATATAAAAAGTTGAATAAGAATGACCAAAGTCAATTATTGCAAAATTACCAGGTTTTTGTTGAAAATAGGGTTCAGGATTAAAATACTCAAGACTATAACCAGAAAAATTTAATTTTGCTAAGGAAGCAATATTTTTTATTCTTTCAAGATAGACTTTAGGAATAGCTGCTAGAAAAACGAGCCACTGTTTAGCTTGTTGATTTTCGCTTTCAACCTGAAGATAGCGATATTCGATCTCTATTTCTTCCGGAGAAAGAGGGATGTGTTTTTGAGACTCAAAACTAATTACTTGTGGCAAACTTCTTTCCGGAATATTAGGAACTAAAAAGCTCGCTGGGAAAATATAAGGAGCCGAAATATTAAAAAAAACATTCCTTGTCTTTATCTTTGTCTCTTTCAAAAAATCATTAATAATTAACGCCAGATTTTCTTCTAAAATATAGGAAAAATCTGTTATTTCTTTAAAATTGATAATAGGAACAATACCGAAATTAGTAATTTCAAGTCGATTTTTGGTCTTCATCCCTTCAACAATCTTGATATTCACTGAGCCAAAATCAATGCTTAAAAATTTTTTTTCCAAAAAGGGCAAAATCATAAATAAATTATATCATTTTTCTCAAGAAATTTTATCACCGAAATATTGCTTATCTTGCTTTAATTATAACCGAAATTATCTTTGTAAAAAATGTTTTGAGAGTTTTAAGTTAGAAATCAACTTTAGTTGTTTAGAGTGTGGTCGTCGTGTCGCTCCAATTTGCCCAAGTAAAAATCATTCTCAATTAATAAAATTTTTAATTAGTTTTAGTGATTATGAAAATGTTTATTTGCGTCATTTAGTCATACTCGGTAAAAGTAAGGCTTTTGAAATTTTTACTGATTTAGGTAGTTATTTTGGTAAAGAGTTAAAAAAATTCCCATTTCAAGATTATTTTCTTGTGCCTGTGCCTTTAACCAAGAAAAAGTTTCTTGAAAGAGGTTTTAATCAAAGTGAAATTTTTGCCAAGGCGATCAGTCAAGAAACTGGACAAAAAATTTTTTCCGGTCTTCTTAAAATAAAAGATACTCAAGATCAAGTAAATTTAAGTTATACGGAAAGATTAAAAAACCTTAAAGGAGTTTTTATTTTAAAAGAGCAACCGCCATCTCGATTAATCTTAATTGATGATATAAAAACAACTGGAACCACCTTAAAGGAATGTGCTCGAGTTTTAAAAAATGGTGGTGCCTCTGAAATTCTTGCTCTTACAATTCTAAGATAAACGCAAATAAGACGCAGACAAAATGTAGATAGAAATATATATTATCTGCTAAAACTAACAATCACCAAAAAGATTTAAAAATAAAGCTCAAAAATCAAGATAAAAATCATATTTTACTCTACCAAAATTGACGATCGTCAAAGTTAGTAGAGTAAATATTTAAAAAAATTCCAGTCTGTATTATATTTTGCTATAACATTTTATAATGCGATGTCACGACTAACAACTAGAGACAAAAAGACAGTCCATGATTGTTTCTCATCTTCTGCGATCTCGGTTTATAACAAACTTGATTCTATATTCTTGAATCTTCGTTTTATTCAAAAATTGGGATTTTTTGTCCTGGAGGTAATTTGATAATTGCTTTTTTCAATCGAGGTCTTTTGCTTTTTATTTTGGTAACACCTCTTACTCTCTCTTTATAATTCATTGTTTTAATATCTTCAACTTTAACATTAAATAATTTTTCAATTGCTTTTTTTATTTGAGTTTTGCTTATTTGAGGCTCAACTAAAAAAGTATATTTATTTTCTTGAACCAATCTTAAAGTTTTTTCAGTGATTAAAGGTAAAATTTTGAAATCAATGCCCTCTTTAATTTCAATAACTTTTTTTTCTTCTTTCTTTTCCTCTTTAGCCTCTTCTTCCTTTTTTTTGCCCCAAATTTTTTTGAAAAAATTA
>CALHPI010000005.1 GCA_938036275.1 Minisyncoccota bacterium
TGTAAAATTAGATATTTGGCGAGAAGAAAAAAATTTAATCATTTGTATTATTGATTCGGGAATAGGTATGTCTAAGGAATTGCAAAATAGACTTTTTGGTGAATTTATTAGAGATCCTTCAATTAAAAAAGAAATAAGAGGGACAGGTTTGGGATTATATATTGCTAAAAACATCGTTGAAGCTCATCAAGGAAAAATTTGGGCAGAAAGTGAAGGCGAAGGCAAAGGAAGCAAATTTTATGTGAAAATTCCAGCTTACTTTGAAAACTGATTTTTTATAATATCTAAAAATTTTGACTTTATCAAATTATGAAGTATAATTTAATATATGCCCGAAGAAAAGGGTAAAAAAATTGTTATTATTGATGACGAAAAATCATTTTGTGAAGTTCTTCTTTTTGCTCTAAAAAAAGCAGGTTTTGAGGTAATTTACTATACTGACCCCCAAGAAGCTCTTATAAAAATTGTTGAGATCAAGCCAGATTTAATTCTTTTAGACCTTGTTATGCCAATAATTAATGGTTTTGATGTTTTAACATATCTTAAAAATGATTTTAAAGAAAAAACACCACCAATTATAATTCTAACTAATCTTGAATATACTCCATCAGGAATTAAAATTGATGATAGTTATGCTGTCTCTATTGGCACTTCGGGAGTTATTCGTAAAACAAGTGATTTAAATGAGATTATTGAAAAAATAAAAAATTTTTTAAATCAAGATAGGTGAGTATATTTTTAAAAAAAATTATTTTAAATTATAATTATTAATAATGACAGAAAACCAACCAAAAGTTTTAATAGTTGATGATGATGTTAATTTTAGAAATATTTGGAAAATAAAACTTTCTACCTCAGGTTTTGATGTTCTTGAAGCGGAAAATGGCAAGGTAGCTTTAGAAATTTTAAAAACCATAAAACCAGATATTATTCTTTTAGACATTATGATGCCAGAAATGGATGGAATTGAAACTTTTTTTGCCCTTAAAGACAATCCTGAAACTAAGAATATTAAAATTTTCTTTATAACATCGATGGATGATTTAAATGAAGAACTTGGAAAATATCATAAGCAAATTGCTGGTGAAATTGGAGCTGTTGATTATTTAAGAAAAGCAACTGATTTAAATCAACTTGTAGATATCTTAAAAAATAATCTTAACCAACCAGATCAGCAAACCACTTAGGAACGCGCTCTCCTTTTCTCAAAATTTCAATTTTCCCATTTTTTAATTTAATTAAAGTTGATGGCTGTCCTTTAATTTTTCCAGCATCATAATAAATAACTTTATTTCCAAAGTATCTTTTAGCTTCATTAATTGTTTTGGCTGGCTCATAACCTTCCCAATTAGCTGAAGGAGCAACTAATGGACCTGAAATTTTTAAAATATTTCTCAACCATTTTGGTTTTGGTAGACGAAAAGCTAATGTTTTTGTTCCACGATGAAGGTATTCAAATTTTTTGAAATATTTATTCATTTCTAAAATTACTGAAACTTTTCCTGGCCAAATTTTCTTTAAAATCTCCATTTCTCTATTTGTCTGCATCCCGTCTGCGGTTGTCTGCGTCCTGTCTGCGGTTGTCTGCATTTTCTGTCTGCGATCGTCTACATCTCCATCAACTCCGAAAATTTTTAAATCATCAAAACTCGAAATTAAAATAATCATTGGTTTATGCGGAGATCTTTTTCTTAATCTATAAATTTTTTCAACAACTTCTTTTTTTAAAGCACTCCCACAAATTCCATAGATTGTATCAGTTGGCATAACCGCAATAACTCCTTCTTTTAAAAGTAAAGCCAACTTTTTCCAAGAATTTTTATGAGAACCCAAATAACCACCAACTGTATAATCATTTTTTACCACTCGATGGCAAGGAATTTGAGGATTCCTATTTTTAGCTAAAATATTAGCAACAACTCGAAAAGCTTTTGGCTTACCAGTTAATTTTGCCACTTCTTTATATGTCTTTATCTCTCCTGCTTTTATTTTTTTAACAATTGCTAAAACTTTGTGTTTAAAACTTTCTTGTTTCATATGTTATAATTTTAAGATGAATCAGGATTTTGTCAAAATAAAAATTATTTTAGGAAGTACGCGACAAGGAAGATTTAGTGATAAAATTGGCAATTGGGTTTTTGAGCAAATCAAAAAACATCAAAATGTTACCGCAGAAATTTTAGATTTAAGAGAATATAATTTACCATTTTATGATGAAATTAGAAATGAAAATATTGAAAGATTTTCCCAGCAAATAAAATCTGCTGATGGTTTTATTATTATTGCTCCAGAATATAATCACGGCATTCCGGCTGTTTTAAAAAATGCTCTTGATTGGTGTTATGAAGAATGGAACTACAAGCCTGTCGCTTTTGTTGGTTATGGAGGTGTTGGTGCAGCTAGATCAATTGAACAGTTAAGATTAGTGGCTATTGAACTCCGAATGATTCCCGTAAGAAATGCAGTCCATATTTTAGGCAATCGGTACTTTCCTTATCAAGAAGGCAAAGTTACTTTTGAAGAATTAGTCAACGATCACAATGAAGCAATTCATAATCTAATTCATGAACTTTTGTGGTTAACTCGAATTTTTAAAGAGGCTCGATCAAAGAAAAATTAATGATTTCTTTTGAGATTCTCAAGAAATCAAAAAAATCAAAGGCAAGAGTTGGGATTTTAGAAACAGAAAATGGAATAATCGAAACTCCAAGTTTGGTCCCAGTAGCAACTCAAGCCGTAATTAAAACTCTCAATTCTGAAGAAGTTTTAAAAACTGGAACGCAAATTTTAATTTGTAATACTTTTCATTTACATTTAAAACCTGGCGAGAAAATAATCAAAGCTTCTGGTGGACTTCATCAATTTATGAATTGGTCAAAACCTTTAATGACTGATTCGGGCGGATTTCAAGTTTTTAGTTGGGGATTTGGTAAAGATTTTGCCATCGGGAAAATCGCTAAATATTTTCCTGGTCAAGATTTAGAAATTTTAGAAAAATCAAAACAACCAAAAGAAATTAAAATTACTGATGATGGAGTTTATTTTCGCTCACCAATTGATGGTAAAAAATTGTTTTTAGGACCAAAAGAGTCAATCAAAATACAAGAAGCTTTAGGTGCTGATGTTATTTTTACTTTTGATGAATGCACACCACCAAATGCAAGTTATGAATATGCAAAAAAATCGTTAGCAAGAACTCATAAATGGGCAAAAATCTGTTTAGAAACTAAAAAATCAAAACAAGCATTATTTGGTATTGTTCAAGGTTCTCATTTTCGAGATTTAAGAATTGAAAGTGCAAAATTTATTGGCTCCTTAGATTTTGATGGTTTTGGAATTGGCGGAGATTTAGGCAAAACAAAAAATGATATGATAAAAATTTTAAATTGGACTATCCCTTTTTTACCGGAAGATAAACCCAAACATCTATTGGGAATTGGTAAATTAGACGATATTGAAACAATCATTAAAAACGGTATTGATCTATTTGATTGCACTGTTCCCACTCAATATGCAAGACGAGGCATTGCTTTTATTTCTACAATAAAACCTCCGTTTTTCCAAAAACTTAACATTACTAAAAACAGATTTTTAAAAGATAAAAATCCTTTAGATAAAAATTGCGATTGTTTTGTTTGTCAAAACTATAGAAGAAATTATCTTAGTCATCTTTTTAGAGCTAAA
>CALHPI010000006.1 GCA_938036275.1 Minisyncoccota bacterium
TAGCCCTTAGTCGTTAAAATTCCTCTATAAAAGAATCAAGATTCAAGAATAAAAAAAATATATTGACAAAATTTTAACGATCGTAAATTTTTTGTCAAATTAAGATTTAAAGTTTACAAGAAAAGACTAACTCTAGTTTTACTCTACTATCTTTGACGATCGTCATTGTTCCCCGGAGCTCATTTCAGCAAATTTAAATCGTCATTCCTCTTAAAATTTTGATTCTTTCTTCAACTGGAGGGTGGGTTGAAAAGAGATTACCGAGCCAGTTGATAAAGCCCTTTTTATCCTTAAAGGGATTGACAATAAAAAGATGAGCTGTTGCTGGTGAAGTATTTAAAGGAATATTAGAACTTGATATTTTCTCTAAAGCTGAGGCTAAACCTTCGGGATTTCTGGTAAGGAGCGCTGCTGAAGCATCAGCCATAAACTCTCTTTTTCTTGATATTGCTAAAGTGATAAGCTGGGCAAATAATGGAGCCAAAAAAGCTAAAAGGAAACCGATTACAACAAAAAGAGCATTACTTTTTTCTCTACTGCTTCGACCATAAAAGCTCATTCTTAAAAAGATATCAGCCATAATTGCAATTATTCCAGCTAAAATTGTTGCCATCATCATTACTCGAATATCTAAATTTTTTATATGAGAAATCTCATGAGCAATCACTCCTTCAAGTTCCTCTTTATTTAATTTTTCAATTATGCCTGTAGTCAGAGCAACAACAGAATTTTTGGGAGATTTACCAGTAGCAAAAGCATTCAAAGCTGGAGTATTAATTAAATAAACTTTTGGTGTTTTTGGAAGTCCGGCAGTAATTGCTAAATTTTCAACCATTCGATAAATTTCAGGCAAATCTTCTTTTTTAATTTCTCGGGCACCAGTTAAAGCCAAAGTAATTTTATCTCCTAAAAATAAAGCCACCAAATTCATCAAAACACCAAAAATCACCGCACCAATAAAAATTAAATCATTTTCTAATAAATAAGCAAAAAGATAACCCAAAGCAAAAACAAGTCCTAAAAAGAGCATCATCAAAAATCCTGTTCTAAAATTATTTTCTGCCACAACTTTATATGCTGTTTTCATTTTTTACATCCGTGTAAATCCGTGGTATCGGGGCAGTGGGACTCGAACCCACAACCTCTGGCTCCCAAAGCCAGTGCGCTAACCAATTGCGCTATGCCCCGTAAAAATAAATTCTAAATTTATTATATCATATCTTTGCTTAGGATATTATGATTATGATATAATAAAGAAAGATTATTATTTATTTAAGGGCCTGTAGCTCAGTGGTAGAGCGCCGGTTTTGCACACCGGAGGTCAGGGGTTCAAATCCCCTCGGGTCCACAAGGCCCCGTCGTCTAGTGGCTAGGACACCACTCTTTCAAGGTGGAAACACGGGTTCGATTCCCGTCGGGGCCGCTAAGTTATGGATAAAAACTTTCCTCTTGTTGAATATTTAAATATCTGTCCAATTGATAAAAAAAGAGCAAGTTTTGAAGAAATTTTTAATTATGGCTTTTGTCAAAAAGATTTTTTAAAATTCAAAAAAAATATTTGGCAATTGAAAGAAGAAAAAATTAACCCTAATGAACTTTCAAATTTTAAAGACACTTATCTTCTTTATCAAGATTTAAAAAATTTTATCAATTTTTTTCAAAAAAATATTGGCCACTATCCTTTAAAACTTCAACTTTATTGGGCAAAAAGAGCTTTAAAAAAAGAATCATTCTCAATAATTGCACCAACAGGAATTGGGAAAACAACTTTTGGAATCATTCTCAGTCATTTTTTATCTGGCAAGGTCTATTATTTAGTTCCTTCAAAAATTTTGCTTCAGGAAATTGAACAAAAAATAAAACAAATCGAATCGAATAAAAAAATTTTAGTAATTAAAGAAACTGAAGATAAAAAATTTTTAGAAGACGATTTTGATATTTTAATCACTACCGCTAATTTCTTACACCGCAATTTTGATTCTTTGCCTAAGAATTTTGATTTGGTTTTTATTGATGATGCCGATGCCTTGGTTAGACAACCAAAAAACATTGACAAAATTCTAAAACTTATTAAATTTACTGATGATGAGATTGAGGAAGCTCTGAAAATTATTGATCAAAAAAGAAAGGCGAAAAATCGAGAAGATTGGTTAAAAATAAAGAATCAAGATTCAAGAAGTAAGATTCAAGAAAAAGGAATGATTATTGCTGCGTCAGCAACTTTAACTCCGAAAACAAAAAGAATTGCTCTTTTTCGCGAGCTTTTAGGTTTTGAGATTGGTTCAGCAACAACCTATTTAAGAAATATAGAAGAAATTTATGAAGAGGTCAAAAAAGAAAATTTATGGGAAAAATCTGTTTCCTGGATAAAAAAATTAGGTTCTGGTGGTTTTGTTTTTTTAAGTGATGATTTTTCTAAAGAAGATTTAAATAATTATTTAAAATTTTTAGAGGCAAATAAAATCTCAGCAATCTCTTATGAAAAATTTAATGCTAAAAATAAAGAAAAATTTTTAAATGATGAAATTGCCGTGATTGTTGGATTTAGTAATATTAGAAACCCTTTAACTCGGGGAATTGATTTGCCGCAAAAAGTTAGGTATGCTCTTTTTGTTGGCATCCCCAAATTTAAAATCCCTCTCAAAAGTTCTTATTCACCGCTTCATCTTTTTTTATTAGGACTTTCTTTAAGAGAAATTTTAGAAAATGAGGAAAAAAATTTAATTGAAAAAAATTTAAATTTTTTAAAGAAAATATCTTTTTTAAAAGAAGAGCAAGTTTTAGCTGATGAAAATTTAAAAAATAAATTAGAACCGATTAAAAAAATTTATGACCAATTTCTTGAAGATAAAAATTTAATTAAAAAAATAGAAAGACATCCGCGACTTACTCTAGAAATTCAAAAAGATTCTCTTTATTTAATTGTTTCTGATCCACGGGGCTATCTTCAAGCTTCAGGAAGGACTTCGCGTCTTTTTCCTTTGGGACTTACTAAAGGACTGAGTTTGATTTTAGCTGAAAATTTAAAAGTTTTAAAACATTTAGAAGATAAATTGAAAATTTTGGGCTATGATCCCCAATTTAAAGATATTCGAAAGATTGATTTAAGCAAAGTTTTAACGACAATTGACAAAGACCGGAAAATTGTTCAAAAAGTTTTGCAAGGTGAAGAGTTTGTTTTTCAAGATCCAATTGAAACTTGTTTAGTTATTGTTGAATCACCAACCAAAGCAAGAACAATTGCTAATTTTTTCGGCAGGCCAGCTAAAAGAATTAAAAACAAAATCAATTTTTACGAAATTTCTTTGGGAAATTTACATTTAAACATTTGCGCCACCTTAGGTCATTTTACTGATTTAGTTCATAAAGAAGGCTATTACGGAGTTAAAAAAGAAAATGGAAATTTTATTCCGGTTTTCCAACCTTTTAAAATCTGTTCCCGATGTCAAAGACATTTAGATGAAGATGAAAATGAATGCCCTGTTTGTAAAAATAACGAATTTTTAACTCGACAAGAGTTAATTGAAAATTTACGAAAAGTTGCTCTTGAAGTTGACAGAATTTATTTAGCTCCTGATCCTGATAGTGAAGGCGAAAAAATTGCTTTTGATTTGTTTATTTATCTTTATCCTTATAATCAAAACATTTCTCGTATTGAACTTCATGAGATTACCCGCAGTGAGTTTTTAAAAAGAATCAAAGAACCTCGACAAATTAATTTTAATTTAGTTAAATCACAATTTGTCAGAAGAATTGTTGATCGCTGGCTTGGTTTTAAATTGAGTGAAGAAATTCAAAATTATTTTAAAAATTTAAATTTATCAGCTGGCCGAGTGCAAACACCAGTTTTGGGTTGGATTTTAGAAAAAGAAAAAAGAATTAAAGAAAAATATTATTTAATTAAAGCTGGTTTTGCTGAAAAAACTTTGACTTTTACAACTGAAGATGAAAATTTAGTTAAAGAACTAAAAAGAAAATTTAAAGATGGTGAATTGAGAATTAAAATTGAAATTTTAGAAGAAAAAGAGGAAATTTTAAACCCCTTACCTCCTTATGAAACTGGCGAACTTTTAAAAGATGCTTTCGCCTTCTTTAAATTTGATACTCCAACTACAATGAAATTAGCTCAAGAACTTTTTGAACAAGGTTTAATCACCTATCATAGAACTGATTCTGTTTATATTTCTGATTTTGGAAGAAATATTGCTGAGGAATATCTCGAAAAGAAAAATCTTTCTAATCTTCTTTATAAACGGAGCTGGGGAGAAATTGGTACTCATGAAGGCATTCGTCCAACACGACCTTTAGATGTTCAAGATTTAATTGAAGAAGAAATTATTTTAGGGCAAAGAAATCTAAATAAAAAACATCTTCAACTTTATGGACTTATTTTTAACCGCTTTTTGAGCTCACAAATGAAGCCAGCGAGAGTTTTAAAAGCAAAAACAAGATTGATTTTGAATCATTTAGTTAAAGAGGAGAATTTTTATTTAAAAATTTTAGAAGAAAACTGTTTAAAATATTTTCGTAATTTAAGACAAATGGAATTAGCAACTGGTGAATTTTATCTTCAAAGTCTAAATATCAAAAAAACATCAAAAGAGTTTCATTATACTCAAGGAGAAATCATTGAAGAAATGAAAAAAAGAGGTTTGGGTCGGCCTTCAACTTATTCAATTATTGTTGAAACTCTGTTAGAAAGAAAATATCTTCTCTCCCGATCTGGCTATTTAATTCCGACAAGTTGGGGAGAAAAAATTTATAATTATCTAATAGAAAAATATCCTCAACTGATTTCTGAAAATTTTACTGCCCAACTTGAGAAAGAAATGGATTTAGTAGCTGAAAATAAAAAAAACTATCAAGAAATTTTAAAAGAAACTTACCAGAAATTAACTAATAATCTTTAATCCTTAATTCGGTCTATTAATTGGCACGATTGCGTATTTAGGTTATAATTTTGGAGAGATGGATCTATTAACTTTGCAAAGAAAATTAAAAAATTTAATTAGGAAAGAGATTGAACATGAAAAAGCAACATTGATTAATGAAAAGCTAAGAGTTTTTTTAAATTTCGAAAAACAATACGGAGATTATTCAACTAATTTGGTTTTTCTTTTAAAAAAATTTGCTCCTCACAAAGAGAAAGAAATAATTGAAAAAATTCAAAAAGAATTCCGAAATTATTTTCAAAAAATTGAGATTATTAATGAACAATTAAACTTTTATTTAGCTGATTATATTTTGCTAAAAGATTTGCGTGATGGCTTTAAAAATTTAGGAAAATTTTTAAAACAAAATTATGGTCGGGGCCGAAAAGTCAATCTTGATTATGTTTCAGCTAACCCAACGGGTCCACTGACATTAGGTAATGCTCGCGGTGCGGTTATTGGTGATGTTTTAGCAAACATCTTAAAATTAATTGGCTTTAAAGTCAGTAAAGAATATTATGTTAATGACCGTGGCCGGCAAGTAGAAATTTTAGGCAAAACAATCTTAGCTCATTTAGGCAAATTAAAGTGGGAAGATGAATTTTATCAAGGAGAATATCTAAAAGAAATTGCTGAAAAATTTTCAAGCAAAATTCAAAATGAAAATCCAGAAAAAATTGGTAAAAAAGTTGCTGATTATATTTTAGAAAACTTTATTAAACCTTCTCTTAAAAAATTTGGGACTTCCCACGATTTTTTCTTTTATGAAACTGAACTTTATAAAAATAAATTGGACAAAAAAATTTTAAAAATTTTAGAGAAAAAAGGACTGGTTTTTCAAGAAAACGGAGCTTTGTTTTTAAAACTAACAAAACTTGGTGAATCCAAAAATGAAGTCTTAATTAAACAAACAGGCGAACCAACTTATTTTTTCTCTGATTTAATTCACTACTACTTTAAATATTTTCTTAAAAAAATTAAAATTGATATTTTGATTGTTGCCAGTGATCATCTTGACCACACTCGCCGGTTAAAATCAGCTTTAAAAATTTTTAAAATCAAAAATTTTCAGTTTCAACCAATTGTTTATCAAATGGTTCATTTAAAAAGGGGCGAAGAATTTCTAAAAATATCTAAACGAAAAGGGATTTTTATTACTTTACAAGATTTAATTGAAGAAATTAATCCTGGTATTTTAAGATTTTTTTTCTTACAAAAATCTCCTGAGGTTGTTATTAATTTTGATCTCGATTTAGCTAAAAAAGAATCTGAAGAAAATCCTTATTGGTATGTAATGTATGCCTATGCTCGTCTCAATAGCATTCTTAATAAAGCTCAAGAACAAAAATTGAAAATACCTAAAAATTTAAATCCTCAAAAAACAGCTGAAGAAATTTTAAAAATAGAATCAGCTAAAGAAATTTTAAGATTAATTCATAAATTCAAAGATTTAGTTATTATTGTTTATCAAGAAAAAAGAGTTAATTTGCTTATTGAATATTTGATAAATTTTGCCAAACTGCTTCATAATTTTTATGAAAAAGAAAAAATTCTTCCCGACCTTAGAAAATTATTCTTTGTTTCTTTTCTAAAAAACTATTTAGCTTTTGTTTTGAAAATTTTGGAAATAAAACCGGTGGAAAAAATATAAAATTTTTCGGCATATCAGAAAAACTAAAAAACCTAAAACAAAACCAAAGAAAATATCAGTAGGCCAATGGCGCAAAGAAAGCCAACTAAAAATAGCAATTAAAAAAGTTAAAATCAAAGATAATATTCCATAACGAAAATGTTGAGTGATTAAAGCTAAAGAGAGAGCTACCGAAATAGTTGTATGACTAGAAGGAAAAGAATCAAAACGCTGAATTTGAGGAAAATAAAAACTTATTGGTCTTAATGAAGAAAAATAGGTTTTAAAAACATCAGCTAACAAAAAAGCTAAAACAAAAATCAAAAGATAATAAAAAAATAATTCTTTTTTCTTAGAGGAAACAATAAAAATTAAAATTAAAAATACTTGGAAAGCAAAAAAAATATCACGAAGAAAATCAAAATATTCAGCCACAATTGGAAATTTTCCAATAAAGTAAGCTAAATAATCAGTAAACATAAATTCATTTTATAATAAAATCAATGAAAAAATTTATTTTATTTTTTCGAAATTATTTTTTGCAAAATTTTTCTGAAGAACAAAGAATTGTTAAAAATTCTTTCTGGTTAGCCTTAGCCAGATTTGGCGGCAGTCTTTTGAGAGCTATTCTAATTATTTATGCTTTCAAAATTTTAGGACCTACCTTACAAGGAAGCTTTTCTTTAGCAATGAATTTTGTTTTAATTTTTTCTGTTATTCCTGATTTTGGTCTCACGGCAATTTTAATTAGAGAATTAGCGAAAGTTTATAAAAAGATGCAAACATTTGCAGACAAACCGCGAATGCAAGAAAATGAGAAAAGAAAAATCTTAGCAAATGCTTTATTGGCTGTTGTTTTTTTTCTCTTTATCTCGTTGATAATTATTAATTTAACAAAGGATATTTTTATTAAAGATAATTTGGCTTTGACACTTATTTTTATACTTTCAATTTTTTTAGTTTTTGATGTCCTAAGAGAATTTTTTTATTCGCTTTTTCGGGCTCGAGAAAAAATGGAATTTCAAGCATTTTCCCATCTCTTTACTAACCTTATTTTACTTATTTTAGGAATAATTTTTCTTAAACTCGATCCTCAACCAATTAACCTTGCTTTTGCCTATCTTTTAGCAAGTTTTTTTGGTTTTCTTTTAACAATTTTTCTTTTACATAAAGAAATTTTCTATAACTATTTTAAATTTTTCCAAATTAAATTTACTTTTTCCTTACTTAATAAAAGTTGGCCAATTGGATTAGCAAATTTCTTATTTTTACTTCTCACTTATCTTGATAGTTTAATCATTGGTTGGTTTCATCCAGCTAAAGATGTTGGTTTATATAGCTCAGTTGTTAAATTAATTGAATTTTTATATTTTTTCCCAGCCTCCTTAGCAATGTCAATTTTCCCAATTGTTTCAAAAAATGAGGATAAAGAAAATTTAAAAAACACAATTCATTTTGGTCTAGAATTTGCTCTTTTGATTTCTTTGCCGATGTTTGTTGGTCTTTTTATTTTAGCTAAGGACATTATTTTGTTGCTTTATTCCCAAGAATATCTTGAAGCTGGACCAGCTTTATCTTTAATAAGCTTTTCTTTGCCCTTTAATTTCTTACTTTTGATTTTTATTGATGTTTTAATTGCTTTAGACAAAAGAAAAGAACTTTTAATTTATGATTTTTTTATTGTCTTTATTAATTTCTTCCTTAATCTTTTGTTTGTACCTCGATTTAGTTATTTTGCTGCTAGTGCTATTACTTCTTTTTCAGCTTTGATTTCTTTAATTTTTGCTTATCTTGTCTTAAAAAAATATATTGATTTTTCTTTATTAAATCTTCATTTCATTAATTATCTTATCGCTTCAATTTTAATGGGTATAGCAATTTATTTTTTGCCCCTTCATTTGATTCTCAAAATTATAAGTGGAGTTTTAATTTATTTTGGAGTGCTTTGGCTATTGAAAGATAAACTTCTTCTTCGGATTTTGAAGCATCAATAACTTGCCAATCTAATTTCTTAGCAAAATATAAAAAACCTTTCCTGACTTTTTTCAAAAAATTTATTTTTTCAAATTTCTCAAGTTGACTTTTTTTATTTTTTCTTTTTAATCTTTGCCAAGCAATTTCCGGATCAATATCTAAAATCAAAACTAAATCGGGTTCTAAATGAAAACGAGCAAGATGGTCTAAATAAAGCATAAAATTTTCTTTAATATCTTTTTTTAAATCAAGAGCATAATATTCATAAGCTAAAGTTGAGGGAAAAGAACGGTCAGAAATAATCCAAAAACCTTGATTCAAAAGCTTAATTACTTTTTGATAATGCAAACTTCGATCAGCTAAAAATAAAAAAAGATCCACAATTGGATCTCTATTTTCTTTAATTAGTTTAATTAAATTTTTGTTTTGAGGTTCTTTAGTTAAAAGAACTTTCAAATTTTTCTTTTTTAATTTTTGAAATAAAATTTTTGTCTGAACACTCTTCCCAGCTCCATCAATACCATCAATGATTATTAATTTTCCTTTTTTCATTTAATGCGAATTCTTTATAATCACCGCGAACTTATGCGAACCTATGCGAACCAATATTTGTTTTCCGAGGCTCGTTCCGGTGAAGACGATTGGCGAATGCCAAGCTAAGACGCTAACTATTTTTCTACCACAACTCCCATTGACCTTGCTACCCCTTCAACAATTTTCATTGCCTTTTCAATATCCGTAGTATTTAAATCAGGTAATTTTTCTTCAGCAATTTTTCTTACTTGTTCTTTAGTTAACTTAGCAACAATCTTTCTTCCTGCTTCACCTGATCCTTTCTCAAGACCAGCTTCCTTTTTAATTAGATAACTAATTGGAGGCTTTTTTAAAGTAAAATCAAAAGTTCGATCTTCATAAATTATTACTTCCACAGGAATCTGGACTCCCTCTAAATCTTTGGTAGCTTGATTGAATTTATTACAAAATTCACCAATATTAATTCCGTGCGGCGCTAAACTTGGTCCTAAAGGCGGTGCAGGTGTTGCTTTTCCTCCTTCAATAATTAGTTTTAAAACTTTTTTAACTTGTTTCATTGGTTAATCTTCTTTTCTGATAAAGCAACGCTTTTTTCTAATTTAACAAAATCTTTAAAATCTGGTTTCCTTTTAACTTTTTTCAAAATCTTAGCCATTTCTTTTATTTTAGATTTTTCCTTATTTTTTATATATCTTATATTCTTTTTCATTTTTATAATTCTTGCTTCTTGAATCTTGATTCTTGATTCTTAAAACTATATTCTTTTGATCTGTAAAAAATCAACTTCAATTGGTGTTTCGCGATTTAAAATTGGTACCAAAACTTTTAATTTTTGTCTTTCCCGATCAATCTCAATAACCTTGCCTTTCATTCCCTTAAAAAGTCCTTGAACAACTTCAACTAAATCTCCAGTTTTAATATCAGTTTCAATCTCTGGTTCCTCTTTTTTCATTCTTTCAAAAATATCTTTTAACTCATTTTCATCCAAAGGAACGGGCGTTGTCCCCACACCAACAAAACCAGTTACCTTGGGAGTGTTTCTGACAACATACCAGGAATCATCAGTAACAATCATATCAACTAAAACATAACCCGGGTAAATTTTTTGTTCAACCAATTCTCGTTTACCTCCTTTGATTACCCAAACTTTTTCTTTAGGAACCAGAGCATTAAAAATTTTATCTTTCATATCAAAAGCTTCGGCCCTTTTCATTATGGCTTCAGCAACAATCTCTTCAAAGCCAACAACGGTATGAATAGCATACCATGCTCGACTCAAGCCAGTTAATTTCTGTTTAGGCATTATTTCAACAAAAGAATAATTCTGACTAACAAACTATCAATAATGCCATAAATTATAACAAAAACCAAAGAAAAAACAATAACTTCCAAAGTTAAATTGAAAGTTTCTCGACTTGTCAACCAATTTACTTTTTTGAGTTCATTAAAAGATTTTTTTAAGTAATCAGTAATTGTTTCTAAGTTCATTTTTTCTTGACAATTTCGAGATTCTGACCATTAAGTTTTAAAAAGACTGCTTGGCCGGAATTCAATTCTTGAGCAATAATTCTTTCAGAAAGAGGATTTAAAACATATTTTTGAATTGCTCGCTGTAGTGGCCGAGCTCCATAAACTTCATCAAAACCTTTTTCAATCAAAAGTTCTTTAACTTCTTCACTAAATTCAATATCAATGCCTTTTTCCTTAACTCGTTGTTTAACTTTCTCAAGCTGAATCTCAACAATTTTTCTTAAATCATCCTTGGTTAAAGGTCGGAAAATAATAATCTCATCAATACGATTTAAAAATTCAGGCTTGAAAAATTCTCTTAAGGCTTTTTGAATTTTATCTTTATAATCTTCTAAGATTGATTTTTCTTCAACAGTAAAACCAATTGAACCCATTTTTCTAAACAAATGACTGCCGATATTGGAGGTCATAATAATAATTGTGTTTTTGAAATTGACAGTTGTTCCTCGGCTATCAGTTAATCTTCCTTCATCTAAAATCTGCAGTAAAATATTGAAAACTTCAGGATGAGCTTTTTCAATCTCATCAAACAAAACTAAACTATAAGGACGATGTTTAACAGCTTCAGTAAGCTGACCGCCTTCTTCATAGCCAACATAACCTGGAGGTGAACCAATTAATTTAGCTACTGAATGAAGTTCCATATATTCAGACATATCAATTCTTATCATTGCTTTTTCATCATTAAACATAAATTCGGCTAAAGCCCGAGCTAATTCAGTTTTTCCAACACCGGTTGGTCCTAAAAATAAAAATGAAGCAATTGGTTTAGTTTCTTCGGAAAGTCCAGCCCGGGCTCGTCTTAGAGCATTGGCGACTGCAGAAATTGCCTCTTCTTGCCCAACAACCCTTTGACTCAGAATTTTTTCTGCATGTAAAAGTTTTTCCGCTTCATCTTCCATCATCTTTCTTACCGGAATCCCAGTCCAGCGGGCAACAACTTCAGCCACATCTTCTTCAGTTACCGCATCTTTAATAAAAGTCATTTTCATCTTTTTCATTTTAGCTTCAATCTCTTGAAGTTCTTTTTGAATTGCTGGCACTTCCCCATAAATTATCTCCGCCACGCGAGTAAAATCTCCGTTTCTCTCAGCATCTTCAGCTTCAGCTCTTAGAGCTTCAAGTTTCTTTTTAAGTTCTTGATATTTCTCATTAGCTCGCTTTTCAATATTCCATTTTTCATAGACTTTTTCTCTTTCTTTTCTTAATTTTTCTAATTTGGTTTCAATATTCTTTAATTCACTTTTTGAAGAATTTTCTTTAGCTAAGGCTTCTCTTTCAATCTCTAACTTTCTAATTTCTTTTTCCAAATCTTCAATCTCAGCAGGCATGGTTTCGATCTGGATTTTTAAAGAGGCTGCAGCTTCATCAATAACATCAATTGCTTTATCTGGTAAAAATCTATTAGTAATATAACGACTAGAAAGTTTAACCGCGGCAATAATTGCTGAATCAGTAATTTTAACACCATGATGAAGTTCATATTTTTCTTTAAGACCTCGCAAAATCGCAATTGTATCATCAATTGATGGTTCTTCAACAACAACTGGCTGAAAACGTCGGGCAAAAGCGGGATCTCTTTCAATATAAAGTTTATAATCACGAAAAGTTGTTGCGCCGATTAATTGAAAATCTCCTTTGGTAAGTGCTGGTTTTAGTAAGTTAGAAGCATCAACTGCACCTTCAGCTGCACCAGCTCCAACTAAAGTATGCATCTCATCGACAAACAAAATATATCTGCCAGCATTGGTTTTAATTTCCCGAATAATTGTTTTTAAACGATCTTCAAATTCACCGCGATATTTTGAGCCAGCAATCAAAGCACCGATATCTAAGGAAACAATTTCTTTTTTTCTAATTGATTCAGGAACATCACCGCTAACAATTCTTTGCGCTAAACCTTCAACAATCGCTGTTTTACCAACTCCAGCTTCACCAATAAGGACAGGATTGTTTTTGGTTCGTCTTGATAAAATTTCAATAATTCTTCTTATTTCGCGATCACGGCCAATAATTGGATCAAGTTTTTTTTGCCGAGCTAATTCCGTTAAATTAAGACTATATCTTTCTAAAGCTTTGTATTTTGATTCTGGCATTTCATCAGTAATTTTTTGTCCTTTTCTTAAATTGGCTAAAACTCTTTGTGCTCTTTCTGAAGTTACTCCAAATCTTTCTAAAATATATTTAGCACTTGAACGAACTTCAGTTAAAGCAATTAAAATATGCTCTAAGGAAATAAATTCATCACCCATTTTTCTGGCTAAATAACCTGCTTGATCTAAGACTTGATAAGCTTCTTGAGAAAGATAAAGATTAGCCAAACTACCACCAGAAAAAATTTTAGGGATACGATCAAGTTCTTCCTCTAAAGTATGAAGCAAAGCTGGCTCGTTAGTTTTTAATTCTTTTAAAATATCACCAATAATATTTTCATCAACATTTAAAATTCCCCACAAAATATGAATTGCCTTCACCTCAGCATGATGAAGCTCGAGTGTTTTATCATGAGCCTTCTGCAACGCTTCTTGTGCCTTTAAAGTAAATCGATTTAAGGGAAACAT
>CALHPI010000007.1 GCA_938036275.1 Minisyncoccota bacterium
CTATTGTTGAAATCGGTGGTGGCCATGGTGAACTTACTCAATATCTTTTAACAGCCCACCGGCTTATTGTTTATGAGATTGATAAAAATTTAGCTCGAAATTTGAAAAATAAATTCTCTTCACCCCAAGTTGAAATCAAAAATCAAAATTTTCTTTCAGCTAATTTAGCTAAATTTAATCATCATTATAAATTGGTTGGCAATATTCCATATTCTATTACTGGTTTGATTTTAAGAAAAGTTTTAAGTAGTAAAAATTATCCTCAAATTTTTGTTTTAACTTTGCAAAAAGAAGTTGGAGAAAAAATCTTAACCGACGGTGAATTCTGGAATAATTGGCTGAAAGTTTGGGGCGAGGTTAAAAAAATTGCCTTAGTGAGCAAAAAGAATTTTTATCCGCAACCCAAAGTAGATTCTTTAATTTTAAAGATTAGATTTTATGAAAAACCTTTAGTGACGCAACCAGAAAAGTTTGTTCAATTCCTAAAAAAACTTTATAAAAATCCTAAAAGAATGATAAAAAACAATATCGCTCTGCCTCAACAATTGGCAAACTTAGCTAATCTTCGCCCTCATCAACTTTCTTTTTCACAAATAAAGACTTTATTTAACTATTATTTTTAATTTGGCAACAATATTGTAGCCTAAATAAATATTTATAAAATGCTCACCTTTTTGAGTAATTTTTCCTTTTAAATCAATCTGCGAACGAGAAATTTGCCAACCTTTTTCCTTTAATTTCTGAATAATCTTTTCTTTAGTGAGTGGATTAAAGACTTGACCCTGCTGACCAATTTTTAATTCATATTCCAAAACAATTTTTTCTAATTCTTCTTTGAGCTCTTCAATCGATTTCTGCCTATCTTTAATTTTTTCTTCTAAAAGAAGTGGTTTGATTTCTTTTAATTTTTCTTTAGTTGCTAAAAGAGCTTTTTTTTGAGAAATTAAATAACGATAATAACCTGGTTTAACTAAAACAACTTCTCCTTGCTGACCTAAATTAGGCAAATCTTGTAAAAGCAAAACTGGAATTCTTTTTTCTTTTTTCCTTTTTGATGCTGACATATTATAATTATAAACTATTTTGCTCAGCTTATCCCCCGCAGCCACACAGCCCTCAACTTTTTTAATCGCCTCTGCCGGAATGAGCTTCGGGGAACAAATTAATTAGCGAGCAGTTCGGCGAGCGAAACTCGGGTAGGCAGTGGGAGAATGTCCGAGCCGAAGCGCAAGCGAAGGCCGGACTGGCGCGTTGAGCGAGCCGAAACTGCGAGATTTAATAAGCGGAAATAACCTCGACAGCTTTATTAAGCACCTCGTCCTCTTTTGTTTCTTCGTTGTCTTTAACTTCAATATCTGGTTTTAAACCATTACCTTCAATTTTTATTCCTTTGGGAGTTAACCAGTAAGCAATTGTTAGTTTCAATAAATTTCCATTTAAAGTAAATGTTTGTTGAACGCTACCTTTCCCAAAACTTTTTTCACCAATCAATTTTGTTCCTAAATTATCCCTTAAAGCACCAGCAAAAATTTCTGAAGCTGAAGCTGAACCTTTATTAATCAAAATCACTATTTTTTCATTAGCAAAATTGCCAGGACCTTCAGAAAGAATCGATTCTTTACCTCGGTTTCTTTTTACTTCTTCTAAAACTATCTTTCCTCGAGGTAAAAAAGCCTCACTCATTTTAATTGCCACTTCTAAAAAGCCGCCGGGGTTATTTCTTAAATCAAGAATAAATCTATCTGCTCCCTGATTTTTAAGCTTATAAAAAGCTTTAATAAATTCCGAATAAGTTTTGGCTCCAAAGCTATTTATTTTAATATAGCCAATATTAGGAGCAATAAATTTTGTTTTAACTACCGGGACATTAATGATTTCTCTTACAATTTCAAAATCTTTAGGCTCAGTCCATTCCTCACGAAAAATCGTTAATACAACTTTTGTTTTGGGTTGTCCTCGAATTTTGCTAACTGCTTCTTCTAGGGACATATTTTCAGTGTCTTCACCATTGATTTTTAGAATTTTGTCTCCGGCTTTCAACCCAGCTCTTTCGGCTGGCGTTCCTTCTAAAGGTGCAATTACTGTTAAAACTCCTTTACGAATTCCAATCTCAAAACCAACTCCACCAAAAGATCCAACTAAATCTTCTTCAAAAATTTTCTTCTGTTTTTCGGAAAGCAAATCGGAATAAGGATCATCAAGCGATCTTATAAGACCTCGGGTTGCTTCGAAAAGTGCTTTCTCAGCATCAATTTTTTGAGGATCAACATAATTATTTTTAATAATCTCCCAAGCTTTTAAAAACATTAAAAAATCTTGAACGGAAAAATTTGTCTTTATTAGATTTTGAGCCAAAGCTGATTCATAACCAAATTTATAAGCTCCTAAAGAAAATACACTTATAATTAAAATAACGAAAATTATTTCTTTTGCTCTTTTGCCCATGATTTTTCTCAAATTAAACGGCTTAGTTTTAGCCAAAGAAAAAATTAAAGAAAACGACGCGATAGTTTATATTTTAACAAAAAATCAAGGAATAATAAAATGTTGGGCACGGGGAGTTTTTAAAGGCCAAAGTAAAAATTTAGGCTTAATTGAAGTAGGTAATTTAAATCGTTTTTTCCTTCTAACCAATCTCGAAAAATATCGACTTATTTCCGCTCTACCTTTAAAAATTGTTGGTCCAGCTTTTTTTCATAATCCCTATCTTTATTTATGGACTCTAAGACTAATTAAAAATTTAAAATTTTTAGAAACACCGAAATTTATTTGGTTTATCTTAACCCATTTAGAAGATTACTTAAAACAAGAAAGAAAAAATTTCTCTTATTGGTTTATTTATCATCTTTTAAAAGAACTTGGTTATGAAATTGACCTTGAAAATTGTGAAAAATGTCAAAGAAAATTAAAAAAGTTTGCTTTTTTCAATAATCAAAAGTCTCTTTATTGTTTTTATTGTCGAAAAGAAAATTATCACCGAATTACTTTCCTTGATTTAGAAAAAGCTCGCCAAATCAAGAGTCGTCTCAAGTTACCTAAAACTATTCCCTCTTTTCTAAAAACAATGTTAAAAGAGTATTTTAAATTTTATCTTAAACAGGAAGTTGGATCTTTTTAAAATAATGATGAACTGGCTCTAAAAGTCCGCTTAATTCTTTAATCAGAATTTCTTTTAGATCCAGAGGGTGGATTAAACCAGCCTGATAATCATTCAAGAGCTCATTTCTTTTCTCAAATCGATAAACTTTATGCGCGGCATTAGTTAATTTTATTTTTATCTCATTTTTAATTGGTAAAATAAGCCAGTAAAGCCAATCTAAAGGAGGGTTGTAAATTATATCTTTGGGCGGGCAAAAAGCTTTCATAATTTTTCTTTTAATTTCTTCGGAAGAGTCGTGAATAAAAATGCAGGTCTCTGGTTTTGATTTTGACATTTTTAAATCAATCGCCATTTCTTTAATTTCTTCTTGAGTAAGCGGGTATTTCGGTGGTTTTTGAAGTCCTAATAAAAGATGGTGATGCAAAGCAATTGGAGGATCAAAGTTCAGATTTTTAGCTACCATTCGAGCAATAACATGAGCTTTTCTTTGGTCAGTCCCTCCGTGAGCTAAATTAACTTTCAAAGCAAAAATATCAGCAACCTGCATAATTGGATAACATAATTTAGCAAAATCAATTCCCTCCTCCATTTTTCTTCCCATAATATCAATACTTCTTTGAACCCTGGCTAAAGTTGTATTTTTAGCAATTTTAATAAAATTCTGCCAATAAAGATCATTGTGATGATAAAGATCTGAACCTAAAACAAAATCAATTTTTTGTGAATTACCACCAACAAGTTCAAGAGAAACAGATAAAGCTTTTTTAAAATAATTTCCGGCTACTTTTTGAATTTTTTTTAAATCACCACTAAGTTTTTCGTTTATCCAAGAATGCCAATCAGCTAATAAAATTTGAGTTTTAACTCCTGCTTTTTGAAGATTACGAATAATGATTGAGGTTGCCAAACCAGTGCCTAAATGAACCAAACCAGAAATTTCAAAACCAATATAATGGATTAATTTTTTTCTTTTCTTAATTAAATTTTTTAAATCTTCTATAGTCAAAATTTCTTCCAAATTTTGGGTAATTAATTGAAATTTATCCATTAAATGCTACCCGACTGAAAAACGACTGAATTACCCGAATGATTAACAAAGGAATTATCAGAATTTGGACCGAATGAATAATCGGCGTTCAGTCATGGCGTTATAATATCCGCGTCCATCTGTGGTATTTAATAAATCCGCGTTTATCCGTGGTTCGATTGTCCAGGGGGAGGGATTCGAACCCCCGCAGGCACAAGGCCGGCAGGTTTACAGCCTGCTGCAATTGACCACTCTGCCACCCCTGG
>CALHPI010000008.1 GCA_938036275.1 Minisyncoccota bacterium
AAAAAGATTATTTACAAAAGTGGCAGCCAATTGTTGACAAAATCAATTCTTTAGAAAAAGAATTGGAAAAAATTCCTGATGATAAATTAAAAGATAAGACTTTTGAATTTAAAGAAAGAATAAAGAAGGGCGAAAGTTTAGATGACATTTTGCCTGAAGCCTTTGCTTTAGTTCGCGAAGCTGCCAAAAGAGCTTTGAATCAAAGACATTATGATGTTCAAATCTTAGGAGGAATCGGCCTTCATAAAGGAATGGTAGTTGAAATGATGACCGGTGAAGGTAAAACTTTAACCGCAACTTTAGCTTTATATTTAAATGCTTTAACTGAAGAAGGTGCCCATTTAGTAACTGTTAATGATTATTTAGCCCAACGAGATACTGTTTGGATGGGTCAAATTTATTATTTATTAGGATTGTCAACAGCTTGTTTAGTTCATGAAGCTAGTTATCTCTATGATCCCAATTTTGTTTCTGAAAATAAAGATGTTCAAAGAGATACCCTCGGTGCTTTTCAAGTTTTTCATGAGTATTTAAGACCAGTTTCGCGTCGGGAAGCTTATTTAGCTGATATTGTTTATGGCACTAATCATGAATTTGGTTTTGATTATTTAAGAGATAATTTAGCGTACAAAGAAGAAAATTTGGTTCAAGTTAAAGGCTTAAATTACGCTATTGTTGATGAGGTTGATAGCATTTTAATTGATGAAGCGCGAACACCACTTATTATTGGTGGTTATGAAGCTGAAGAAGTTAATATTTATTATTTTTATGACGAATTGGCTAAAAATTTAAAACCAGAGATTGATTTTACCATTGACGAGAAAAAAAGAAAAGTTTTTTTAACCGAAGAAGGTTTAGATAAAGTTCAAAAAATTTTAGGTTATAACCCCTATGAAGTTATGGACATTAAAGCGACCCATCATTTAGAGCAAGCTTTATCAGCCAATTATCTTTTTCATAAAGATAAAGATTATGTTGTTAAAAATGGTGAAGTGATTATTGTTGATGAATTTACTGGCAGGTTGATGTTTGGTCGACGCTGGTCAGGAGGCCTTCATCAAGCAATTGAAGCTAAAGAAAGAGTAGCTATTAGGCCAGAGATGAGAACAGTTGCTACAATCACGATTCAAAACTTTTTCCGAAAATATAAAAAATTAGCTGGAATGACTGGTACAGCAGCAACCTCAGCTGAAGAATTTTTAAAGGTTTATAATTTGGAAGTTGTTGTTATCCCACCAAATAAGCCATGTATTCGTAAAGACCATCCAGATAAAATTTTTGTAACTCAGGAAGCAAAATGGCAAGCAGTGGTTGAAAAAATTAAAGAACTCCATCAAAAAGGAAGGCCAGTTTTAGTGGGGACAACCTCGATTGAAAAGAATGAAAAATTATCAGAGATGTTAAAAAAAGAAGGAATTGCGCATAATCTTTTAAATGCTAAAAATCATGAAGAAGAAGGTAAAATCATTGCTCAAGCAGGAAAATTGGGGATGGTGACTGTGGCAACTAATATGGCTGGTCGCGGTGTTGATATTATTTTAGGAGGCAATCCACCTGATCCTGAAGAAGCAAAAAAAGTTAGAGAACTCGGAGGGCTTTTTGTTATTGGTACGGAAAGACACGAGGCCCGCCGAGTTGATAATCAGTTAAGAGGCCGAGCTGGTCGCCAAGGTGATCCAGGTGAAACCCAATTTTTTATTTCTTTAGAAGATGACCTGATAAGAATTTTCGGCGGTGAAAAAATAAAACAAATTGTTGAAAAATTTAATTTACCCAAAGATCAACCAATTGAGCATCAATTAATAACCAAAGCCATTGAAGAAGCTCAAGCTAAAGTTGAGGGTTTTAATTTTGACATTCGTAAACATTTATTAGAATATGATGATGTTATTAATGCTCAAAGAGAAAAGATTTATTCCGAAAGAAGAGAATTTTTACTAAATCTTAAAGATGCCGAGGAATTTTTGAAAGAAGAGTTTGAAAAATTAAAAGAAGAAGGCGCTGAAATTAAAAGATTTATTTTTGGTAATGAAGAAAACATTGAAGAAATTTTTTGGAAAAAGTTTAACGGACTAAAAGAATTTTTAAAAGAAGATTTTAAAAATTTACTTAAAACAATAATCTTGCAAGTTTATGATTATTTATGGAAAGAACACCTCCACTACTTAGAAGATCTAAAAAGCTCAGTGAGTTTTCGTGGTTATGGCCAAAGAGATCCTTTGGTTGCTTTTAAAAAAGAAGCTTATGAAGCCTTTATTAATTTTCATCAAGTTTTAAGAATAAATGTTTTTCAAATATTTATGAATGTTCAAATTCAAATTCCTAAAATCGAAGTTGGCCGAAATGAACCTTGTCCTTGTGGTTCAGGCAAAAAATATAAAAAATGTGGCTTACTTAATACTCCTGAACATCAAGAAAGAATGAAAAATTTAGCTTCCAGCCGTTAACCTCTAAACATTATAAAATGCTAGAGCAAAATATAATCGATCAGCTAATCAATAGAGTTTTCTTACTTCGACTAATTATTAAATTTTGGTAGAGTAAAATATATTGATTTACGAAGTTAATAGATTATTTTTTATAAGTAAATTATGATATGATAAAATTAAATTAAAATTCATAATTGACTAAGGATAAGAGTTTTGTTTATCTTGTTATTTGCCTGGGTGGCGGAATCGGCAGACGCAGCGGACTCAAAATCCGCTGGCCGCTAAGGCCGTGTGGGTTCGACTCCCACCCCAGGCACTTAGGAAGGGTGCCGGAGCGGTCTAACGGGACGGCCTGGAGAGCCGTGCCCTCGCAAGAGGGCTCGTGGGTTCAAATCCCACCCCTTCCGCCTTATTCTTGACACTTATGTTATAATTAAAATGAATTATCACTCAAAATAGTCAGGTGATAAGGTCGCCTTAAATTTAATTTATTTTAAAAATGAAACTAAAACCAATGAATGATTATCTTTTAATTGAACCTTTAAAAGAAGATGAAGTTACTAAAGGAGGTATTGTTATTCCGGAAACCGCTCGCGAGGAAAGAGCTATTAAAGGCAAAGTTATTGCTGTTGGTCCCGGAAAATTAAATGACAAAGGCGAAAGAATTCCTTTAACAATTAAAGAAGGTCAACAAGTAATTTTTAAAAAATACGCTCCTGACGAAATTAAAATTGATGATAAAGAATATTATTTTGTCAGGGAAGATGATATTTTAGCTGTGGTCGAAGATTAAATTATTACCGTAAAGTAATGGCCAAACAAATAATTTTTGACGAAAAAGCTCGCAAAAAACTTTTAAAAGGAATTAATAAATTAGCTAATGCGGTTATTGTTACTTTGGGTCCTAAAGGTCGAGCGGTTGTTTTAGATAAAGGCTATGGATCGCCAACAATTACTCGTGACGGAGTAACGATTGCTAAAGAAATTGATTTAGAAGATAAAGTCGAAAATATTGGTGCTCAGCTTATTAAAGAAGTTGCTGAAAAAACTGCTGATCTTGCTGGTGATGGAACAACAACGGCAACTCTTCTAGCAAAAATTTTAATTAACGAAGCTTTAAAAAATGTTTCCGCCGGTGTTGATCCTATTGAGATGCAAAAAGGGATGGAAAAAGCAGTCCAGGTTGTGATTGACGAATTGAAAAAAATTTCTAAGCCAATCAAAGGTAAAGAAGATACTTTACATGTCGCTACTATTTCCGCTCGCGATGAAGAAATTGGCAAATTGATTGCTGAAGTTATTGAAAAAGTTACTAAAGATGGGGTTGTTACTGTTGAAGAATCGCAAACTTTGGGATTAACTTATGAAGTTGTTGAAGGAATGCAATTTGACCGTGGTTATATTAGTCCTTATATGATCACTGATCCAGAAAAAATGGAAGCTGTCCTTGAAAATCCTTATATCTTAATTACTGATAAAAAATTAAGCTCAATTCATGAACTTGTTCCTCTTTTAGAAAAAGTTGTTCAAACCGGACGCAAACAAATTTTAATTATTGCTGATGATATTGAAGGTGAAGCTTTAGCTACCTTAGTAGTTAATAAGTTAAAAGGAGTTTTAATTACTGTTGGTGTTAAAGCTCCGGGTTTTGGTGATCGTCGCAAAGAGATGCTTCAAGATATTGCTATTTTAACCGGCGGCCAAGTTATTTCTGAAGAAGTTGGGCTTAAATTAGAACATGTAACTTTACAAGAACTTGGCGAAGCTCATAAAGTTATTGTTAACAAAGATACAACTACAATTGTTGGTGGTAAAGGCGACAAAAAAGAGATTGACAAAAGAATTCAGCAAATAAAAGTTCAATTAGAAAAAACCACTTCTGAATATGATCGCGAGAAACTTCAAGAAAGATTAGCTAAATTAGCTGGCGGTGTTGCCGTTATTAAAGTTGGTGCGCCAACTGAAGTTGAACAAAAAGAAAAACAACATCGCATCGAAGATGCTATTTCCGCTACTAAAGCTGCTCTAGAAGAGGGAATTGTGCCTGGTGGTGGGGTGGCTCTTTTAAGAACTTTGCCAAAATTAGAAGAATTGATTGAAAAACTATCAAAAGAAAGCATTCCTCAATATATTGGTGCTAATATTGTCAAGACTGCTGTTGAAGCTCCACTAAGACAAATTGCTGCAAACGCCGGCGTTGATCCTTCAATCGTTGTTGATAAAGTTAAAAGTGGTAAAGACGGTTTTGGTTTTAATGCTCAAACTTTAAAATATGAAGATCTCTTTGAAGCTGGGATAATTGATCCAACTAAAGTAACCAGAGCTGCTTTGCAAAATGCTGCTTCCATAGCCAGTTTACTTTTAATCACTCAAGCTGTCGTTGCTGAAGCACCTGAAAAGAAAAAAGAAAAAAGCGGAACTGAAGAAGAATTGCCTGAAGAAGAATATTAATGTTAGTTCTTAGCCGTTAGTCCTTGGCCGTTGCTAATTTTAATTATTTATGATATAATTTCAATTAATATTTCAATTAATTCTAACGGCTAATTCTAAAGGGCTAACGGCTATTTTTAAATGGTAAGGGTTAAACGAGGAAAAATTAAAGCTAAGAAAAGAAGAAAAATTTTGAAATTGGCCAAAGGCTTTCGCGCGCCATATTCGACTAAAGAAAAATTTGCTAAAGAAGCACTCCTTCATGCTTTCCGGCATGCTTATATTGGACGTAAAGAGAAAAAAAGAAATTTTCGTCGCTTATGGCAAGTTCGTTTGAATGCTGCTTTAAGACCTTTGGGATTGAAATATAGTTCTTTTATTCGTTCTTTGAAAGAAAAAAATATTAATTTAAACAGAAAAATCCTTAGCGAACTGGCTTTAAACTATCCAGATGTTTTTGAAAAACTTATTAAGCAGGTTAAAATCTAATTGATGCTTCCCGGAAGTCATTTTTTTGTGGCTTCAGCTTTAAGTTTAAAGTTTACTTCTGAACCTTGGTTAGCTTTTTCAGTGGGATTTATTTCTCATCATTTTTTAGATTTCTTACCTCATCTTGATATGAATATTTTTCGCAATGAAAAATATCGCTCAATAAAAAATTGGGATTTAAAAGTTTATTTTTTACTAATTAGTGAGTTTCTTTTTTTTATTATTTTGACTTTTTATTTTCTTGGCAATTTTTCTTTAGAAAAACAAAAGATTGCTTTACTTGGAGGTTTAGGCAGTCTTTTTCCAGATATCATTACTCTGTTTATTAATTCTTTTTTATCAGGATTCAATTATTTAAATTTCTATCTTCGTTTTCATAAAAATTTTCACTTTAAATTAGAAAACAAATTTCTTAGTTATTTTTCAGCAATCTTAACCCAATTATTTATTATCTTTTTGACAATCTTTATTTTTAATTCTCTGAATTATTACTAATCCTTTGTTGTTAATAATTTTTTTAGACTTTCTAACGCATTGAGCGAGCCGAAATTGCGAACTAAAAATTTACTCTACCAACTTTGACGATCGTCAGAATTAGTAGAGTAAAATATTTTAAATAAAAAAATTTGAGCCTTTAATTTCAAAATTAGTATTAGTATAAATTATTGGGCATTAAGGTTTTGTCGTTGCCTATTTCTAAGATATTTTGATTATCTCCGCCATCAATACTTGTTTTATCTTCATTACCTTGATATTTGTAACCTTCATATTCTAAGTTAGCATTAATTTCAAAAGTTGAACTTGCTCTTTTAAAAACATAAGAATAAAATAATTTATTTTGATAAGAGTTAATTGGGTCATAAGGATAAGCAAAGAGTGGTTGATAGGGAAGAGCACTTAGATTGACAGGAAGCCAACCCTGACCATTATTTTTAAAAAATTCAGTTGAACTTGCTTGAGAAAAATAATAAGTTTTCGAGCCCCAAACCAATGTTTGATTTCTTAGATCCTCTTTATCAAAAGGAATAGAAATAAAAATTGTTGGACTGGTTTCATCAACACCTTTATTTATTGGCCCAAGATTTGGTGAACTGGTAACGTTTAAATAAGTATTTAAAGCAATCTCTAAGGCTTTTAAATCAGCAATTCTTTTACTGTCCCTTGCTTTTGTAAGATAGACGGTTGGTTTAAAAATTTGCGTCGTAATTGAAAACAAAATTAAAATCATAGCAATAACAACTAAAATTTCTATCAAAGTAAAACCGCGAGTAAATTTTCTTCGTAAAAATTCCTCAGCATCTTTTAAAATTTCTTTATTGAAAGTAATTAATTCGAAAGCTTTTTCATAGGGCAACCAAACATAACCCTTATGTTCTTCGGAAAGTCTAACTTTTTGTGTTTTTGCTTGTGCTAAATAAAAAATGACATCTTTAATAATAAACTCATTTCTGTGTTTAAAAGAATAAGTTATTTTTCTTTCAAAACCTTTTATAATTTTGACATCTAAACCGGTTTCTTCTTTAATTTCTCTGAGAGTTGTTTTAATTGGATTTTCATGAAGTTCCATATGGCCTTTAGGAAAATCCCAATGTCCGCCTAAATAATTTAAAAGTAAATACTCTCTCTTAGCTCCTTTCTGATAAAAAACTATTGCTCCAGCTGATGACTCTCTTTTCATTAACTAATAGTATAACTTAAAGAATTGATTTTAAAAAGTTTTTTTGATATAATTATCTTTGTTGATTGGAAGCTAATTGTCTATTTTTATTATGGTTACAAAAATTATCAAATCAAGAGGTCCAGGTAAAAGAGTTGCTGTTCTTGTTGATAAGAAAAAAATAATCACCGCTGAAGAACCCTATAAACCTCTTTTAGTGGCATTAAAAAAGCGAACCGCCAGAAATGTTTATGGTCGAATCACAACAAGATTTCGAGCTAATCCGTATCACCGTCGTCTTTATCGTTTAATTGATTTTTCCCGTTTAGATAAAAAAGGAATACCAGCCAAAGTTGAAACAAT
>CALHPI010000009.1 GCA_938036275.1 Minisyncoccota bacterium
CCAGAAAAAATATTGTTTAATAAATAAATCTAATCGATTTAAAGAAAAAAGAAGAGTTAAAGAAATTACCATCAAGTTAAGTAAAATTAAAATAATTAAACTTTGTCTCATGGCTTTTAAAGACAAATTTCAAGATAAAAATAAACTCAAATTATTAATCGCAATTTTACTTTTAAATTTTTTAAGTTTTGGCTTAGGTTTTATAGTCGGGTCGCAAATTTTTACCTCTAATCCTATTATAATCAATGGAAACTTTAAGTAAAGTCATTGACTTTTTAGGTAAATTTTTTTTCTTCGTTTTTTTAATTGTCTTTCTTAGTTATTATGCTCTTGATACATTTATATCTAAGAAAATTAGAGATTAATTTTTTGAAAAAGAGGTTTTAATTCTTTAACCTTAACTTTTTCAATCTCTAATTTTTTAAAAACAAAAAAATCCAGACCTTCTCGAGGAATGATTTTTTCTAAATTGCTAAGTTCATTCAATTTTTCAATAGCTAAAGGAATGATTGGCCATAACAAAATTCTTAATGAATAAATCATTTGCCAGGCATTAAAAATTATTTCTTCAGCTTTACGACGATCTGTAGCTAAAATTTCCCAAGGTTTGTTTTGGTCAAGATATTTATTAGCAAAATGAACATAATTTAAAATTAAATTAAAAGCTGAAACCATTTCGCATTTTTCTAAATGTTCAGCAGTTTTTTGAAAAACTTCTTCGGTTCTTTGAATAATTTCATTATCTAATTTAGATTGGTTAATTTTTTGATTTAATTTTTCCCGATAAAAAACTAAAACCCGATAAAAAAAATTACCAATTTTATCTACTAATTCATTATTGATAGTACTTACAAATTCATTCCCAATAAAATTAGCATCCTTGTTTTCAGGCAAAATTGAAGTTATATAAAATCTTACATTGTCAACTCCATATTTTTTAGCAAGCTCTAAAGAATCAATATGGATACCACGACTTTTAGAAAATTTTTTTCCTTCTAAAAGTAGAAAATTGTTAACTGCTGGAAAATAAGGTAAATTATAACCTTTTTCTTGACCAAGCAGTTGACCAGGCCAAAAGATAGTATGGAAAATTAGATTGTCTTTACCCATAAAGTAATAATGACGGCATGAAGGATCAAGCCAAAATTCTTCCCAATTTTGATTATTTTTGGCTGCCCATTCAACTGTTGCGGAAAAATAACCAATAACTGCTTCAAACCAAACATAAAATCTTTTTTGATGAATATTTTCAATTAAAAAATCTGGAGGAATTTTTTCTTGAGGAATCTCAACGCCCCAATCTAAATCGCGAGTAATTGTTCTTGGTCGTAAACCTTCGTTTAAAAAGCCAACTGTTTCTCGAAAAACCCATTCCCGCCAATGAGAAGAATTTCTTACAAATTCTTCAATTCTTTTTTGTAATTTGGAAAAATCAAGAGCATAATGTTCGGATTCTTTTAAAATAACCTCTGAGCCAGTAAGTTTACTTTTCGGATTTAAAAGTTGACCAACTTCTAAAGATCGGCCACAAACTTCACATTGATCACCTCTTTGTTCAGGAGATTGACAATAAGAACAAATGCCCTCAACATATCTATCGGGTAAAAAACGATTTTCTTGAGGTGAAAAATATTGTTTGGTCTTAACTTTTAAAATATAACCATTTCTTAATAAATTTAAGAAGAATTCTTGGGTTATTTTTTTATGATTCTCAGTTATTGTTGAAGTAAAAATATCATAAGTTGCCTGGTAAGTTTGAATCAGTTCTAAAACTTTGGGAGTGTATTCTTCAACTAATTTTTGGGGAGAAATTTTTCTTTTGTCAGCTTCTAAAGTAATTGGAGTGCCATGGCAATCAGTACCAGAAACCATGATGGTCTGATAACCTCTCAATCTTGAATAGCGAGCAAAAATATCGGCGGGAATTAAATAACCAGCCAAATGACCGATATGCAAATCACCGTTAACATAAGGCCAAGCCACGCCAATAAAAATTTTTCTCAACATAATAAAATTATAACATTAGAAATTGGAGATTGAACCAATTTAGAAGCGATCGTCTGGAAATGTATAGTTTTATATTTTTCTTTATTCAAATCCGTATTATATTTTGCTATAGCATTTTATACTGTAGATCCAGCGACTAACAAGTAAAGGCTAAAATTAAGCTTTACTTAGTAAATAATTGAAATAAATATCCTCGGGGATTTCTTTGGGATTTAAAAAGAATTTTTTAAATTTTCTTTCGGTTTTGGCTAAGGCTGTTTGCAGTCTTTTAATCTCCTCAAAATTTAATTTGTTTGCTTTTTGTTGAAGTTTTTCTAAATAAAAATAGTGACCTGTTATTTTTTTATTATTTTTTAATAAATAAATCCTTACTAAACTACTTGAAAGAAGGCTTAAAAGTTTCAAAGTTTCAACATTACCATGGCTTTTATCGGCAGAAATAAATTTTTTAAAATTATGAATAAAATCAGGCCAGTTACGGTCTAAAAATAAATCAAGGATTTTAAAATTTTTGGGCAGAAGTGAAAAGAAAAATCTAAAATCCTTTGTTGATGGTGAACTTTCTAAAGCAGAAATCTTATTAAGATCTTGAATTAAAAGATCAATGTTATCGGAATAATTGCTAATTAAAAATTCAACAATGGCTGGAGGAAAGTTAAGATTTTTTTTCTTTAAAAGTTCCAAAATAAAATTTCTTAATTCTTTGCCTTGAGGGATTTTAACGTTAATTAGCTCGAATTTGATTTTATTTTTTCTTAACGATGAAAGAAGCTCAGTTGGTTCGCTTTTACAAATAAAGAAAATATTAGACTTAGTTTCGGCAATAATCAAAACAAGCTTGTTTAAATCATTATTTTTAAGTTCCTCGATATTTTTGATAACTAAATCGCGGTCTTCACCAATCAATCTCTGGTTCAAATTTTTCTGCAAATTTAAAAAAAATTCACTTGAATTTTTATTAAAAACTAAATAAAGATTTTTTCTTTTTGAGATTTCTTTGATTTTTTCTTCGATTAATAAATTATTTTTGCCAATCAAAAAGTATACTTTCCCCATTCGAATCCTTAAAAGTTAAAGACTAAAAATTTATTTAACAGCTTCTTTAAGGTCTTTGGCAGGAGTAAAACGTGGGACCCGAGTAGCTGGAACATGGACCTTTTCTCCGGTTTTAGGATTAATAGCCATTCTTTCTTTTCTTTCTCTAATCTTAAATGTTCCCAGACCAGCAATTTTTACCTGAGTACCACTTTTAAGATTGCGAGTAATTTCTTCAGTTAAAAAATTTAAAATTTCTACCGCTTCTTTTTTTGTCAAATTAAATTTTTCGACCATTTTCTGAGCTAAATCTTTTGCTTTAACAATATTGCCCTTTGCCATTATCGTAAATTTTTTAAATAGCGACCCCCTTATAAAAATTATACTAAAAAATCATTAAAAATACAACATAAAAATTAGAGAACTACCGAGCATACTCAACAGCCCGATTTTCCCTAATAACAACCACTTTAATTTCTCCTGGATATTTCAGTTCTTTTTCAATTTTTTG
>CALHPI010000010.1 GCA_938036275.1 Minisyncoccota bacterium
GATGAAAAATTAATCATTTACAATCCGAAAAATAATAAAATTAAGGAAATTAAATTGGAAGATAAGTTTGATATTGTTAGACCGAAGTTAACGCCTTTAGGAATTATTTTTTGGAATCGATTGGATGCCAAATTTTATTTGATAGAATCGAAAAAATTGCCTCTCTAAGAAAGTTAAAATTAAATTAATTAGCCAATAAAGATTAAAAAGAGCTGGAAATTGGATAAGAATTAAAACAACAAAACCAGAAAGAAAAAAAGCGATTTTCCTTTGATCCTTAGGTAAATTGAAAACTGTTAAAAACTGGAAAATAATTACTGCTAAGACAAGAAAAATATTTTTTTGGGATAAATCGATAGATTGAAGGAAGATTAAATTTAAATTTTTATTATCAACAAGACTTTTTAAAACAAAGAAAATAGAAAAGAGAATTGGTAAAGGTAAAAATTGAATAAGCATTGTCAAAAGAGGATTATAGTTTTCTTCTTTATAAATTTGGGCTAAAACTTCAGCTTGTTTTTGAAAATCATTTTTATATTTTCTCAAGGTTTCTTGAACTCTCGGCCTTATTCTTTGGAGTTTTAATTCCTCTAAAAAAGCTAAATAATCTATTGGTAATAAAGCAATTTTTAAAAGAAAAGTAAAAACAATAATGGTAATTCCGTAATCATGAAAAAAAGAATTAAGCCAAAAGATAAAACCTAAAAATCCTTGATTTAAAATTTCAAACATTAATTTTAAGAAAAATTTTTAAGAACGATTCAGGAGTAATTTTTTGATGTCGGGGAAAAATTAAAAAATCATAAAATTTAATTCGACTTTCTTTTAAGAGTTTATTTATTATCGCATAAATTTTTCTTTTAATTTTATTTCTTAAAGTTGCTTTTTTGAAAATTTCTTTTTTACAAATCACGGCAAAACGAGGATAAGCTAAACTATTTTTTTGATAATAAATTAAAAAATCATCAGTTTCAATTTTTTTAAAGCGAGCCGTAAAAAATTTTCTAAGATCTTCACCACTAAGTTTAAATTTCTTTTTAATCATTAAACCGTTAATCGGAATCTTCCCTTTCTTCGTCTTCGTTGCAAAATTTTTCTGCCTGCCTTGGTTCTTTTTCTGGCTAAAAATCCTGAAGTTCTTTTTTGTTTTAGTTTTGTCATCTTAAAAGGCTGCGGGGCTAGGACTCGAACCTAGACCAAGGGATCCAAAGTCCCTTGTGCTACCATTACACCACCCCGCATTTTTTTATTTATTTTATTTTACCTCAAAATATTCAATTAAGGCAAGTTCAATTGGTAAAAGTAATGACGGTGGTTCTTTTTTTAAATAACTATCAGCTTCAAAAAGAAGAAAACTTAATTTTTTCAAATCTTCGAGAGAAAATTTTTCGTTAATTTTTTTCATTTTTTCAATAAACTCTTCGGGTTTTTCAGTTTCTAAATGTTTAGCATATTCGGGATGAAGTTTTAAAAACATTAATTGTCTTATAGTTTTAAGTAAAGAGCGTAAAAACAAACTTAAATCAAAACCTTCAGCATAAATTTTTTCTAAAAAACTTAAAGAATCTTTAACCTTTTTTTCACTGATTAATTCTAAAAATTCTAAAATTTTACTTAAGCTCAAATGACCCAAAAATTCAGCTACTAAGTTTTCAGTTAATTTTGAATGAGGATTTAAACTCAAAGCAATTTTTTCAAGCAAAGTTTCAGCATCTCTTAAAGAACCGCCAGATTCCTCAGCAATAAAATAGAGAGCTGGCTCTTCATAAGCAAAACCTTCATTGTCAGCGATCAATTTTAATTTAGCAACAATTTGAGGCAAACTAATTCGGCGAAAATCTAATCTTTGAACTCGGGAAAGAATTGTAGGGATAATTCTTGTTGGTTCAGTTGTTGCTAAAATGAAAATAGCATGTGCTGGAGGTTCCTCTAAGGTTTTTAAAAGAGCATTAGCTGCTTCCTCAGTTAAAGAATGAGCTTCATCAATAATAAAAACCTTATATTTTCCTTGTAAAGGTCGGAAGCCAATATGTTCTTGAAGATTGCGGATATCATCAATTTTGCGATGGGAAGCAGCGTCAATTTCAATAACATCTAAAAATTTATTTTCTTGAAATAAACGACAAACAAGACATTCGCCACAAGGTTCACCATCTTTTCTTTGTAAACAATTTAAAGCTTTAGCATAAATCCGAGCTACACTTGTTTTACCGGTACCTTTTTCACCAGCAAACAAATAACCATGAGGAATGGTTTCTTTTTTTAAAAAATTTTTTAAAATTTTAACAACAATTTCTTGACCAACTACCTCACGAAAAAATTTTGGTCGGTATTTATGATAAAACATTTAGCCCCACTGTTCTTTAAGTTTTTTAATAAGCTCGTTATGTTTTAATTTTTCTAAAGCTTTAATCTCAATTTGTCTAACTCTTTCGCGAGTAATGCCATAGATTTTTCCGATTTCTTCCAAAGTATGCATAACCCCATCTTCAAGACCATATCTTAAACTGATTACTCTTCTTTCCTTAGGGTTTAAATCACGAATCGCTTTTTTTAATTGTTCTCGTAAAGCTGCAGCCGAAGCTATCTTTTCAGGAGTAACTGTTGAGGTATCAGGAATAAGTTCTTTTAAAAGAGAATCACCTTCGCCAATTGGCGATTCTAAGGAGATTGTATCAGGCACATATTTTAAAAGTTTTTGGACTTTTTGAGTTGGTAAATTCATCTCTGCTGCCAGTTCTTCAGGTGTTGGTTCGCGGTCTAAAATACTTGCTAATTTCTTTTTAGCTTTATTTAATTTATATAAAGTTTCAACAACATGAACTGGTAAACGAATTGTTCGGGCTTGATCTGATAAAGCTCGCGAAATTGCCTGACGAATCCACCAAGTGGCAAAAGTCGAGAATTTAAAACCCCGACGCCAATCAAATTTATCAACTGCTTTTGCTAACCCGATATTACCTTCTTGAATCAAATCCAAAAGAGTTAAACCTTTACTTCGGCCGAGATACTTTTTAGCAATACTGACAACCAATCTTAAGTTTGATTTAATTAATCTTTCCCGCGCTTCTAAATCTCCTTGGGCTGCTTTTTTAGCTATTTTTTTTTCTTCTTCAGGAGTTAACAGTGGATATTTGCCGATTTCTGTTAAATATTTTTGAGTTGCATCAGCCAATTCCTCTTCAGTAAAGTCTTGAGTTTTGGCTTCTTGCCAAAGTTCACTGGTGCTTTTAAGTTCAATCCCTGATGTCTCTAACCTCTCATAAATTTTTTCTAGAATATCAAAATTATCCTCAATATCTGGAAATAAATATAAAATCTCTTCTTCAGTAACAAACCCTCTTTCTCGGCCTTTATCGATCAAAACCTTTATTTTTTCTTCAATAATTTTTTCCTGATCTTTCTCTGCTTTTTTTATTTTTCTTTTTTTCATTGTTTTTCAATTTTTCTTAATTCTTTAAGAAGATTGTTTATTTCCATCATAATTTTATCAAATTCTTCAGCCGGCGCCAATTTTAATTTTTCATTTAAATTTTTTAAATTATTTTTAAGAACAATTCGCTTCAAATTGATTAATGTCTTTTTCATCTCCCGAGGTAAAGAAATTTTGGAACTCAGATAAAAACTTTTAGCCATCTCTAAATAATCTTTCTCATTTTCATTAAGTTCATCTTTCAAAACTCTTTCCAGAAGTTCTTGAAATTTTAAAGGTAGCAAATTTTTGACCTCCTCTAAAACTAAATTATCCTTTTGCAGATAGATTAAAGAAACCAATTTTAAAGAGAATTTTTCTTCAAGGCTTTTTTCTTCGACAAGTTCTTTTTCTTCTAAAGAGGGGACTAAATCTTCAATTTGTCTTAATTCTTCTTCTAAAAGATTTTTGGAAATTCCTAAAAAAGTACTCAATTTTTCTAAATAATTGTTAATTTCGATCGGTTTTAAAGATTTGATTTGTGGCAAAAAAATATTTAAAATTTCTTGGCCCCTTTCTCGACCATACTTTTCAAAAAGCAAATTTAAAAGATAATCTTCAAATTTTTCTTCTGGAAAAGTAGTTGCTTTTTGGCTGGTAAAAAATTCAGCTAAGTCTTTTCCTGGATAAATGGCTTGATAAGTGCGAAAATTAAACTTTTTAGCTAAAAGATTAGCTCTTAAGGAAGCAGAAAAACCAGCTTCATCATTATCAAAAGCAAAAACAATCTCCTGAGCATATTTTTTTAATTTTCTTAAGTGATCTTCAGTTAAAGCAGAACCAGAAACAGCGACAACATTTTTTAAATTATTTTGCCAAGCCAGCAAAAAATCAAACTGTCCTTCAACTAAAAAAACTTTTTTGGTTTGTAAAAGATATTCTTTGCTATAAAAAAGACCATAGAGAAATTGAGATTTTTTAAATAAAGAAGTCTCGGGTGAATTTAAATATTTTGGTCCTAATTCTTTTTGGAAAAGTCGGCCACTAAAACCAATCAGTTTACCTCGTTCATCTCTTAAAGGGAAGATAAGACGTGATTGAAAGCGGTCAAAATTTTTTTCATCAATTAAACCAGCCTTTTTTATTTTTTCTAAAGAATAACCAAGAGAATAAAGATAATCTCTTAACAGAGTATTTCCTGGGGAAAAACCAAGTTCAAAATCATTAATTGTTTTTTCCGTCAACCCCCGCTCGCGCAAATAATCTAAAGCATCTTTATTGTCTTTTAAATTTTGACGAAAGAATTTTAAAGCGGCATAATTGATTTCTAAGATTTCTTTTTCTTCTCGAGCCAGTTCCTGAGGTTGTCTTTTAATTTCTAAACCATAATCTTCTTTCAATTTTTCTAAAACCTGAGAATAGCTAAGATTTTCAATTTTCATTAAAAATTTAAAAACATCACCACCTTCGCCACAACCAAAGCATTTGAAAATCTGCCTTTCTGGTGAAACATAAAAAGAAGGTTTAGTTTCCTTATGAAAAGGACAAAGACCAACAAAATAGCGACCAACTTTCTTTAATTTGACATATCTTTGAACAACCTCAAAAATATCAAGTTGATTTTTAAGACTTTCCATTTTGTAATTTTTTTAAAATTTCATCTAAGCTATTTTCAGTTTCTGGTTTCTTTTGTTTTTCCTTGACTAAGATTTCTGTTTCCACAGCTTTTTTTAGTGAAATTCCTGTTTTAATCTGAGCCTGACAATCTTCGCAAATTTCTACTCCCTTTTGTGAATAAAAAGCTTGACCACACTGACGACAATAAATTAAATTCTTATCTTCAACGGAAACTTCTTTATAGATTTTACTGATTCTCATCTCAACTAAACTACGACGTTTAGCATATTTTAAGTGATTTAAGCTAATAATCTCATCTTTATAAGAAATTTCTGGTCGAGGTTGTGGTGGTAAAGTGGTGGCTAAAAATGGATTTGAAGGCGTATTATCAACTAAAAGCTTGACATAAGCATGGTAAGCGGGCAAATTCAAAAAATCCTCCAATTTAACTAAATAGCCAAATTCTTTAACAAAAACCTCAGCATCAACAGTGCCTAAGCGAAAGATAATGAAAGTTCCGACATTACCCAAGATAGCTTTAATTATTTTTTCATCAACTTGATCTAGATATTGATGAGACAAAATAAGATTGAGACGATACTTTCTGGCTTCGGACAAAATATTGATAAAAGATTCAGTAGCAAAATTTTGAAACTCATCAACATAAAGATAAAAATCTCTTCTTTTTTCTTCAGGAAGATCGACCCGACTCATAGCTGCTAGTTGCAATTTAGTAATTAAAAGACCGCCCAGTAAAGCTGAGGTTTCTTCACCAATAGCGCCAACAGCTAAATTAACCAGTAAAATTTGCCCATTATCCATAATTTCTCTTAAATCAAAAGATGACTCAGTTTGACCAATAATATTTCTGATTAAAGGATTAGTAATAAATTGACCAACTTTGTTCTGAATTGGTGCTACCGCTTCAGTTCGAAATTGAAGATGATATTTATTAAATTCTTGAGTCCAAAAAGCTTTAACAACTTGGTCTTGAAGATTAGCAACAACTTTTTGGCGAAAATTATCATCAGCTAACATACGATTAACATCTAAGAGAGTCGCGCCTGGCCATTCCAAAAGAGCAAGTAAAGTGTTAGTTAAGATATATTCCATTCGCGCTGACCAGGCATCAATCCAGATTTTTTTAAAAACTGAAAGCAAGCTTAAAGCAACTAAATGACGCTGTTCCCAGGCAACCTTTTCTAAAGGATTGAAAGCAAAAGGATGGTCAGTATCAGTAGGATTAAAATAAATAACCTCATCAATTCTTTCTTTCGGAATAAAATCTAAAATTTTTTGAACACTATCGCCATGTGGATCAAGATAGGCTAAACCTTCATTATTTTTGATATCATCAATAATCATATTCTCTAAGAGAGTTGTTTTACCATGACCAGTTTTGCCAATAATGTAAAGATGTTTCCGGCGGTCAGCTCTTTTAATGCCAAATTCAATTTCTTGACCACGAAAATGCGCTTTACCAATTGGTAAAATTCTTTCCATCTTATTATTTTATTTTATCTTAGGTGGCGGGAATTCGCGGATAGGAATTCTTTCAAAGCCAGTTGGAGGAACAAATTGCATTGGTGGATGGAAAATTGAAGCTAATTCTTCGCTAGTTAAGATAAAACCGGCATCAAGATTTTTTTCTTTCAGTTTTTTTATGAGTTTACTTGGTAAAAGAAGAGCTCGATATCTGAGAAAGAAAGAATAGTTAATTTTTTTAAGAATAAAGACAAACAAGGGATGTTTATCTGTTTCCGAAGTGAGATAATTGAGGCTCAAACCATTTAAATCTTCAGTGCTAAAGTTTTTGAGAATACTTGAAATTAAAAAAGAGATTGATCCTTTGTTAAGATGATAAATATCACGAGTAGCTATATAAGCAACATTGAAATTGCACCAATAACCCAATTTAGAAAGTTTAGCTTGAATAAGTTCAACAACGCGTCTTTCTCCGGGTGTTAGTTTTTGAATATTAAATTCTTTAGCTTCCTTTTTTTCGGTTGTTTTCCATTGAGGTTCACGAAAAGGAGCTAAAAGAAGATTGACAATAAATTCTTTAATTTCTTCCCAGGCTGATGGTTCTTTAACTTCCTCTTTGCCAATTAATTTATTAACTATTTTTTTACCCCTTTCAATCCATTTTTTACCATGCAAAGGATTATCCGGAGTTGTTGGTATAGCTAAAATTTGGAAAATTAACCATTCTTTATTGGATATTTGCGTTGCTGCTTCCGAAAAAGTACTAATCGGATCGATTTGTTGTTCAGGAGGCAAATTTTCCAAGGTTACATAAGTTTTCAAAGGGTAAGCATCCTCTTTAATTAAACGGACATCATAAATGGCTGTTTCGAAAAGAGCATTAGGCACATTGGAAGGTAAAGATTTTAAGGGATCATTAATTTCTTCAAATTGAATTTCTGGATACTGAGAATAAAATCTTGTTTTAATAAAATCTTTTAATTCTTGAGGAAAACGGATATAGAATTTTAATTGACCATCATGGGCTATGATTAAAAAAGCATAACTTTTAGGAACAAAACCTTTAATATTTAAATTCCACCAAGTCAAATCTTGTTCAGGATCAGGATGAAGAGCATGAAGGGCATTAAAAATTTCTTCCATGGCTCGGGGAGTTCGAGTTATTCCTGAAGGAAATTTAATTTCTAAAAACCCCCACTTTAATTTTTGAACATAATTTCTTCTTTGGTTAGCTTTAAATTTATCCCAAACGATTTGGATAAGTAAAACCGGTAAAAGGAACCACCAAAAATCAAAAATAAATCTTAAAACAAATAACAGTGGGTCAATCATTATAATAAATTAAATAATCCTTAATTTTAATTTTATTCTTTAAACTCATTTCTTTTAAATAGATTAAAAAAGAATTCTTTTTAATTGGCCGTAACGAAGAGATTAAGTGCCAAAGTTCTTCTTGATGGATAATTTTCTTTTTTTTTAAAAATTCTAAAATTAAATCTTTAGCACTGCCCGGTGTTAAGCCCCATTCTTGAAGACCATAAACGCCTTTACCCAGAAAAGAAAAAAAATCATTTCTGATAAGTTCATTTTTGATAAGATTGGGGCGATAATTTTTTCGCCAACTGATTGGAATTAATTCATCTTCAATTTTTTGAAGTTGATTTAGTTTTCGATAAATTTCAAGATAATGTAAGGGTTTATTTTCTAATTTGAGAATAAAATAAATTTTATCTCTTAAAGAACGAGGAGCAATAAAACGATGATCAACAAAACCCCAAAAACCAAAAGGATTTTTAGCTAGTTTTTTTAAAATAGTTAAAAAGTCAATCAATTCTTCAAAATTAGGTTGGTGATGGAAATGATATTTAAATTCTTTAATGACCAAGGACATAAATTTTGCTTCGGGATAAAAACCTTCATGTTCAGCAAGGGAAAAGTAAATTCTTTTTAAACAATGACGAGCTAAATTATATAATTTTTCATTGGCTGCATAGAAACTATAAAAATTTTCATCAGTTGGCGAATAATAAATTTTTTTTGAAAATAAGCATAAAAATCTATAAATCCTGAGATCATTATCAGAAAGTTTAAAATTTTCTTTTATTTCTTGATGAAACTTTATCTCTTTTTTAATGCCCAGAGGTTTTAAAAATTCTTTCGTTTCCTCAAGAAAACGATTCCAAGAAGAATGTTTTTGAAGAAAGTTTTCGATTTTTTTTAAAGCTTGAAATTGAATTTGTCTAATCCTTTCCCGACTCAGATTATAATCTTGACCAATTTCCGCTAAGGTTTCTTCATCATCTAAAAGACCATACCTTCTTAAAAGAATCTCCTTTTCTCGATTGTCTAAATCGGAAAAAATATCTTTTAAAAAAGAATCAAGCTTCATTAGAATTATTTTATCAAGATTTTACTAATTTATACAAATTGAAAACACCGGATATAAATCCGGTGTTTTCTTGATAAATTAAAAAATTAACTAATTTAATTTTTAAGGTGTTGGGGTTGACGGTACTGGTGTTGGAACTACTGGCGCTGGAGCTGGTACTTCTGTTCCAGGAGTTGGCGCTTCTGGTCCAGGAGTTGCTGAAGGTATTGGTAAAGGAACTGTTGATAATCGACCTCTATTAACAAACCAATAAGTAACAACTCCTAAAGCCAAAAGAACGACAACAACTAAGGCAATAATTAAATTTTTTCTTTGCATTTATTAAGGTACCTTTAATAAATAACGACCCTTAAAAATTATGTTAAAATTTTATCATAAAAATTTTAAATCCCCAAATTTTTCTGTGGAAACCAAAAATGAGAAAAGAGCTTTTAATAATTATTTTTTTAATCATTATTTTTATTTATATCTGGATTTTTTCTAACCCAACCCTTTATCTGGAGATTATACGAATAATTTTCCGCCTTCGTTAAAAAACAAATTAATTTAGCACCCTTGACATTCTGGTGATAAAATAATATAATAAAAATAAAAAGGTCGACTTAAGGTTTCACATTAAAAATGGTTTTAAAAAAGTGGGAACCGTTGAGAGATTTTATTGAAAGATTTTTTGAAGAAGATATTGTACTGCCACGAGTTTCTGTTTTAGCAACTGATGTTTATGAAACTAATAAAGATGTCATTGTCGAAATGAATGTTCCTGGGTTTAAAAAAGAAGATCTTAGAATTTCTTTCCAGGAGGGTTATTTAAAGGTCGAAGGTAAGGCCGAAGAGGAAAAAGAGACTAAGGAAAAAAATTATTGGCGAAAAGAAATTAAACGAGGATCCTTTGTCAGGGTGATCCCTTTACCAAGAGAAGTTGATGTTAAAAAAGCTAAAGCTAATTTAAAAGATGGAGTTTTGCAGGTCATCTTGCCAAAATTAGAGACAACTGAAGAATTTGGTGAAGAAATCAAAATTGACTAATGTCACTTAACGAAACACAAAGACATGTTTTTTACAATTTAGTCCGCGATCATATTAGAACCAAAAAGCCAATTGGTTCAAAAATTTTAGCGAAAAAATTAAAAATTTTTTCACCTCCAACCTTAAGATTCCATTTTAGAAAATTAGTGAAAAAAGGTTATCTTCGCAATTCGAAGAATTTTACTGGTCGCGAACCAACTGAAAAAGGTTGGCATTATTATTTAGAAAGTTATGAATTAAAGCCGGAAATAAAAATTACCTTTAAAAATTCTTTAGAAGAATTTTTAGAAAATGTTGCTTGGTTAACAGAAAATATTGTTTTTTTTAGAAAGAGGGATTCAGATCAATTTATTTTTAAAGGATTAAAAAAAGTTTTGAGTTCTTTTAATGATAAAGATTTTCTTTTCGATATTGGTGAGCTCATCGAAAATTTGGAAAAAATTGTTGCCACGATTGAAAATGATAAAATTTTAATTGGCAGAGAAATTAAAGAGTCAAAATCAGGTTCTTTAAGTTTAATCATTAAAAAAACAAAAGATTTTGAAATTGGTTTTTTAGGTCATAAAATTAATTTTTACCACACTCTGTTTTTAGTTTTTAGAGATCTTAATGGAAGAAAATAAAGAAGAATTACCCAAAAGAGAAGAAACGATTGAAGAGCTTTTAGAAAAAGTTGCTCATTTAGAAAAAGAAAAAGATCAGTATTTAGAAAGTTTAAAAAGAGCTAAAGGTGATGTTTTAAGATTGCAAAAAGAATATGAAGAAAAATTTCAGAAAATTCAAGAGGTTGCTAATTTAGAACTTGTTTATCATTTACTTAATATTTTAGATAGTTTTGAATTAGCTTTCAAGGAAGCTGAAAAAAATGAGATTAATAAAGGTTTTTATTTAATTTATTCTCAATTGAAAGATATTTTAGAGAAATTTGGTTTAGTTGAAATTGAAATTATGCCAAATCAGAAATTTGATCCTAATTTCCATGAAGCTTTAACGACTAAGCGCTGTGCCCAAGAAAATTGTTCTGGTGAAGATGAAGGCTTAATTGTTGAAGTTTTAAGTAAGGGTTATTTATTCAAAGGTCAGCTTTTAAGACCAGCTCGAGTTAAGATTATCACTCATGAGTAGAATTATCGGTATTGATTTAGGTACAACTAATTCAGTTGCCGCTATTGTTGAAGCCGGTGTTTTTCGAGTTCTGGAAAATCGTGAAGGTTCAAGACTAACACCTTCGGTAGTGGCGATTTCAAAATCAGGCGAAAGATTGGTGGGGATATTAGCTAAAAGACAAGCTATAACTAATCCTAAAAATACTATTTTTTCAGTTAAAAGATTGATTGGCCGAAGGTTTGCTGATCCTGAGGTCCAAAAAACAAAACAAATCTTACCTTATGAAATTAGAGAATCAGAGACCGGAGGGATTGAGGTTAAAATGGGAGAAAGATGGTATAAACCAGAAGAAATCTCTGCAATGGTACTTCAGAAAATTAAAATGGATGCCGAGGAAAAACTAGGTGAAGAAATTAAAGAGGCAGTAATTACTTGCCCAGCTTATTTTGATGATTCGCAAAGAGCGGCTACTAAAGCTGCTGGTGAAATAGCTGGTTTAGAAGTTAAAAGGCTTTTACCAGAACCAACTGCCGCTGCCTTAGCTTATGGTCTTGATAAACAAAAAAATGCCCGAATTTTAGTTTATGATTTCGGTGGCGGAACATTTGATATTTCAATTTTAGAAGTTGGCGATCAGGTGATTGAGACCAAAGGAATTGGCGGTGACACTTTTCTAGGCGGTGACGATTTTGATCAAAGAATTATTCAATTTTTAATTGATTGGTTTAAAAAAGAAGAAGGGGTTGATCTCTCGACAGACATTTTAGCCCTCCAAAGATTAAAAGAAGCAGCGGAAAGAGCTAAACAAGAACTTTCAACTTTATACGAAACCGAAATTAACCTTCCTTTTATAACTTCAACTCCGGCTGGACCCAAACATCTTTATTACAAATTAACCAGAAGCCAACTTGAAGATTTAACCAGGGATTTAGTCGAAAGATCAATTGAACTTGTCAAAAAAACATTAAATGAAGTTGGTTTTAAACCAGAAGATATTGATGATATTGTTTTAGTTGGTGGCCAGACAAGAATGCCTTTGATTCAGCAAAAAGTTAAAGAATTATTTAATAAAGAACCACGAAAGGATATTAATCCCGATGAAGTTGTAGCTATTGGCGCAGCTATTCAAGCAGGTATTTTACAAGGTGAAGTTAGAGAAATTTTACTTTTAGATGTTGTTCCTTTGACCTTAGCTATTGAAACCTTAGGTGGTATTGCTCACCCAATGATCCCCAAAAATACCCCAATTCCTTATTCCAAAAAAGAAATTTTTACCACTGCCGAGGATAATCAGACCGTTGTTGAAATTCATGTTGTTCAAGGTGAAAGGCCCTTGGCTCAAGATAACAAAACTTTGGCAAGGTTTTTACTAGAAGGTATTCCGCCAGCGCCACGAGGAGTTCCTCAAATTGAGGTTACTTTTGATATTGACCAAAATGGAATTTTAACAGTAACGGCCATGGATAAAGCAACTCAAAAAAGCCAAAGTGTCAAAATTACCAATTCGGTTAATATTTCTAAAGAAGAGATCGAAAAACTCAAGAAAGAAGCTGAAGAATATGCTGCTGAAGATTACCGCCGCCGAAAATTGGCTGAAACCAAAAATCAAGCTGATAATTTGATTTATCAAGCAAGAAAATTGCTTCAAGAATATAAAGATAAAATAAGTGAAGATATAAAAAATAAGATTGAATTGAAAATCAAAGAGTTAGAAGAAACTAAAGAAAAAGCTAATTCAGCTGAAGAGGTTGAAGCCAAGATTAAAGAGTTAAATCAACTTTTAATGGAGACAGGTAAAGGTTTTTATCAAACTCAATGAAACTTCTACCTTCTTATGAAAAAGCTTTTATTTTTCTATCAAATTTACTGGCTTTATTTTTAATTTTAACCATTAATTTTTATCAGTATTTTATTCATCAACAAAGCTTACTATCTACTTTTGATAGTTTCCAAAAATTTACCAAAAAGAGCCAGATTATTTTAGCTTTCTTCGATTTAAATTTTAACTCTCAAGAAAAGATCCCTGACTTAGTCGTTAAAATTTTAAAAAAATATCAATTGCCCTTACTAACAAAAGGGATTTTGTTTAATTTTTTATCCCAAGAAACTTTGGAAAATTTTTTTTATAGCTCTTTAAAAACAGGTTGGCAAAATTTAGCCATAAGTAAAATATACTTAATTATATTTTCTTATAATTTATTTTTAAAATCAAATCTTGTTAAAATAAGTACTTATTCATTAACTGAAGAAGTTTTAGAATTATAAAATGGATGATTAT
>CALHPI010000011.1 GCA_938036275.1 Minisyncoccota bacterium
TCGGCAACTTTTTGTGGTGGATTATCAACAAGATCCTTAACATCTTTTAAAGAAAGATTAGGATTTATCTCCCTAATTACTTTAATGACATTAATTTTATTAGCGCCCGCATCTGTTAAAACAACATCAACCTTTTCTTCAGTTTTGGAAGTTTCAACTGAAGGAGCTTGTTGAGGAGCCGTCATTATCATTTGTCCACTTACACCAAATTTTTCTTCTAAATTTTTAACTAGCTCATTAAGTTCGATAACTGTTAAACTTTCAATTTCTTCGATAATTTTTTGAATTTTTTCGGTCATTTTTAATTTTTATTTTTAATTTCCGACAAAATGAAAATTAATTTCCTTAAAGGATAACTTAAAACAAAGTTAAAATGGAAAAGCTCTCTTTTAAAATGAGAAATAAGCATAGAAATTAATTCATCTTTTGAAGGCAAATTAAGAATTTCTTCGATTTCTTTTTGGGAAAGAATTTTATTCCAAAGATAACCTTTCAAAATTTCAACCTGAAGACCTTCTTCTTTTAATTTTTTTAAAGTTGCAATAAATTGAAAATTAGGATCAAAATTCCAAACTAAAGCGAATGGAGTTTTTAATTCTTCATCTTTAAAAGGAAAATTAGGATTGGCTTTATAAACTAAAGTTTTTTTAACAACCTGAAAAAGGGAATTGTTTGCCTTAAGTGCTTCCCTTAATCTAACTTGTGATTGAGAATTTAAATTTAAAAGATTAATAATTAAATAACCCTTAGCTTGATTAAACCTATCAACTAAATCTTGAATAGTTTTTTGTTTATCTTTTTTGGTTTTCATTCCCTCGAGAGGACTTATGGCTTTTAACCTGCCTCTTTTCTTCGGTAACTGCTTAATTATAACATAAATTTTCCTCTTTTGTCAAATTATATTTCCTATATCTATTTCGAATTTATTTTGAATAACTACTAATAAAAAACAAACAAGTGATAATCTGATCGTAAGGTAATACTTTTGTTTTTTCTAATTCTCTCGCCTTTCTTTCCAAAGTAGGTATTTGCTCTAAATTTTTCAATTTTTTGTAACTGACGATTCTAAAAATTAAAAGATATTTTCCAGATCTTGAAATCTTTTATCAAGTTTTTCGGAGAATTATTTTTATAAATCAGGTTGTTTAGATAAAGCAAGAATTTCTGTCATTTCAAACCAACAATTTTTAAAATTTTTATTAAATTTTCTTTAGCAACTTGATTGGCTTTTTGAGCACCAATCCTTAAAATTTTTTCAACTTCTTCTTTTTTTATCTTTCTCTTTGCAACTCGCGCTACTTTAAAATAATCAAAAAAAGCTTCAATAATTTTTCCCTTAAAATCATTATAACCTAAACCAGAAAATTCCTCCTCAATTTCAGCCAAAGTTTTGTTTGTCAAATATTTATAAATAATCATCAAGTTAGAAATCCCGGGCTTTTTTTGCGGATCATATTTAATTTCTTGGCCGGAATCAGTAACTGCTTTTTTAATTTTCTCTTTAATTGCATTTTCTGGAGCAAAAATTTCTAAACAACCTTCAGGTAAAGATTTTGACATTTTTTTTGAAGGATCATCAAGACTCATAATTTTAGCTGTTTCTTCGTGAATATAAATTTCTGGCACCTTGAAAAACTTTTTAAATCTTTTATTAAATCTTCGTGCTAATTCGCGAGTTAGCTCCAAATGTTGAACCTGATCTTGACCAACGGGTACTAAATCAGCATTATAGATTAAAACATCAGCAGCTTGCAAAACTGGATACATAAAAATACCGACACCAACACCCTGTTTTTTATATCTTTCAGCTTGTTCTTTAAATTCATGCATAAGTTGCAATTCACCAAAATAACTTAAACAACTTAAAATCCAGTACAAATATAAATGAGCAGGAATGTCTGATTGACGGAAAAGAACGGTTTTTTTTGGATCAATACCTAAAGCTAATAAAGATGAAGCTAATTCATAAGTTAAAAATTTTAATTCTTGTGGTTTATAAGGAACAGTTTGAGCATGTAAATCGGCAATCATCAGAAAAACTTGATAATTCTTTTGAAGTTCCACAACTTCCTTAATCATTCCGAAATAGTTTCCTATATGTATCTCGCCTGTTGGTTTAATACCAGTTAAGATTCTTTTCATTCCTCAAAAATTGTTCTTTGAAAATGGATTTCAAAACCTGTTGGTGATTGTAAAAGCTTGGGCAAAGCTAAAACTATATTTTTTGTTTCTTGAGGCTTTAAAGAATAAACAGCTTTACTTAAACCAACTAAATTACTATCATTATATAGTAAAATAATAGTTTCAATATCTGACTGTGCCAGATAAGAATAATTAAATAAAGTAAGACTCATTTGCCAACGACCGTTTTCTTGAATAATTTTTTCATTGTAATAATTAATTGGTAATTTTTCAAAATCTTTCTTCAACCAATCAGTTTGTTGAGGTTCGAAAATCTTAAGTTCAACTTTACCTATGGAAAAACCGGGGTCAGGATTATTGATGCTAACTAAATATCTTTTTTCTAAAGGCAAAAGGACAGTTTCTTCAATTGGTGTTTTAATTTTTAAATTATCATCAAGATCATAAATCAAAAATTGATATCTTAATTTTTTTAAAGCTAAATTTGGATTAGGATTTTCTATAACACCAACTAAATCAAAAGTTTTATCAAGATAAATCAGATATTTAGTTTGATAAACCTTTAAAGGTTGGAAATATTTTAATTCGCAAGGAGGACAAGGGCCACCACAATCAACATCTTCTTCATTTTGGTCTTGACGATTATTGAAACACTGTTCCTTAGGTTTTTGCAATTTTAAATAAATTAAAAAAGAAATAAGAAGAATAATTAAAAAAAAGACTGATAAATAAGTTAATCTCTTTTTGGTTCGCCAACTCATAAATTTATTTTAAAAGATTTTCTTTCATTTTAAATGCCCCTCGCAGTACCTACTTTCGCGGCTAAAAAGCCACTATCATCGGCGTCTTACTGTTTCACCCGACTGTTCGGAATGTAAGGGGTGGTTCCAGTAAGACCATCCGACCACGAGGGGCTTAAAATAAGATTTACTACTGAGGAACACCCAGAAATTTAGAAAGGGATTGTTTGTTTCAATTCGGCCATTAGTACTCCTCGCCTTAACTCCTTGCGGAGCTTACAGCTGGAGCCTATCAAGCGGATCGTCTTTCCGCGGCCTGATGAGGAAGCCTTATCTTGGAGTAGGTTTCGCGCTTAGATGCTTTCAGCGCTTATCCTTTAGCAGCATAGCTACCCGGCGCTGCTCCTGGAGGAACAACCGGTACACCAGAGGCTGCCCCAGTCCGGTCCTCTCGTACTAGGACCAGCTCTCCTCAAGCTTCCAAACGCTGACAACAGATATAGACCGACCTGTCTCACGACGGTCTGAACCCAGCTCACGTACCCTTTTAACGGGCGAACAGCCCGACGCTTGGGACCTTGTTCAGCCCCGCGCTAGGGTGAGCCGACATCGAGGTGCCGAGCTGGGCCGTCGAT
>CALHPI010000012.1 GCA_938036275.1 Minisyncoccota bacterium
TCTTTTCTTTTTTTATTATAACACATTAAGCGAGCTAAAGCATAAAAATAACTTGACAATCGATTTAAATAACTCAGAATTTCTGGAGAAAGTTTATATTTTTTTGAAAAACCAACTAACCGCCTCTCAACTCTTCTTGTCATACTCCTTAAATAATCAAACCAGGCAGAATTTTTTTCGCTACCCGGAATAACAAAACCTTGTTGAGATTTTATCTTTTTTTCAATCTCTCTAATTTCCTTTTCTAAATTTTCAATTTTTTCTTTTTTAAATTCCGGCTTTTTAAATTTAGGATACATAAACCAGGCAACATTGGCTTGGACAATAAATAAATCATTTTGAATAGCGGTCAGTTTTTTAAAAAATTTTTTTGGCAAATAGTTTTTCGAAAGTCCAATTAAAGAATTGAGTTCATCTAATTCTCCTAAAGTCTCTAAAATCAAAGAATCTTTAGCAATTTTCTTTTTATCAACCTCGGATCTTCCATTATCTCCTTTTCCTGTAAAAAATGTTGTCATTTAGAGCAATAGGATTAATATACGCGATCGCGATTTATAAGTGCATTCTTGCTTCTTGAATCTTGTTTCTTGAATCTTACAACCTTTTTATAATTCTTCCTTTTTTTTCATCATAAGGAGAAATTTCAACTAAAACATAATCACCAGGAATAACTTTAATAAAATTCATCCTCAATCTTCCTGATAAATAAGCCAAGACTTCTCGGCCATCTTCTAACTCGACCCTAAATCTCAATTCCGGAAGTGCTTCTAAAACCCTGCCTTTAAAAGCTTTTTTACTAATCATTAATAAAGAATATCAAGATCACTAAATTCCTCTCCTTCGGTTTGTTCAGGTTTATAAGCATCTAAATCAGCTTCTAAACTTTCCAGTTCTTTTTCAGTTTCATCAGTACCACCACGGGGACCAAATCTGATATTTTCAGCAATAATTTCGAAAGATAATTTTTTATTTCCTTGGGCATCGAGCCAATTACGCGACCTGATTCTTCCTTCAACAAAAATTAACCTTCCTTTATTTAAATATTGACGACAAAGTTCAGCTAATTTTCCCCAAGCGACAACTTTATGATACTCAGTTTCTTCTTTTAAATTGCCAAATCTATCTTTATAAATTCGATTAGTAGCTATATTTAAAAGAGCTAAAGCTGTACCTGAGGGTAAATAACGAAAATCAACATCCTGAGTTAAACGACCAATTAGAAAAACTTTATTTAAGTTCATTGATTAAGTTTGCTTCCTGACTAGTTTTAATTACTCCTCCATTAATTTTTTCAATTTTCAAACCTCTCCTGACTAAAATAATAAATCGTAAAATTTCTTTTATTTGTTTGACTTTATTTTTCAATTCTTCAATTTTTTCTGGTAAACCATAAAAATAAATTGTTCCTAATTCACCGGAGGTTTCTTTATCAATTGGATAAGCTAATTCTTTTGTTTTTAAAGGAATTTTTTTAATAAGTTCAAAATTAAATTTTTCCAGTAAAGATAAAAGCTTTTCTTCAACTTGTTCGCCTTTATTTTGACGAGCCCAAAAAGTTATTTCGTAAATTTTCCTTTCCATTCTTATATTTTAACAAAAATTATCTCATTTTCTTCAACTTCAGCTTCACGACCTTTAATTTTTAAAAGACCCTCAGATCGGGCTTTATTCCAATCTTTTATTTTAACAAAATTTTCTAAAGAAATTGTCTCAGCTTTTTTAAATTTCAAAGCAAAATCAGAATGAATCATTTCTGCCACCTCAATTATTTTGCTTCCTTTTTTGATTAACCAGCCTTGGGTGATTTGGGAAGTAAAAGTAAAAAATTGAATCAACTCCAGATCTTTTCTTAATTGATTTAAAAATTCATAGACTTTTGATGGAAATTCTTTTTGAACTTCTTGATTTCTTAAAATTTCTAATTCCCATTCTAAATCTAAATTATAGATATTCTTAAAAGCAGGATTATTAAAAGAAAATTCTCGGCCATTAATTAATAAAAACCAATCTTTAGTCAAAAGTAAATTGAATTCTTTTAATTGTGAAGAAAATTCTGGAAAGCGGTTAAATGGTTTTAGATTTGAAAAAATCTCTTTTAGGAAAGCAAATCTTTCATCTTTAGTTTTTTCTAATCTTTTTATCGCTCTTTGACAAACAATTTTTTCAGCTTCAATTATTTCTTCTTCAATAATCAAAATATCTCTTTGCGGATCAATATTACCTTCAGGATGAGAAACATCTTCCCTTAAAAAATTTCTAACAACTTCTAAAATAACATCACACCCTCTTAAATAACTTAAAAATTCATTGCCCAAACCCTCACCCCGATGAGCACCACGAATAAGACCAGGAATATCGACAAAAATAAGATAAGGTGGAAGAAGCTTTTCGGTTTTTGTAACTAAATGTAAATTTTTAATTTCTGGAGTAATAATCGGAGCAATTACCTCTTGGGGGCTAAGAGTTGAGAACAAATAAGGAGCAATCAAAACATCAACTTGCGAAACTAATTTTAAAAATGTCGATTTACCACTATTGGGAAGACCGCAGAGTCCTATTTTAATATTCATTGAATATTTAAAACTTTTTTAACCTCTAGATCAAGATCAGTCGTAAAATATTTTTTTAACTCTTCAGGTTTAACCCATCTTATTTCTTCAATCTCATCCTTCTCCTCAATTTCTTGCACTGGTTCATCGTTTTCTAATTTACAAAGAAAATAAGCAATTAAAACATAAGTATCAGGATGAATTCTTAAATGAATTTGTTTTATTGGTTTAACTTTATAACCAGTCTCTAAAAGTACCTCTTTAATAACTCTTTCTTCTCGAGTTTCATTTTTTTCCTGCACACCACCAGGAAAAGACCAAACAAATTCTTTACCAGTTAAAGTAATTTCTTTTTGTCTCCTTTTAACAATTAAAACTTCTCCTTTGTTATTCAAAACAATGCCAATGCTAACAAATCTTGCCATTTTAAAAAATTTTAACATTTTTTTAAAAAAACTTAAAACTTGTCTTAAAACTTGACTTTTATTAAAAATTAACTATAATTTTTAAATAATGAATGAAATTTATATCTCCAAAGAACAGTATGAAAAATTAAAACAAGAATTGGAAAGATTGAAAACTGAAGAAAGAAAAAAAATTGCTGAAAGATTAAAAACAGCTTTATCTTATGGTGATATCACGGAAAATTCTGAATATGATGAAGCCACTACAGCTAAAGCTACTCTCGAAGCAAAAATCTATGAATTAGAAAATATCTTAAAATCAGCTAAAATTATTACAGGCAAAGGCTCAGCCAGTAAAATTATTCCCGGAACAAAATTTGAAGTTTTAGATAAAACTAACAACAGGAAAATTGTTTTTACTTTAGTTGGTTTCGGTGAAGCTAATCCCTCAGAAGGAAAAATTTCAACTGAATCTTTATTGGGGAAAAAATTTCTGAATAAAAAAGTTGGCGATCAAATAGAAATTGAAACTCCTCGAGGTAAGGTTGTTTATGAAATCAAAAAAATTTTTAACTAATTTTCTTTTTAAATTCATCAATTAATTTTTCGTCAGCAGGATCAATCTGAGTTAATTTAGCTAAATAATAACTTGAAAACAAAGCTAAAATAATATTGGCAAAGATTTTCTCAAAAATATCTTTTTTATTGATGGAAATTGAATTGATTTGATAATTTCTTTTCTTAAGCCAATTTTTAAGAACATCCATTCTTTTTTTAATTAAATTGTGGTCTTCTTTATCCTCTAAAAAAATAAAACAAAAATTTTTATCTAATTTTTGGCTTAAAAACCCAACCATTTCGTTATGATTGAGTTCAGGAAAATAATTAGCGAAAGCGGGGATTTTACTTGTTTCATTAAAAGAGATTTTAAAATAATTAGCCAAAGGAAAATTTTCTAAGGAGGAGTAAATTATAGGAATTTTGTTTTTAATCTTTTTAGCGAGATTTTGTCCTTGACTTTCATAAATTCTTGGATTAAATTTTTGCATAAAATTCTCTAATCTTAAAAAATTTTGATGATCAATAATTTTTAAAATGGCTCGCAACATAAGACCAATAGCTAATCTTGGTTGAAGATTTAAATCAGGCAAAATAACCACGGGCAATTTATATTTTGTTGCTAAATTTAAAAGTTTGCCATCTAAAGTAATAACAACAATTTTCAGTTTTTGTTTTAAAGCTGATTTTAAAGCAAAGATTGTTTCTTGAGTATTGCCTGAATAGGAAATAATAAAAATAAGCCTCTCTTTTAAGTCAGAAAGACTTGGCAAACCATAACTGCTATGAACATAAAAATCGAGTTTAGGATTATAAACTTTTAAAAGATCAGCAGCTAAATGGGAACCACCCATTCCGCAAAATAGAAACTTTTTCTCTTTCACTTCTAATTTCCAATTTCTAACTTCTAAATTGGCCGTGAATTGCTCCCTAAAATTTCTAACTTTTTCTAAAAATTTGCTCATTCTCTTTTAGTTAAAGCTGTTTTTAATGTTTCGGGATCAATAAATTCAATTTCGCCACCTAAGGGGATACCTTTAGCTAATTTGGTGAATTTTATCTGGGGAAATTTTCTAATCAAAATTTCAAGATGTTTTAAGGTAGGTTCTGCTTCGCGAGTAAAAGGTAAAGCAATAATTACTTCTTTTATTTTTTTTGAATGCAAACGATCTTCAAGAATTTTTAATCTTTCTTTAATTAAGCTTTTATCTTCAAATGGCAAAATAAGCCCTCCTAAAATAAAATATTTGCCTTGAAAAACTTTGGTTGTCTCAACAGTTAAAAGATCAGTTTCGCGAGCAACAATCATCAAAATTTCATCTTTTCTTTTGGGATTCGAACAAATTGAGCAAAGATTTTCTGTCGTTGGAAAAAAACAGTTTTGGCAAAATTTAACTTCTTCAAAAAGAGTTTTTAAATTTTCTAAAAATTGTTTTTTAGTTTTTGCCTCTTGTTTAACTAACCAAAAAAAGAGACGCCTCGCTTGTCTTGGTCCAATTTCAGGAAAAGAATCAAAAAAATCTATTATTTTTTTAAATAAAGGAATTAGCATTAATGAAATTCAATTTCTTCAGGCTGAGCTTCCAAAGCGTAAAAGGAAACAGTATCCGGATCAAAATATAAATCAATGCTACCAATTGGACCATTACGATGTTTAGCAATAATAATATTGACTTGATTCGACGGTAAAGACATTGTCCCCTCTTTTGGCCGATGAATAAACAAAACAACATCCGAGTCTTGCTCTAAACTCCCACTTTCTCTTAAATCAGAAAGTCTTGGAATTTGTGAAATTCTTTGCTCTGGAGCTCGGGAAAGCTGAGAGATAGCTAAAACCGGAACTTCCAATTCTCGAGCTAATTCTTTCAAGCTTTTAGATATTTCACTTACTTCTTGAACTCGATTTTCAATTAAACGACTTGATCTTATTAACTGAAGATAATCAATTACCAACAATCCTAATTCACCAATTTCGTGCTTTAATTTTCTTGACATCGTTCTTATTTGAAGATTATTCAAAGTTGGACTATCATCAATAAAAATTGGAGCATTTCTTAATTTCTCAATAGCATCATAAACTAAAGCTAACTCATCAACATCGCCTTCAGCTAAAAGCCGACCTGTTCTTAAGCGCCATAAACTAATCCCTGCTTGAGCAGCAATTAATCTATCAATTATCTGGTCCTTTGACATCTCCAAAGAGAAAATCCCAACTGGAATATTTTCTTCAACCGCTAAATAACGAGCAATATTTAAAGCTAAAGCAGTTTTTCCTTGTGATGGTCGGGAAGCTAAGATGATAAGATCAGATTTTTGTAAGCCTCCTAAATATTCATCAAGTTTTTGAAATCCTGTTGGTACACCGCGCAAAATAACTCCTTTTTGCAAATCTTCAATTCTTTTTTTAGTCTCATCAATTAAAGAACCGATCGATAAAAATTCATAAGGATAAACTTTTTCGGCAATAGAAAAAATTCTCTTTTCAACTTCATCAACTAACTCTTCAGCATCATAACTTTTTGTTTCCACCAATTCTTTAATTTTTAAAGAAAGTTCAAGAAGATCCCGTTTAGCTTTTTTAGTTTTAATTAACTTGGCATAAGAAACAACATTTAAAGCTGAGGGCGCTTTATGAATAAGATAAACAAGATAATTTTGACCACCAATAAGATCTAAAAGTTTTTGTTCCTTAAGGCGATTAGAAACCGTTACTAAATCGATACCGATTCTTTTTTCAAAAAGTTCTAAAATAACCTGATAAACAATCCGATTTTCTTTTTTAAAAAAGTCTTCTGGTTTTAAAATATCAATAACTCGAATGATTGCTTCATCGTCAATCAGTAAAGCTCCTAAAAGGGCTTCTTCAACTTCTTCACCAGCTAAATTATAAAAAATTTCTTCAGTCATTATTATTATTATCTTTAAAATGTCAAGTTTGGCAAAATCGGGAAAGAATGAGGAAAATCGGTTAAAATTTAATAACAACAATAAATTATTTACCACCTCAGGGTTAGTCGTAAGTATTTTCTCATAAATTTATAATAATGGATATAAAACTTTGGCAGATAATTGCAAAAGAAATTCAAAGACAAGAAGAAACCTTAGAACTTATTCCTTCAGAAAATTTTGTTGACTTAGAAACTTTGTTTATTGTTGGCTCACCTTTAATGAATAAATATGCCGAAGGTTATCCGGGAAAAAGATATTATCCGGGAAATTTTTATAGTGATCAGGTTGAAAATTTAGCTAAACAAAGAGCTTTAAAAGCTTTTAAATTAAAACCTACAAAATGGTCAGTAAATGTTCAACCTTATTCTGGTTCACCAGCCAATTTAGCGGTTTATTTAGGCTTATTAAATCCGGGAGAAACTATTATGGGGCTTACTTTATCTCATGGTGGTCATTTAACTCATGGTCATAAAGTAAGTTATACAGGTAAACTTTTTAATTCAGTTCAATATGAAGTCGAAGAAGCAACTGGTAAAATTGATTTTGAAAAATTAGAGAAATTAGCTAAAGAACATAAACCAAAAATTATTATTTCAGGAACAACTGCTTATCCGCGAAGACTTGAATTTGAAAAATTTTATAGAATTGCTAAAAAAGTCGGTGCTTATCATATTGCTGATATTTCTCATATTGCTGGCTTGATAATTGCTGATCTTCATCCTTCGCCTTTCCCTTATGTTGATGTCGTAACAATGACAACTCATAAAACCTTAAAAGGACCAAGAGGAGCAGTAATTTTTATGAAAAAAGAACTTGAAGAAAAAATCAATAAATCTATTTTTCCAGGACTTCAAGGAGGACCTCATCTTCATACAATTGCTGGGATTGCTTATATCTTTGGTAAGGCTCTTAAAAAGGATTTTTATAACTATCAAAAGCAAATAATTAAAAATTCACAAAAATTAAGTCAACAACTTCAACAAAGAGGCTTTAAACTCTTTACTGATGGAACAGATAATCATTTAATGCTCGTTGATTTAAAACCTTTAAATCTTGAGGGAAAAATTGCTGAAAGTTTATTAGAAAAAGCTAACATCATTGCTAATCGAAATTCTTTACCTGGAGACATTTCACCGTTTAATCCAACTGGAATTAGATTAGGAACTCCGGCAGTAACTTCAAGAGGGATGAAAGAAAAAGAAATGATCTTGATTGCTGAATTTTTTGAAAGAGTTTTAATTAAAAAAGAAAAGCCTGAAAAAATTAAAAAAGAGGTAATAAGTTTAACCAAAAAATTCCCTTTGCCTTATCGAAAATGGCTTAGAATGATTAAATCTAAATTACATTAACAACTTTTTTCCAAACCTTTTTACCGCTAAAGGTTGTTTTTCTCAATGTTTTAAATTTAACGATTCCTTTTTTAAGAGCATATAAAGTATCATCACTGCCTCGACCAACATTTTTACCAGGTAAAAATTTTGTTCCTCTTTGACGAACAATGACATTACCAGCTTGAACAATCTGACCATCAAAAACTTTCACTCCTAATCTTTTACTTTCAGAATCTCTTCCTCCTTTAGTTGCTCTTGTTCCTTTTTTCTGAGCCATTGTTTTCGAAACTCCTCACCGATTGGTGGTTTGCGACCGATGATAATATTTTCTTTAATACCTCTTAAGTAATCAGTTCGGCATTCAAGAGCTGCTCGAACTAAAGCTCGTGAAGTTTCTTGAAATGAAGCTGCTGATAAAAAGCTATAAGAAGTCAAAGCAATATTTTTAATTCCGGTTAAGAGCAAAACAGCCTTAGCCGGTTTTTTATTTTGTTCTCTTAATTTTCTATTTTCTTCTAAAAATATATCTTTTTCAACGATTTCATTAATAATAAACTCACTATCGCCAGAGTCAATAATTCTTACTCGCGAAAACATTTTTCTGATAACAATTTCGAGATATTTATTATGAATACCAGCGCCTTGTTCATTATAAATTCTCTTAACTTCTTTCAAAATATAATTAAAAGCTGCTTGTTTTTTGCGATAACGATAAACTTTTTTAGGATCCTCAATACCCTCGTTGATAATTTCACCTTTTTTGATAAGATCACCCTTTTTAACTAAAAGCTTAAATCTTTTAGGAACCTTCAAGTTAAACTCTTCTTTCTTAGGGTGGCGACTTTTTATTCTTAAGATATAATATTTAGGATTTTCTTCAATTTTACTAATTTTACCACTCACTGGCGAAATTAAAGCTTCGCTTTTCGGAGTTCGGGCTTCAAGAATTTCTTCAACTCGTAAAATTCCTGTGGTGATATCGGCAGCACCAACAATTCCTCCGTAATGAAAAGTTCTCATCGTCAGTTGTGTTCCTGGTTCGCCAATTGATTGGGCAGCAATAATTCCAATTGCTTCTCCTAATTTAATCAATTTATCATTAGACAAATCAAGTCCAAAACATTTTTGACAAACTCCATATAAAGTTTTACAACTAAACGGTGATCTTACTCTAATTTCTTCAATGCCTGCTTTATCTAATCGGTTGGCTATTTCTTTAGTAATAATTTCTCCCTCATTGACTAAAATATTACCATCTTTATCAACAATCTTTTCTAAACTAATTCGTGAATAAATTTGATCCTTAAAATCATCACCAGCTTCTTTAAGGTTTTGGCGATTAATAACTATTCCTTCTTTGTCACCGCAATCTTCTTCGCGAACAATAACATCATGTAAAGCATCAACTAACCTTCTTGTCAAATAGCCGGAGCGTGGTGTTTTTAAAGCTTTATCGGAAGCACCCTTACGAGCACCGTGAGTAGCAATAAAGTATTCTGAAGGTGTCAAACCTTTTTTATAAGAAGAAAGGATTGGTAACTCAATAACCCGACCTTGAGGGTTATAAACTAAACCTTTAATAGCTGCCATTTGGGAAAATTGCGACATTGTCCCTCGGCCTCCGGAATCAATCATTAAGCGGACATTATCAATAGGTTGAGTAATTTGTTGAATATTTTTTTCTAATTCTTGGCGAACTAAACTCCAAATTTCTGTAAGTTGAGTTATTTTTTCTAAATCACTTAACCAACCTTCTTCGTAAGCTCTTTCAATTTCTTTTTGTTTAGCAATCGCTTGAGTAACAACTGTTTCAAAATTAGTTGGCTCAACAAGATCATCCATCCCTAAGGTTAGACCGGAAAAAGTCACATATTTAAAACCTAACATTTTCAGATTATCCAAAATGATGGCAGTTTTTTCTAAATCATATTTAGCTAAAATTTCAGAAATAACTGACGAGATCGTTTTCTTGTTAATCACTTGATTAACAAAAGGAAAGTCTGATGGTAGGTGCTCATTAAAAATTATTCTACCGACTGAAGTTTCAATATCTTTTTCATTTTTACAATTTTTGACAATAATTTTGGCTTGAAGATCAATTACTCCTTGGGAATGAAGATATAAAGCTTCAACTTCATCATAAACTTTTTTATTTTCTCCTTTTTTACCCGGAACTATTAAAGTTAAATAATAAAGACCAATAATAATATCTCTTTGAGGTTTAGCACTGGGTTCACCGGTCCCTGGTCTTAAAAGATTTTTACTAGCATCTAAAATATCACGAGCTTCTTTTTGTGCTTGAGATGATAACGGCAAGAAAACACCCATTTGATCACCATCAAAATCAGCATTATAACCTTCGCAAACTAAAGGTGGAATTTTTATAGCTAAACCCTCAGTCAAAATTGGTTTAAAAGCTAAAATACCTAATTTATGTAATGTTGGCGCCCGATTTAAAAGAACATATTTATTCTGAACTGCTCTTTCTAAAGCCGCTACTGCATCAGGATCTTGAATCTCAATAAGATATTTAGCATGCTTAGTTGTTTGCGCCTTTTCCTCTTTTAAAAGTTCGTAAATAACAAAGGGTTTAAAAATTTCAAAAGCAATTTTTTTAGGCAAAGCGCATTCATTAATCCTTAATTCCGGACCAACAACAATTACTGATCTTCCTGAATAATCAACTCTTTTACCTAAAAGATTTTGGCGGAATCTTCCCTCTTTACCTTTCAAAATATCAGCTAAGGATTTAATCACCTTTCGACCAATAACGATTCTTTCTCTTTTCATTGAAATATCAATTAAAGAATCAACAGCTTCTTGAAGCATTCTCTTTTCATTTCTCAAAATAATTTCTGGTGTTTTGAGTTCTAACAATTTTTTCAATCGATTATTGCGGTTAATAATGCGGCGATAAAGATCGTTTAAATCAGATGAAGTATATTTACCACCAGATAACTGAACAATAGGTCTTAAGTCCGGAGGAATAACTGGTAAAATAGTTAAAATCATCCATTCAGGTCGGCGATTATATTTCAAAAAAGCATTAATAAATTTTAATTTTAAGGAAAGATAAATTTTTTCACTTGATTTAGCTTTAGCTAATTTTCTTAAGGTTTCTTTTTTCAGTTCTTGAAGATCAATTTCTTCTAAAAATCTTCGAATTGGTTCAGCACCAATCCCAACTTCAAATGTATTAGGATATTTTCGGGAAAGATAAAAATATTCAGCATCGGATAAAACTCTTTTGATTTGAATTTTTTTAAGCTCATCGCGAATTTGATTGAAAATAACAGTTCTTTGTCTTTTTTCCTCCTTAGACTCACTCTTTTTAATTATTTCTTGATATTCTTTCTCGATTTCTTTCAAGATTCTTTCTTTTTCAGCTTCGTTAACTTTGGTAATGATATAAGCTGAATAATAAATGACCTTTTCTAATTGATGAGCGGGAATATCTAAAAAGATTTTCAAAGGATAAGGATAAGTTTTTAAAAACCAAATATGAGCCACGGGAGCAATTAAAGTAATATGCCCCATTCTCTCTCGTCTAACTGAAGAATGAGTTATTTCTACACCGCATCGTTCACAAACAATTCCTCGAATTTGGGGTTTTTTATATTTACCACAAGAACACTCGAAATCTCTGATTGGCCCAAAAATAACTTCTGAAAAAAGTCCACTTCTTTCTGGCTTACCAGTACGATAATTTATTGTTTCTGGTCTTAAAACCTCACCATGGCTCCAACTCAAGATTTCTTCAGGAGAAGCAATTTTTAAAACGATTTTTTCTATTTCAGAAGTGGGAATTTTTTTATTCATTGGTTGGAATTTGTTGAGGCGGAATTTCTTTGACAACGACTTCTTCTTTAGTTGGCTCAGTAGGTTTGTCTTCTTCTTTGGATCGATAATGAATTTCAACATTCAAACCTAGACCACGAATTTCACTAATTAAAACATCAAACATACTCGAATAAGAAGTAACCTCAACATCTTCACCTTTAATAATTTGTTCATACGCTAAATTACGACCGCGGACATCGTCCGATTTAATTGTTAACATTTCATGCAAAATCTCTGTGGCTCCATGAGCTTCCAATGCCCACATTTCCATTTCTCCTAATCTTTGACCACCAAATTGAGCCCGACCACCTAGTGGTTGTTGGTAATTAAAGAATAAGGACCAATGGAACGAGCGTGAATTTTATCTTCCACCATATGAATCAATTTCATAATTGTCATATAACCAACCACTACTGGTTGAGCAAATGGCTCACCAGTTAAGCCATCATATAAAATTGTTTTGCCATCTTCAGGAAGTCCAGCTTTTCTTAGTTCTTTTTTAATGTCCTCTGGAGTAACTCCCGAAAAAGGTGGAACAATAGCTCGATAATTTAATTTCTTTGCAGCTAAACCTAAATGAGCTTCTAAAATTTGACCAACATTCATTCTGGAAATAATCCCCGTAGTGTTTAAAATAACATCAAGGCGCCTTCCATCGGGTAAAAACGGCATATCTTCTTCTTTTAAAATTGCAGCAATAACTCCTTTATTACCATGGCGGTTCGCTAATTTATCACCAACTTGAATCTTTCTTAGCTTAGCAATCTCAATAAAAACTCTTTTTAAAACTCCTGGTTCAGTAATCTCACCTTTACTTCGATCTAAAACACGAATTTTAATCACCCTTCCTTCTTTACCTGGTTCAAGATACAAAGAAGAATCTTTGTACTCCTCAGCTTTTTCGCCAAAAATAGCTTTCAAAAGTTTTTCTTCAGGAGTTAATTCCGTTTCTCTCTTAGGTGTTATTTTGCCAACCAAAATATCTCCAGGTTTAACATAGGTCCCAATTTGAACATAACCTTCAATATCAAGGTTTCTTAATTTTGCCTCAGGAACTTCGGGAATATCATCGGTGGTTATTTCTGGACCTAAACGAGTATCTAAAACATCAGTGGAAAATTCTTCAAGATAAATTGAGGTGAAAATATCATCTTTAAGAAGCCTTTCCGAAATCACAATCGCATCTTCATAATTATAACCATACCAAGGCAAAAAGCCGATCAAAACATTTTGACCAAGAGCTAAAGCTCCATCTTTAATTGCTGGTCCATCAGTTAAAACATCACCCTTTTTAACTTTTTGTCCTAATTTAACAATTGGTTTTTGATGATAACAAGTAAACTCTGAAGTCCTCATAAATTTCTTAAGTTGATAAACTTTCTTTTGATAACCTTTTTTAGTTTGGACTCTTAAAGTAATATGATCATCATCAACTTCAACAACTTCACCATCTTCTTCGGCAATTAAAATAGCACCTGATTCGCAAGCAACTTTTTCCTCTAAACCGGTAGAAATCAAAGGCACATCTGGTTTAACAAGTGGTAAAGCCTGATTTTGCATATTGGTTCCCATTTGAGCACGGTTAGCATCATCATGTTCAACAAAAGGAATTAGAGCTGTTGACAGAGAAAAGATTTGAAAAGGAGAAACTTCCATCAAAGTAACTTGGTTTTTATTTATAATTTTTGGTTCACCACCAATTCGAGCTTCAACCTCTTCATCCAAAATATAGCCCTTTTCATCAAGACGGACAAATTTTGAAGCAATAACTTCATTCAATTCTTGATCAGCAGTTAACCAAACAATTTCCTTAGTTACTCTTCCGTTTTCTACTTTAAAATAAGGGGTTTCTAAAAAACCATATTCATTTCTTCGAGAGTAAAGAGTTTTATTAAGAGCAATCCCAACATTTTGACCTTCAGCTGGAGTTTGAATTGGACAAATTCGGCCATAATGAGTTGGGTGAACATCGCGAGCCTCTAAGGTTGCCCTTTCTTTAGAAAGACCGCCCGGACCTCCAGCAGTTAATTTTCTTTTGTGTTCAGTTTCGGAAAGAGGATTAACTTGTTTTAAAATTTGCGATAAAGGTGAAGTATTAAAAAACTCAATTAAAGTATTGATAAATCTTCGGGGATAAACAACCTGAGCTGGAACCAAAGTTTGAGTTTTATCAACAGCACTCATTCTATCTTGAATATCTTTCTTGAGTCGAACCATTCCGATCCGAGCTTGATTTTCTAGAAGCTCACCCACATCGCGAACACGTCGATTATATAAAGCATCAACATCATCGGCTTTAGCTTTAGGATCAGCATTAAGTTTTAAAATTTCTTTAATAATCAAAGCAATGTCATCTTTTTCCAAAACAAAAGAATTGGAATTTCTTTTAAGGCGGCGATTGAGATGAAATCTACCAATAAAAGAAAGGTTATAACGAGCTGGATTTAAAAAAGTGCTTTCAAAATAAAAAACAGCATTATCGTAGGTATTGGGTTCAGATGGTTTTAATTTACGATGGATTTCCAAAAGAGCTTCTTCTTTAGTTTCCGTTGCATCTTTTTTCAAAGTATTAATTATTGTTGAGTCATTGCCAAATTCTTTCAGAATTTCATCGTTATTCTCATAACCAAAAGCTTTTAAAAGAATTGTAGCCGCGACTTTTTTCCGACGATCAATTCGAACAGAGATAATATTGGTCCCTTCGGTTTGAAATTCTAACCAGGCACCTTGTTGAGGAATAACTTTAGCACCGAATTTTTTCTCTTCACCATAAATTAGATAATTAAAGTAGATTCCGGGAGAACGCAAAAGTTGGTTAACAATAATTCTTTCAATACCATTAATAATAAAACTTCCACTCTTAGTCATCAAAGGTATTTCGCCAAAAAATATTTTTTGCGTTCTCTCCTCTTGAGTAATAAAATTTTCAAGTTTGAGAGTAATTCTTAAAGGAGCTTCATAGTTGACTCCATAATATTTTGCTTCTTCTTCGCTAATTCGTGGTGAGCCAATTTCATAAGAAACAAAATCTAATTTTAATTCTTTTTCTGAATAATCATAAATAGGAAAATATTCTTTAAAAACACGGTTAAGTCCTTCGTATAAAAATCGATTAAAAGAATTATGTAAGTCAGCCAAAAGATATCCCGGTTCTAAATAAGAGAATTTTGAAAAATTTTTACGCAAAAACATTAAAAAAGCCTAAAAAGGCCTTTGAATAAAGAAGAGGCTAATTTTTAATTCCCATTAAACAACTTTATTATAACAAAAAAATGTTTACCTTGTCAAGAGGGAGCGGAGGGGGTGGGATTCGAACCCACAAGGCCACAAGGGCCAGCGGTTTTCAAGACCGCCCGATTAGCCGTTCTCGCACCCCTCCTTTTAAAAAAGAAAATAGATTCAAAAATTTAGAACCAAAATTGATTTTATTGTATCATGATTTTTTAAAAAAACAAAAACTGTTGGTTTCTATTCGCAAGATAAAAGATTCAGCGGCTAACGGTTAGGGGCGAGAGTTAATTTTAGTTTTTTTAAAATTTCGCGGTGGATTTTGAGAACTTTATCTTCACCATTAACTTTAATCAAAACTCCTTTTTCTTTTAAAAAATTTATGGCTGGTAAGGTTTCTTTTTTATAATTTTCAATTCTTGTTTTAATAATCTCCATCTGATCGTCTTCCCGACCTCTTTTTAAACATCTCTTATAAATTTCTTTTTGCGAAATATCAAGATGGATAAAAATAAAATTTTCTTGAAGATATTTTCTTAAGAAATAAAATTCTTGTTTAGCCTCAAAAATTCTTCGTGGTGAGCCAGAAATAACTAAAGTTTCTTTTTTCGCTAAAGCTTTTTTAATTCTTTCTAAAACAATATAACTTACTAAAGAGGCATCAACTAAAAAACCTTTTTCTAATTTTTCTTTTTCTTTTTTTAAATCATAAATTTTGTTTTGAATTTTTAAGTAACGTTTTTTGGTTTGGTTAAAAAAATTTCTTAAAAGATCGCTCGTCGCCACAAATTTTCCTTTTAATTTTTTGGCTAAAAGTTTTCCTTGGGTATCCTTACCGGAGGCTGGTGGTCCAACCAAGAATATAATTTTTAACATTTTTAAACTTCATATTTTCGTAAACTTAGTTCGGATTCAATTTGTTTAATGGTTTCAATAGCTACCGAAACAACAATCAAAATTGAAGTTCCGCCAATAGCTAAAAATTGAGTTTTAGTTACAATTTGAAACAGATAAGGTAAAATCGCAACTGAACCTAAAAAAAGACCACCAAATAAAGTTAATTTCGAAACAGTTTCTTTTAAGTTTTTTTCAGTTTCTTTACCTGGTCGAACTCCGGGGATAAAAGCACCGGCTGATTGAAGGTTTTTAGCAATTTCTTCAGGATTAAAAGTAATTGAAGTATAAAGATAAGTAAAAGCAAAAACTAAAATGAAATAAAGAAAGGCAAAAAGAGCTTGGTTATTTAAAAAGGAATTGACTGCTTTGAAAAGTTCTTCGAAAAAACTAATTTTTGTCAAAGCTAGAAATTGCGCTAGAGTTTGCGGAAAAAGTAAAATAGCAATTGCAAAAATAATTGGAATAACACCAGCTTGCGCAATTCTGACTGGAAGATAAGTGTTGGCTCCACCGTAAATTTTAGTTCCTCTCACCCTTTTAGCAAAAACAAGGGGGATTCTTCGTTCGGCCTCGTTAAGAAAAACTATGCCAGCAACAACCAGAATCGCTAAAAATATGAAAGGTATATAAACTTGTAATTTTTCCAAAGAAAAAGTGGTATAAGCTTGAAACAAAATCTGCGGAGTCCCAGCAATAATTCCTGAAAAAATAATTAAAGAAACCCCATTACCAAATTTTTGTTCAGTAATTAATTCTCCTAACCACATTAAAATTATAGTTCCGGCAGTAACAATAATAGCATCACGTATCAAAGCAAAGTTATCAGGTAACAAAATAATACCTTGACGACTTAAAAAAGTAAGAAAACCCAGCGATTGGACAAAAGCAAGCGGAACAGTCAGTATTCGGCCATATTGATTAAATTTAGCCCGACCAATATTACCTTCTTCATAATACAGCTCTTTCAGACGAGGATAAATAAAAGTTAAAAGTTGCAGAATAATAATTGCCGTAATATAAGGACCAAGACCAAGTAAGGCTATAGAAAAGTTAACTAAAGCACCACCAGAAAAGATATTAATAAAACCAAAAAATTGATTAGTTTCAAATAAAGCTTTCAATCGTTCTAAATTGACATCTGGTAAAGGTATATTAGCTAAAAGACGAAAAACAAATAAAAGAAAAAGTACTAAAAATAATCTCTGTCTTAAATCTTGATATTTGAATAATTGTTTTAATAATTGAATTAATTTCATCCAATTTTACTTCCTGATAATTCAATTTTTTCTAAAGCCTTTTCCGAAAAAATGAATTCGGGTTTGAAAATTAAATTTTTGGTTAGCTCACCTTTGGCTAAAATCTTAATTTGGAAGTTTTTAATACTTTGGGGGATTTTAACAATACCTTTTTCTTGAAGACTGGTTTTGGTTACAACTTCGCCTGGACTAAATTTCTTATCAATTGCCTCTAAATTAACTTTGAAAATATTTCGTCTAACTTGACGATTACCCACACCCCTTCTTTTAGGAAATTTTAAAATAATATCTCTTAGAGCTGGCCGAATTTTATGACCAGCACGAGCTTTTTGACCTTTAATACCTCTGCCTGAATAATTGCCTTTTTTCCCACCGCGACCAATTCTTTTTGCTTTTTTAATTTTAACTCTTATTTGATGAATTTGCATCTTTCTTAGTTAATAATTTCTCTTTTAATTTTAACTTCTTTTCATAATTTTTATATTTTTCTAAAGCTTTAAAAGCAACTAAGGTGTTAACTAAAGGATTTTTGGTCACTCCTAAAATTTTAGCGACAGCATTAGTATAACCAGCTAAAGAAAGAAGAGTTCGAACACTCCCGCCAGCAATCAAACCTCTTCCTTTTTTAGCCGGTTTGATAAGAATTTCTGTAGCTCCATATTTAGCTTTGACTTCATAAGGAACTGTTCCTTCAACGATTGGAACCTGAAAAGAATTTTTTTCAGCTAACCTTCTGGCTTTAGCTACCGCATCAGCTGTGTCTTGACCTTTAGCAACCGCAACACCAACTTGACCTTGATAATCACCAACAACAACCACTGCTCTTACTCTCATTGTTTTTCCTCCTTCAGTAACTTTAGCAACTCTTTTCAGTTCAATAACCCGAAAATCAAATTTTTTCTCTTCCATTAAAACTCTAAACCTTTTTGTCTTAACTCCTCAGCTAAAAGTTTAATTCGACCTTTGTAACTAAAACCATTTCGATCAAAAACAATTTTTTTAATTCCCTTCTCTAAAGCTTTTCTGGCTAAAATTTCAGCAACTTTTTTAACTTTTTCTTGGTTAGTTAATTTTTCTTTAAGTTGTAAAGAATTGGCTGAAACTAAAGTTAGACCCCGAGTGTCATCAATGATTTGAGTATAAATATGTTGATTTGATCTAAAAACACTAAGTCTTGGTCTTTCCGAAGTGCCAAAAATTTTCGCTCTAACTCTTTTTTTTCTCCTTAATCTTTTTTCTTTATTCATCATTTGACAACCTTTTTAACCGGTTTTAATTTAATGACCTCATCAAGATATCTAAATCCTTTTTGATGATAGCGATCAGCTGGTTTTAATTTTTTTATCTTGGCAGCAAACTCACCAACTTTTTCTTTGTCAAATCCGCGAACATAAATTAAACTTCTTCCCTTTTCCGGTTTAATTTCAATTTGAACATCCTGAGGAACATCAATTTCGACTGGATGAGAATAACCTAATTTAAAAATTATTTTATCACCTCTAACCTCACCACTATAACCTAAACCTTCTAAAATTAATACTTTTTCAAAACCTTGACTCACACCAATAATTTTATTATTTAAGATAGCTCGCAAAGTGCCCCAGAGAGCTTTGTTTTTTCGATTAAGCTCTTTGCAAGGAATAATTTTTAAAATTTTATCTTCGATTTTCAATTCAAATCCTTCGGGTAAAGAAAAAAATGTTGAACCTTTTGGTCCTTTAATTTCAAACTTCCTTTCGTCAATTTTCGTTAAAGAAATTCCATCAAAAATATTTATCGGTTTTTTACCTATTTTAGACATTAGTAAACTTCGCAAATAACTTCTCCGCCAAGTTTTCTTCTTCGAGCTTCAATATCAGTCATAATACCTCGACTTGTAGAAACAATCCTAAAACCAAATCCACCTCTTAAAGGTTTTAAATCTTTATAACCAAGATAGACTCTTCGACCTGGTTTGGAAATTCTTTTTAAATCTTCAATCATCGGCTCACCTGTTTCATCATACTTTAAATTAATAACAAACTGTTTTTTAGTTTGACCAACAACTTTAAAATCTTCAATCAACTCAGCATCTTTTAAAATCTTCAAAATCGCGACTTTAATTTTTGAATAAGGAGCATTAACTGTCTTTTTTCTGACTCTTAAAGCATTCTTAATTCTTGTCAGTAAATCAGCAATTGGATCAGTAATCATTACCAGCTTGCTTTTTTAAGGCCCGGAATTTCACCCCGATGAGCCATTTCTCTTAAACAAATTCGACACAAATTAAAATCCCGAAAATAACCTCTTGTTCTTCCACAACGAAAACAAACATTCCTCTTTCTAGTTTTGTATTTTGGTTCTTTTTTCCAACGCTCAATTTGTGCTTTACTTGGCATTTTTTAACCTAAATAAAAATAACTCCGAAAATTAATATAATTATATCATAAATTAAATTTTAATTATAAATTTTTTTATCTGGCGGGATATGCTTTTTTATTAAATTGCGAAGTTGTTGTTTATCAATAAGTTTGGTGGCATGATTGCCAAGAATAATTGAATAAAGATTTTTAAAATTTAAGCTCCGGGCTACTTTTTGAATATCTTGAGAGTTTAAAGATTTAATTATCGAAATTATTTGCTTAGGAGAGGTCACTTTATTTTCATTTATTAAATCATCCACAACCCAATCGTAAAATTTAGAATTACTCTTCCAGTGATCTTTTAAAGACTCCAAATCGTATTGGCGCTGAATGTGAGAAACAGGAATTTTCAGATTTCTAAATGCAAAAAGTTTTTGAAGAAAAACAGTAAGAACTTTATAAATATTTTCCTTACTGCATTTAATCCAAAAAGAAATAATCCCAGAATAATGAGTTCTAAATATTCCCCAATCAAAAGAGTAAATACCAAGGTTACGGAAATCATCAAAAACTCCGTATTCCGAACTTTTGATAAGCACTCGGCATAAAGCATTTTCTGCATATCGCCTTTTAAGTGGTGCGGCAATACTTGCTCCCGGAAAACCCAGGACAACATTAAGTTTTTTATCAAATTGCCAATCTTCAATCACAATACGAGAGGACGCATATTTAAAGTTAATTTTGGGCAACTCTTTATTGGTAAAGTTTATCTTTGAGAAGAAATGAAGAATATCTTTTTCTAACTTAGAAGATAAAGTGTCGGAACCGATAAAAATCTTTATTAAACGAGGATTTAAAATTTTTTTCCAAAAATTTAAAAGCTGGTTAACATTATAATCTTTTACTTTTTCTATGGTTCCATAAACAGGATATTTTAATCTGCGAGGATTTTCAAAAAAAGATTGTTGACTTAAAATAAAAAGTTTTCTTTCCGTATCAGTAGATTTATTCTCTATTTCATCCAAAATAACTCTTTTTTCTCTCTGAAAAATAGACTCTTCAAGAGCAACCGGGTTAAAAATAATTGATAAAATTTCTTGAAGATATTTATAATCTGATTGGGACCGAAATTCAAATATAAATTCTAAATAACTGATACCAACTTTTCCATTAGAATAGAAAGCATCTTTAAACTTATCACGGATAAGCGTTAAGATATAATGCTCCCAAAAATGAGAAAGACCGATCTCTTTCTCAGATTCAAGAAAAATTACATCTTTGATAAAAATATTGAAATAAATAGTCTCGGTTTTATATGGTAATTTAATAAAAATAATCTCGGGATTTTTCAAAATTCTTTTAAAATTATATTTTTCCATTTAATAAAGTTATATCAAAAAAACCTTGTTAAAGCTTTACAGGAAAACCGAGCTCTTTCCACAAATTGATATTTTTTTCTTTAGTTTTTGCGGAGCCAACTAAATTAATACTGAAACCAAAAGTATATTTAACTTTATCAGAAATTGCTTCAGGAAATATATTTATCTCCTTCAATCCTAAATTAATATTCCCTTTATTATCAAAATTATTTTCTTTTAATCCATAAAAATCTTTGGCTCGGGGCAAAGCATAAGTAACTAATCTTTGAATAAAATCATAAAGTCTTTTTTTTCTTAAAGTAACTAAAAGAGCCACGGGCATTCCTTTTTTTAATTTAAATCCTGAAACTGCTTTTTTAGCTCTGACAATTTTTGGTTTTTGACCAGTTATCATTGACAGAACATAGCTAGCATCTTCAATAATTTTATTTTCTTGGTCAGGGTGATTAGCCACTAATTTACCAATTCCAATCTGAACTATTCCTAAAAGTGGTCTTGGTTTTTTTAAATCTATTTGATAAGTCCTTGGCATTTTTTACAATAACGATATTTTTCTTTTTTTTCGATTTTATAACCGACTCTTGTTGGTTTATTACAATTTGGACAAATTAACTTAACATTAGAAATTGAAATTGGTCTTGGAATTTCAACAATTTTTCCTTTTTCTCCTTGTCTTCTTGGTTTGATATGTTTTTTAACTAAATTTAAACCCTCAACAACAATTCTATTTTCCCTAGGTAAAGCTTTAATCACTTTTCCAGTTCGACCTCGATCTTTGCCCTTAATTATTAAAACTGTATCTCCTTTTTTAATTTTCATACTAGCTCTGGTGCTAAATTAGCTATTTTCGTAAAACCAAGTTCTTTAATTTCCCTTGGAATTGGACCAAAAATTCTATTGCCCATCATTTCCCAAATTCCTTTTGGTCCTTTTTTCAGTAAAATACAAGCATTTTCTTCAAACCTTATATAAGTACCATCTTTACGATGATAAGGTTTTCTTTGCCGAACTACTAAAGCCCTAACTACATCCCCTTTCTTCACTGAACTTCTTGGCTCAGCTTTTTTAACTGAACAAGTAACAATATCACCAATTTCAGCATAGCGAGCATTACCTTTACCAATAATTCCAATACATTGAAGCTTAATAGCTCCAGAATTATCAGCACAATTTAAAATTGTTCGTCTTTGGATCATCCTTCTTTTTTAAGAATTTTAACTAAACGCCACCTTTTTAATTTAGATAATGGTCTTGTTTCTTCAATTAAAACAGTATCACCAACTTTTGATTCTTCTTTCTCATCATGAACATAATATTTGGTGCGATGTTTATAAAATTTTTTATATAATGGATGTTGCTTAAGAGTTTCACCAACAACCACTCTTGTTTTTTGCATTTTATCAGAAATTACTTTACCAATTAATCGTTTTCTCATTGTTTCGACTTTTCTTTAATAATCGTCAAAACCCGTGCTAAATCTTTTTTTGTTAATTTCAGAAGATGAGGTTTATTTAATTTATTTAATGATTTTTCTATTAAAAGCTGATTAATCTTTTTTCGCAATTCTTCTGCTACTTTTCTTAATTCCTCAATTGATTTATTTCTTAATTCGCTGGCTTTCATTTTTCGACAATTTTTGTTTTAATTGGTAATTTATAACTAATTGTTTTTAAAACATTTCTTAAAGAATCTTTATCTAAACCAGCAACTTC
>CALHPI010000013.1 GCA_938036275.1 Minisyncoccota bacterium
TATTAGCTCCATTTTCAACTGCTCCAGACAAAATCGCGCCAATTTTATTTAAATCTCTGACCTTAACTATTAAAGTTTGACTTACAGTATAACCAATTATTTCAGTTACTTTATCATATTTATATTTAGGATTTATTGAATAATTTTCTGTTTTAATATCTTTTTCGTTAATTCCCTGCCCTTTCAAAAAATTTATTACCCTATTAAATCTTTCGGTATTTTCTTTTTGAACTTCAACTAAATTTTTCCCTTCACTAATTAAACCAATCCTTAATTCAGCGATATTAGGAATGACAATTTCTTTTCCTTCAGCAGAAACCATAAAAGTTCGTTGTGGAAAAGCGGTTTTCGAATATTCATAAACAAACCAATATATGGCAATTAGAAAAAGAAAAATACCGATAATAATTGAATTTTTTAAATTATTATCCATAATATAAAATAAAAAGTAATAATTTAATTAACGACTCTTTGGTAACATTTATCTTCTCTAATATTATAATATAATAAAAATGCAAAATTTATTAAAAAAATATATTATTCAACGCCTTCAACCAGAAAGAAAGTTTGATCAATTTTATGCTAATACAGAAACTCTTTTAAAAAGAACTGAATTAATCTTAAAATTTAATCCACAAGAAGTTGTTTTTTTAGGAGATGACGATTTAACCTCAATTGCTTTAATTCTTCATCAAAAAAATCTAAAAATTACTGTGATCGATATTGATCAAAGAATTTTGAACTTAATTCAAGAAATATCTCGAAAAGAAAATTTAAACATTGAAACAATAAATTATGACCTGAGAAAACCACTGGAAATTAATCTAAAAACAAATTTTATCTTTTTTGATCCTCCTTATACTCCTCAAGCTTTAAAACTTTGGTTGATTCGAGCTTTAGAAATTTTACTTAGTAAAGGCTCAAATCAAAAAAGAAAAAGCGTCAATTTTTTAAAAGATAAGTTTATTTTTATGTGTTATGGTTATACTGATAAATCAACAGAACGAGGCTTAAAAGTTCAAGAAATTATTACTAGCTTGGGTCTCGTTATTCAAGAAAAATTTAGAAAATTTAATAAATACACCGGCGCTGAATCAATTAATAATGAAAGTGATTTATATGTTTTACAACCAACCCCAAAAATTGATTTAAAACTTATTGACAGCTTCCGCAAAAAAGAATTTAAAGAAAAAATTTATACCTGGGAAGTGAACTTTAGATGATAAACTATAATTCCAAAAGCAACGGCAACATTTAAAGATTCTTTTTTACCAAGCATTGGAATTTCTAAAATATAGTCAGCTTTTTCTAAAATTTTTTTATTTAAACCGCGAACTTCATTACCAAAGATAACAGCTATATCTTTTATTGGTTTAAATTTATAATAAGGTATACTTTTGAAATGTTGTTCAACAGCTACTATTTGAATCTTTTGTTGTTTTAATTTTTTCAAAAGATAGCTAATATTTTTATATTTTTCCCACTTAACAAAATTCTCGGCCCCTAAGGCAGTTTTATGAATTTCTTGATGATTTGTTTTTGGTGTTGGAGTATAGCCAGTTAAATATAATTTTTCAATTTTAACAGCATCAGCGGTTCGAAAAATTGCTCCAACATTATAAGTACTTCTAATATTATGTAAAATGACTCTTATTCTCATTATCAAAATCTAGATTAAAATATTATTAATGGCTCATGTTATCGTTTATATTATCTTAATCCCTCTAGCAATAGGTATCGATATTTTTGAATTTATTACCAACTTGCTCTCTGAAGCAATAATAGGGATTATTTTGAATATTTTTTTATGGATCTTTGATTTAATATTTATCGTTCTATTTTACATTTTAACAAAAACAAATTTTAAAAGTCTCAGAAGTATGATTATATTAATCCAGGGTTTATTAGAATCAATACCGCTAATAGATTTTTTACCAATAAGAACTATAGTTACTATTTTTTTAGCTTTAACTCATAAAGATGAAGAATAAAAAACATTATGAAAAAATCAGCAGGAATTTTAGTTTATCGAAAGAAAAATAATAAAATTGAAATTTTATTGGTTCATCCTGGTGGTCCTTATTGGCAAAATAAAGATGAAAATAGCTGGAGCATTCCTAAAGGTGAAGTGGCGCAGACAACCGCAGACGGAACGCAGAAAAACGCAGACATAACGCAGACATATGAAATGCAGGTAAATGAGTTTACATCAAGTCCGCGGGAGTCTGCGTCAAGTCTGCGGGAGTCTGCGGTTTTATTAGAAACAGCTCTCAGAGAATTTGAAGAAGAAACAGGATTAAAACTTAGCAACGAAGATAAAAAGAAAATTCATTATTTCGATGAAGTTAAAAGTTCTAATAAAATTATTTATGTTTTTATTTTAGAAAAAGATTTTGGAGATAATCTTAAACCTCAGAGCAATTGGATAGAAATTGAATGGCCTCCTAAATCAAAAAATATTATAAAAATTCCTGAAGTTGATAAGGCTGGTTATTTTGACTTAGAAACTGCTGAGACAAAATTAGTTAGTTACCAAAAAAAGGTTATTGATAAATTGCAAAAATATTTAAAAAAATAATTTAAAAATATTTTTTAAACTCAATCGCATCCTCGACGGCATAACCTTCAAAGTCATTATTAAAATAAGCAAATAAAGTTTTAGGTTTTAGTTTTTTTATCTTTTCAATATAATCTTTTAATTCTTCTTTTGAATATTTTGAAGCAAAAAGCTTTGGTTTGCCATGAAAGCGAACATAAACAAAATCAGTTGTTTTAACTATCTCGGTTGGCCATCTTGGCGAATCAGAAATAACAAAAGCAATTTTATTCTGTCTTAAAATTTTATAAACTTCTTTATCAAGCCAGGATTTATGACGAAATTCAATGGCAAATCTTATGGATAAATGCGAACTATTGCGAACTTTATGCTCCATCGCGAACCTTTGCGAACTT
>CALHPI010000014.1 GCA_938036275.1 Minisyncoccota bacterium
TTAATTTGATAAAAATTTCATTAAATTTATTAAATGGGTTAAATTGTAATTATAGTGGTAATAAATGGTGAATTGTGGAAAAGTATGTGGAAATTGTGGAAAAGATATATAAACGCGAACTAATGCGAACATCATTATCAACCGCGAACTGGTGCGAACTATCATATAATTCGCGACCATTCGCATCGTCTGCGGTCGTCTGCGTTTAGTCTGCAATAGTCTGAGTTAATGCTTATCGGTGAATTTCGTTACAACATTGATCAGAAGGGAAGATTAATGATTCCAGCAAAGTTTAGAAATAGATTCGGACTTGAAGCAATTGTTACTAAAGGATTAGAAATATGTCTTTTTGTTTTTCCTAAAGATGAGTGGGAAAAGGTGGTAGAAAAAATTTTGAAACTTCCAATTAGTCAAGCTAATTCAAGGGCTTTTACCAGACTTATGTTAGCTGGAGCTTACGAAACACCTATCGACAATCAAGGAAGGATTCTGATTCCTGAATATCTAAGAAAGTATGCCAAACTTCAGAAAAAAGTAGTTATTGTTGGTCTTTATTCAAGAATGGAAGTTTGGGATGAGGAAATTTGGGAGAAATATAAGAAAGAAAGTGAATCTCAAGCTCAAGAAATTGCTGAAAAATTGAGTGATTTGGGGATATAATGCACTATCCAGTTTTATTAAAAGAAACAATAGAGATTTTAGAACCAAAAGAAAATGAAAACTTTATTGATGCAACTTTTGGCGAAGGTGGGCATAGTTTCGAAATTTTGAAATATACAGGACCAAAAGGGAAAATCTTAGCCTTTGAATGGGATCCTGAACTTTATCAATTAGGGGTCGCAAAAATTAAAAACTTGAAAATGGAAAAAAGAATCAAATTAGTTAATCAGAATTTTAAGAATATCAAAAGAGTTGTCAAAGAAGAAGGTTTTACTCAAATTAAGGGCGTTGTTTTTGATTTAGGAATTTCTTCTTGGCATTATAAAAAATCAGGTCGCGGATTTTCTTTTAAGAATGATGAGCCTTTGGATATGAGGATTAACCCCCAAATAAAAATTACTGCTTTTGAGATCATTAATTATTATTCTTATAAAGATTTGGTTGAGATTTTTAAAAATTATGGTGAAGAGAAAGAAGCTGAAAGAGTTGCTGAAGCAATTGTTAAAAGAAGAAAAGAGAAAAAAATTGAAAGTTCAAAAGAGTTGGCTGAGATTGTTGGTCAAGTTAAAAAAATAAAAAAGAAAAAAATTCATCCGGCAACTCAAGTTTTTATGGCTCTTAGAACTTTTATTAACAGTGAATTAGAAAATCTAAAAGAAGGAATTAAATCTGCTTATGATGTTTTGGACAAAGGTGGCAAGATTGTTGTTATCAGTTTTCAGGGTTTAGAAGACAAAATTATTAAAGAAGTTTTTAAGTTATTAAAAGAAAGGTCGAAAGCTTTAATTATTACTAAAAATGTCATTCGGCCAACTAAAGAAGAAATCTTAAAAAATCCTAAATCAAGGTCGGCAAAATTAAGAGCTCTTAAAAAACCATGAGACTTAAAAATAAAAAGAAATATTCGTTAGCACCACCAATAGATTATTGGTTTTTTGTTTCACTTTTTTTAGCTATTATTTTACTAGTTTTTTCGTTCTTTTTAATCAAAGAAAGGTTGTTTTTGCAGGAAATGAATCTTCTTTTAGAAAAATATAAAATTACTCTTAATTCTTTTTCGGGTTTAAATTCAAAATTAGTTAACAGCCATCTCTCTCAACCGACCAACCCTTCCTCCTCAACCGGTATCTTATATCTTAAACCAGAAAATTTCTCTCTTCGCTAAATTTTAATTGGTTAGCTCTTTAATGAGATTTAAAAAAATAAAAGTCAATTTTTCTTGGTTGTTTTTGTTGGCGATGTTGTTTTTATTTTCATTAATAATTTTTAAGCTTTATCTTTTGCAAATAGTTCATTCAACGGGGACTGTTTTTAATGAAAAATTTAAAAAAATTCCACCACTAAGAGGTAATATTTATTTACGAGACAAGGATGGTAATTTGTTCCCAGCAGCTCTTTCTTATTATTTATATAATTTATATTTTTATCCTCCTAAAGCAAAAAACATTGAGGAAGAACTAAAAATTTTATCATCTAAGTTAAACCAACAGTTTCCTCTTGAAGAAATAAAAAAATCTTCAAAAAGTATTATTTTAGCAAAAGATTTAACTGATAAACAAAAGAAGGAAATTGAGAAATTGAAATTTGATAGCGTCTTTTTTGAAGAGAAAGTTGTTCGCGTTTATCCTTTAGAAAATACTTTAGCAACAGTTTTAGGTTTCACTCGCTTTGATGAAAAAGAAAATGTTCTCGTTGGTCAGTATGGTTTAGAAAAATATTATGATGAAATTCTCAAAGGCAAACCTGGTTATCGTAATAATTTTTCTATTATTGAAAATCCTCGTCAGGGTCATGATCTAATTTTAAATATTGATTATTATCTCCAAAGAAAAATAGAAGAAATTTTAAAGGAAGCTATTGAAAATTTTCGAGCGCAAGGTGGTTTAATTGTTGTCGTTGAAGCAAAAACAGGCAATATCCTTGGTGTCGCTGAACTTCCAAGTTATAATCCCAATAAATTTAATGAAATCAAAGATTATTCTCTTTTTATTTCTCGATTAAGTAAAAACTATGAACCGGGATCAGTAATGAAACCATTTTTTTATGCAGCCGCTTTTCAAGAAGGTTTAGTAACACCAACAACAACTTATGAGGATAAAGGCTATGTAGTTTTGAATAATTGGAAAATAGAAAATTTTGACAAAAAGGGAAGGGGAATAGTTGATTTAACTACTGCTTTAGAGCAATCTTTAAATACTGGTTCAGTTTATATCTCACAAATTTTGGGGAAAACAAGATTTTTAAAATATATTAAGGCTTTTCGGTTAGATAAAAAAGCGGAAATTGATTTTCCAATTTTAGAAGAGCCGAATTTTAAAAATTTAATTGATCCGGGAAGAGAAGTGAATTTTGGAACTGCAAGCTTTGGTCAAGGAGTTGCTTTATCGCCTTTAAATTTAATTCAAGGATTTTTGGCTTTTGTTAATCAAGGAAAAATTTTAAAATTAAATTTTGTTCGGGAAATATCTTATCCTGATGGCAGTCAAATATTAATCAAACCGCAAATAATTACCCAAGTTTTAAATCAATCAACTTTAGAAAAAATCTTGCCCATTTTAGAAGGAGTTGTTGAAAACCAAGCTAAGAAAGCTAAAATAAAAGGTTATCGCATTGCTGGAAAAACTGGTTCAGCTTTAATACCTGCTGCTAAAGAAAATCCTCAAAATCCTTCTGGTTATACTGATGAAGCAATTACAACTTTTATTGGCTTTTTCCCAGTAAGTAATCCTCAATATATAGTTTTAGTAAGATTAGATAAACCAGCTAAAGGGCTTTTAGCTTTTGGAACTGCGGCGCCAACATTTAGAAAGGTGGCTGAGTTTTTAATTAATTATTATAATATTGAACCAGATAGATTTAATGAATTGTTGTAGAAGATAGTATAATATATCTTACTTTGTAGTAAAATATAGTTGTCTGTGTTTATCCGAAGCGTTATATTATCCCCATCAATCCGTTGTTAAAAATCTGCGTTAATTCGTTGTTAATAATCCGTGTTAATCCGTAGGATGAAAATTTTTATTGGTGCTGATCATCGAGGGTTTGAATTAAAAGAATTTTTAAAAGAAAGATTGAAAGAGAATAATATTGACTTTGAAGATTGTGGTAATTTGGTTTATGATACACAAGACGATTATCCAGATTTCGCTTTTAAGGTAGGTGAAAAAGTAATTAGCGAAAAAAATTCCGTAGGAATTTTGATTTGTGGTTCAGGTGCTGGCGTTTGTTTTGCTGTTAATAAAGTTAAAGGCGTAAGAGCAAGTGTTATTTATGATGAAAAAATGGCAGAAATAGCTAAAGCTGATGATGATTTAAATGTTTTATGTTTGGCAAGTGATTTTATAGAGAAAGAAAAGGCATGGAAAATTGTTAAAGTATTTTTAGAGACCTCTTTTAAAAATGAAGAAAAATATTTAAGAAGAATTAAAAAAGTTAGCGATTATGAAAACAAAAATTATTCCGGCAATTAATGCTCAAAGTTTTGAGGAGATTAAAGAAAAAATAAATATTTTAAAAAATTTAACAAATCATTTTCATTTAGATGTTGCGAGTAAAGATTTTACCGGTTATGAAACTTGGAAGAACTATAATGATTTACCGCGGATTAATGCGGATATACCGCGGATGGACGCGAATAACTCGCTAAGTTCGCATAAGTTCGCGGTTGATAATGATGTTCGCATTAGTTCGCGAGAAGGTTCGCAAAAGTTCGCGGTTGAAAATAATGTTCGCAAAAATTCGCCATTAACATTTGATCTTCATTTAATGATTTCTTTAAAGCCTCAAGAAATTTTAAAATGGGCCAAAGAGAATGTTAAAAGATTGATTTTACATTTGGAAGCAAGTCAGAATCCTGATGGCCTTTTAAAAATGGCTAAAAAAACTAAAAAAGAGATTTTTTTAGCCTGGTCACCAAATGTTGAATTTGAATTTATTGAAAAATATTTAAGCTTTGTCAATGGAGTTTTGATTTTGGGAGTAAATCCTGGTAGAGCTGGCCAAAGTTTTTTAGAAAAAACTTATAAGAGAATTGAATTTATTAAAGATAAATTAAAGAAAAATCAAAAATTAATGGTTGATGGTGGAGTTAATAAAGAAAATTTTAAAAAAATTTTAAGTTATGAGCCAGATTATATTGTTATGGCAAGTGCTATTTATAATACTTCTAATCCAAGAAAGAGTTATTTAGAGTTTTTGAAAGACGCGAATGGTCGCGAATAAATTCAGTCATTAGTTTTTAGCCTTTAGCCCTTAGGATTTATCTCTATTTTTAATTGACTTCATTTTTTAAGTTATGATTTGTTTTTAAGGAGTAAGAGAAAATTAAAAGTTCTACTAACTATTTACGATCGTGAACAGATAGTAGAACTACTAGAAGTTAAGTCTATCTGTCTACCAAAATTGACGATCGTCAAAGTTAGTAGACGGAAATAATTTCAAAAATAACGAATTTAATAGGCAAAATAGATATTGTTCTGTCTACTAAAATTGACGATCGTCAGAGTTGGTAGACAAAAATTAAAAGTTGAAGGAATTGAACATTGCATTCTAAAATTCATATTTTTTTCTTGATATATAATTTAACTATAAATAGTTTTGTTATGATCCTTAATTTATATAGTCTGCGTCTTGTCTGCTTTGTCTGCGTAACAATGATTTTTCGAACAAAAGAAGAATTGATTAATTCTTTAAAAGAAAGAGGGGTTTTAAAGACAAAAGAAATAATTGAGGCATTTTTGAAAATTGATCGCAAAGATTTTGTACCGCCGGAATTTTTAAATGAAGCTTATAACGATTATCCTTTGCCAATTGGAATGGGTCAAACAATTTCCCAACCTTATACTGTTGCTTTTATGTTAGAACTTTTAGAACCTAAAAAAGGACAAAAAATTTTAGATGTTGGTTTTGGTTCTGGTTGGACAACTTGTTTGTTGGCGGAAATCGTGGGAGAAACGTCGATTAACGCGGATGAGACGTCGATTAACGCGGATACTGGAGGAAAAATTTATGGAATTGAGATTGTTCCTGAGGTTTTTGAATTTGGTAAAAAAAATATAGAAAAATATAATTTTATAGAGAAGGGAAGAGTTGAAATTTTTTTAGGTGATGGTTCTAAAGGATTGCCTGATAAAGCTCCGTTTGACAGAATTTTAGTCAGCGCAGCAGCTAAAAAAATTCCTCAACCTCTAATAGACCAACTTAAAGATAAAGGTATTTTAGTTATTCCCGATCCAGAAGGAATTTATAAGATTAAAAAAATTAATGGTAAAATTGAAAGAGAATATTATTATGGTTTTGCCTTTGTTCCGTTAGTAGCCACGGATGAACGCGGATAATACACGGATTAACGCGGATAGGTCACGGATGAACGCGGATATAAAATGATAACTTTTGCGCAAATAGCAGTTATTTTTATCTTTGCCTTTTTAGTTGCTCTGATTTTTAGGATTTTGAAACAACCTTTGATTATTAGTTATATTTTTTCGGGCATCATATTAAGCACTCTTTTAATTAAATCTCCAGAAACTAAAAATATAATTTCTCTTTTTAGCGATTTAGGAATTGCTTTTTTGCTTTTTGTTGTTGGTTTAGAGCTTAAATTAAAAACATTAAGAGAAATAAGCACCCCGGCAATTATTATCGGAGTACTGCAAGAATTTTTAACAATCTTGGCTGGTTTTTTTGTTGCTAAATTGATTGGTTTTGCGACTTTGCCAGCTCTTTATTTAGGTGCAGCTCTTTCTTTTAGTAGTACAATTATTATGATCAAATTAATCACTGATAAAGGAGATTTAGAAAAACTTTATGGGAAATTGGCGGTTGGATTCTTAATTGTTCAAGATTTAATAACAATTTTGATTTTATTCTTTTTACCCATTTTGTCTCAAAGCAATCTATTTTTCGATCCTTTAAAAATTGTTTTTAGTATTTTTTTACTTTTCTTTATTCCTCTTTTCTCAATTAAAATCTTTCCTAAAATTGAAAATTTTTTAGCTAAATCAGAAGAATTTCTTTTTCTTTTCTCAATTGCTTTTGGTTTGGGAATTGGTTCCTTATTTAAATATTTAGGATTTGGTTTAGAAGCTGGAGCATTAATTGCTGGTGTTAGTTTGTCAAATTTAGCTTCCAGTCCAGAAATTACTTCCAAATTAAAACCGTTGCGGGATTTCTTTTTAATTTTATTTTTTGTTTTTATTGGTTCTGAAATTTTTATTTCCAGTTTTGATGAGTTTTTACCTCAGGCATTGATTTTATCACTTTTTGTTCTTATTGGTAATCCTTTGATTATGCTTTTAATTTTAGGTCCCTTGGGGTTTAAAAGCAAAACAAGCTTTCTTTTAGGTTTAACTTCAGCACAAATAAGTGAATTTTCTTTCATATTGATAAATTTAGGCATTAAATTAGGTCATTTAGATCAAGAAATTTTATCTTTAACAGCTTTAATTGGTTTAATTACAATTTTTATTTCAACTTATCTATTTGTTTATGCTGAAAAAATCTATTCAGTCTTAAAACCAGCTTTAAAAATTTTTGAAAGAAAGAAAACAATAAAAGAAAAAGAAGCTGAAAAATTTTACGAAATAATTCTTTTTGGTTGTGACCGAATTGGCTCTTACTTTTTAGAAATTTTTAAAAATTTAGCAGGGCAGTTTTTAGTTATTGATTATAATTTCGCAAAAGTTAAACAGTTAGAAAAAGAAAATTACAATGTTTTATATGGAGATGCAAGTGAAGTTGAGTTTTTAAATGAATTAAATTTTGATAAAGCAAAATTGATTATTTCAACTATTCCTGACTATGAAACAAATCTTTTAATTTTAAAAGAATATAAAAAAAGAAATCCTGCGGGAATATTTGTAGCCACTGCTTATAAAATTGAAGATGCTTTAGATCTTTATAATCAAGATACTGATTATATAATAATGCCTCATTTTTTAGGAGGAAAATATGCGAGTAAAATTGTTGAAGATTTTGTTTATGATAAAGCAAGATATTTAAAACTAAAAGACGAACACCTTAAAGATTTCAAAGAAAAAATTAATAAAGGTTATAAACATCCTAAAGCTAAAACATGATATAATTAATTTAAAGGAGGGGTGGCCGAGTGGTTAAGGCGAGGTCCTGCTAAGACCTGTCCTGCTTAAACAGGACTCGTGGGTTCGAATCCCACCCCCTCCGCTTCCACGGATAAATGTGGATAGACCACGGATTAACGCGGATATATTTCATAGAAATGCCAAGAAAAAAATTACCAGTAGAAAAAGAGATAGAATTTAAAGATCCTTATCATCAGAAAAATCTTAAATTTAAAATTGTTCCTCTGGAAAATTTAACTGTTATTCGCCATCAAAGAAAACCAAGTTCTTATCATATTAAACATTTATCATCTTCAATTGAAAGAATCGGCTTTATTGTCCCGATAATTGTTGTTGAAGATGGAGAAGGGAATTATACTATTGTTGATGGTCAGCATCGCTATTTAGCTGCTAAAGAATTAGGTATTCGGGAACTGCCGGTCATTGTTGTTCCTAAAGAATTAGCACAACTGATGATGAATTTTAATATTGAAAAAGAATTAAATATTCGTGAAAAAGCTTATGTTGCTTTAAATATCTATCAGCAATATTTAGAAACACAACCTGAAATGTTAGAATCTGATCCGGTTTTGATGGACTCAATTGAACAAGCTTATTATATTACCTTAGGAATTGGTTATGAAAAGCAGGAAAAATTAACTGGTGGAACATTTGAGTCAATTTTGAAAAAATGTGATTTCTTTTTAGATGAAAAGTTAACTGATGCTTTTGAAATTAGACAAAAAAGAGCTGATAAAATTATTGAAGCTAATAATTTAGTTAAAGAAATTGCTCAAAAACTAAAAGAGACAGGGAAGTGGCACCCCTATGTTTATCAGCAAATAATTTCCTGGGCAAATCCTTATAAAAGAAAAAGGCTCCCCACAGATTTTGATGAATTATGGCAAACCATTATTGAAAATTTACAAAAAGCCGTTGAAAATCCTGAAGAGATTTTGAAAGAAACATTAGAAGAATTTTAATGACTGAACAAGTAGAAAAATTAAAACAATCCATCGAAGAAGAAATTAAAAAAAAAGTTGAAGAAGCATCTATAGTAGATATCGTGAATAACATATTAATTTTAGCATTTCATCTAAGAGCATCTGATATTCATTTTCAACCCAGAGAAAATATCTTATTAGTAAGATTTAGAATTGATGGCATTTTATATGATTTTTTTAAGATCGCTAAAGAATTAAGTGATGAAATTATTTCGCGAATAAAAATTTTGGCTAATTTAAGAATTGATGAACATTTTTCAGCCCAAGATGGAAGATTTAGATTTTATTTAGAAGGCGCACTAATAAAATATTTTGATTTAAGGGTTTCAGTTATTCCTACTTATTATGGTGAAAATGCTATTTTAAGACTTTTAGTAAGTGATATAGGCAGATTTAGCTTAGAAAATCTTGGCCTTTCTCAGAGGGATTATGAAGTTCTTAAAACCGCTATTAGTAAACCATACGGGATGATTTTAGCCACTGGACCAACTGGTTCAGGTAAAACCACAATGCTATATTCTATTTTAAATGTTCTTAATACTGAAAATGTCCACATAATAACCCTTGAAGATCCAATCGAATATTCTCTGCCAGGAGTTACTCAAATTCAAGTTAACCCTCAAACTAACTTAACATTTGGTAAAGGTTTACGAGCTATTTTAAGACAAGATCCCAATATTATTATGGTTGGTGAAATTAGAGATACAGAAACAGCTGAGATTGCTGTCAATGCTGCTTTAACAGGGCATTTGCTTCTTTCGACACTTCACACCAATGATGCTCCGAGTGCTATTGTTAGATTAGGTGAACTCAATATTGAACCTTATTTAATTGCTTCAACGGTCAATTGCGTTATTGGTCAGCGATTAGTAAGAAAAATATGTGAAAATTGTAAAAAAGAAAGACTGTTGAAAGATATTGAAATAAAATCAATTTTAGATTTACTACCTAAGCGAGTCCCGGATACTAGTAGAACCGAATTTATCAAAAATTTGATGGTGGAAAATAAAAAAGTTTTTTATGGCGAAGGTTGTGAAAAGTGTAACTCAACTGGTTATTTAGGTCGAACTGGAATATATGAAATTTTAATAATGAGTGAAGGCATCCGCGATTTACTTCTGAGAAACGCGAGTGCTAGCGAAATTAAAAATAAAGCCATTGAAGACGGTATGACAACTAT
>CALHPI010000015.1 GCA_938036275.1 Minisyncoccota bacterium
TAAACCCTTAATCAAATTTGATCAAGAGTATATTATTTTCTTTATCGAGAGCAATATGATAATTGTTTTTTTAATTAAAAACTTAAGAATGGAAAAAGTTCTTCTTGAAGAGATTGATTTAGAAAAAGTTGATCTTCAGTTGTTAATTAATCGTTTTTATAATTTTCTAAAAACAAGTGTTAGTCCGGAAGCACAAGTTTTTTTTCTGAGCGAGAAAGACTTGCCATCTTCCTGGCCAACAATTTCTCACCCAATATTTGTTTTTCCTTTAAAACCAAGAGAAATTTTATTAGAAGGAGCTAATTTAGCTTTTAATAAAATATTTTCGGATCAAGAATTGATTGATTTTTTACCAATTAAATCTTATTCAGCTTATTTCTTAAATCGTTTACCATCAATTATTATTTTTTTAGCTACCTATCTTCTTTTTGTTTTTCTTATTGTTTCTGGAATATTTTTAGTTTTGAATTTTAAATTTAAAAAGGAAATTCGCGATTTAAGTGAAGAAATAAGAAAATTTCAAGTTATAACTAGTCCGGTTGAAAGTCAAGTTAACCAGCTTTTAGAAATTGTTAAAAATTTTAACCCTCAGATTTTAGAAAATTTTGATAAAATAAAAAAGATAGTTAGTCTGAATGGTTTCGAAAAACTTGATTCGGAAAATTTAAGCAAAATTAATTTTTCTTTAAAGGTTAAAAAAGAAAATTTAGAAACAACTAAATTACAAATTAGCCGCACCTTTCCAGAAATAAAATTAATCCAAGAAGAAACAATTTCCGAAAATGAGGTCAGATTAAGATATAGTTTCTAAATGAGGGCTTGTCAAATTTGTAATAAAAGTAATAAAAAAGCAATTAAAAGAAAGAAATTAAGAGGGAAATTTAATCCAGTTAAAAAATATTTTCAAAAATCAAATTTACAGATTTTGAATTTTCAAGGGAAAAGGTTTTTAGTCTGTAAAGATTGCCGAAAACTTATTCTCAAAGGCAAAATCAAGGTTTAGTTTCTTGCAAAATTTTAGAATTTTTGGTAAAATAATTATTGTAAGTCAGATATTTTTTATTATTTAAAAATGCCAACAATCAATCAATTAGTTAAAAAAGGAAGAACTAAATTAAAGAAAAGATCGAGATCCCCAGCCCTACTTTTTTATTATAATAGTTTAAAAAGAAAAGAAAGATATTTACCAGCACCTTTTAAAAAGGGAGTGTGTTTGAGAGTTTATACAACGACACCTAAAAAGCCTAATTCTGCCTTAAGAAAAGTCGCTAAGGTAAGACTTTCTAACGGTGTTGAAGTTACTGCTTATATTCCCGGAATTGGTCATAATTTACAAGAGCACTCAATTGTTCTTGTCAGAGGTGGTCGAGTCAAAGATTTGCCAGGAGTTCGATATCATATTGTCCGGGGCGTTTATGATGCCAGTGGTGTTGAAGGAAGAAGACAAGGTCGGTCTCTTTATGGTGCTAAAAGACCTAAGGAATAATGCCAAGAAAAAAAGTAAAAATTAAAAGACATTGGAATCCTGATCCGCTCTATAATAGCGTTATTGTTACAAGGTTTATTAATAATTTAATGAGAGATGGTAAAAAAGAAAAAGCAATGAAGATTTTTTATCAAGCAATGGAACTTGTTAAGGAAAAAACTGGTCAAAATCCATTAAAAGTTTTTCAAACAGCTTTAAAAAATGTTGCTCCAGTTGTTGAGGTTTGGCCAAGAAGAATTGGGGGAGCAACTTTTTTGGTCCCCCGGCAAGTAAGGGCTGAACGAAGATTTCAAAAAGCAGTTAAATGGATTATTGAAGCAGCTCGCAATAAAAAAGGAAAACCAATGTTTGAAAAATTGTCGGAAGAGATAATTGCTGCTTTTAATGAAGAAGGTGAGGCTTATAAAAAGAAAATTGAAATGCACAAATTAGCTGAAGCTAATAAAGCTTTTGCTCATTTTGGTTGGTGGGGAAGAAAACAACAAAAATAAAATGCCACGAATCTATCCAATTGAAAAAACAAGAAATATTGGAATTATTGCTCATATTGATGCTGGGAAAACAACCACAACTGAAAGGATTTTATATTACACGGGAATTTCTCATAAAATCGGTGAAGTTCATGAAGGAACAACAGTTACTGATTGGATGCCTCAAGAAAGAGAAAGAGGAATTACTATAACTGCTGCTGCCGTAACTTGTTTCTGGACTCAAAGTTATTTAAAAGAAGCTGAAACTAAAGAAGAAAGAATCAAAGGTGAATATAAAATCAATATTATTGATACTCCTGGCCATGTTGATTTCACTGCTGAGGTTGAAAGGTCTTTAAGAGTTTTAGACGGAGCGATTGTTGTTTTTGATGGCGTTCAAGGAGTTGAAGCTCAATCAGAAACAGTTTGGCATCAAGCTGATAAATATAGAGTTCCTCGGATTTGTTTTATTAATAAATTAGATCGAATCGGTGCTGATTTTGAATTTTCATTAAATTCAATTCACCAAAGACTTTCTCAAGATGCGGTTTTAATAAATATCCCTATCGGTCAGGAAGAAAATTTTCAAGGTGTAATTGATTTGATTGAGATGAAAGAAGTTTATTTTGAAGGCGATAGAGGCGAGAAAGTTGTCAGAAAAGAGATTGATTCTTCAAGAAAAGATTATGCTGAAAAATGGCGAAATATTTTCTTAGAGAAATTAGCCGAAAGAGATGAAGAGTTTATGGAAAAATATTTTGCTAATGATTTTAATGAAGAAGATATTCGTCAAGCAATTCGTCGCACCACTTTAAAATATAGTTTTATTCCCGTTTATTGTGGTTCATCTTTGAAAAACAAAGGTGTCCAGCTTTTATTGGATGGAGTTGTTGATTTTTTGCCTTCACCTAAAGATTTGCCTGATCCTCAAGGAATCAATCCTTTAACTAATGAAAAAGTTAATAGAAAAGCCGATGATAACGAACCCTTTTCCGGTTTGGTTTTTAAAATTGCTGTTGACCCCTATGTTGGAACCTTATCTTATATCCGTGTTTATTCCGGTGTTTTGAAATCAGGAATGACTGTTTTAAATTCAACAACCGGACAAACTTTCAGAATCGGTCGAATCGCTCGGATGCATGCTAATCATCGGGAAGAGATTGAAGAACTTTTTGCTGGTGATATTGGAGCGATTGTTGGGGTAAGGGAATTAAAAACTGGTGAAACTCTATGTGATCCTAAATCACCAATTATTTATGAAAAAATTGAGTTTGCCGAACCAGTCATTTGGATGCGAGTTGAACCAAAAACTAAACAAGATCAAGAAAAAATGGGTTTAGCTTTAAAAGCTTTAATGGATGAAGATCCAACTTTTCGTTTAACTCAGAATTTAGAGACGGGCGATGTTTTAATTGGTGGTATGGGCGAGCTTCATTTAGAAATTAAAGTCGATCGCTTAAAAAGAGAATTTAATGTTGAAGTTAATGTTGGTCGGCCCCAGGTTGCTTATTTAGAAACTATAACTAAAGAAGCCGCTGCTGAAGGCAAATATATTCGTCAAAGTGGTGGTCGAGGACAGTATGGTCATGTTTGGTTAAAAGTTGAGCCCTTAGAGAGAGGTAAAGGTTTTGAGTTTGTCAATGCTATTAAAGGCGGTATTATTCCAGACAATTTTATTCCTTCAGTTGAGAAAGGAGTTAAAGAGGCAATGGAAAAAGGTGTTTTAGCAGGTTATCCAATCAGAGATATTCGCGTGACCCTCTTTGATGGTTCTTATCATGAAGTTGATTCCTCAGATATTGCTTTTAAAATCGCCGGCGCAATTGCCCTTCAAGAAGCAGTCAAACAAGCCAACCCTATTTTATTAGAACCAATTATGAAAACAGAAATTGTTATCCCTCCTGAATTTTTGGGCGATATTACCGGGGATCTTTCTTCCCGACGAGCAAAAATTGAAGAAGTTTTTGATCGTGGGATGACAAAA
>CALHPI010000016.1 GCA_938036275.1 Minisyncoccota bacterium
TTTTTACAAGTATGCCATTTATTAACAATGTCATGAAATTGAATTCCAGGGTCACCACATTCCCAAGCTGCTTTAGCTGCCTCCCACAAAATCTCTTTAGCTTTATAGGTTTTATTAACCTTACCGTCAGTTCGATTATAAGTTTTCCACTCTCTATCTTCTAAAACAGCTTTCATAAATTCATCAGTAACTCTTATTGAATTATTAGCATTTTGAAAGAAAATATTTTGCCACAAAGGATTATTTAAATCTCTCATATCATAACCAGCTTCCATCAAAGCTCGAATTTTATTTTCCTCATCAGCTTTAACTCTAATAAAGTCCATAATCTCAGGGTGATCAACATTTAAAATTACCATTTTTGCCGCCCTACGTGTCGTGCCACCACTTTTTATACTTCCAGCAACAGCATCAGCAGCTTTCATAAAAGAAATAACTCCTGAAGAAACACCACCTGTTGAAAGAAGTTCTCCTTTAGCTCTTAATTTAGAAAGATTAACTCCAGAACCAGAACCTCCCTTAAAAATCATTCCCTCAGTTTTGATCCAATCCAAAATTGATTCCATACTATCTTCAACATCAAGAATAAAACAAGCACTACATTGCCATTTCCTTCCTTCAACACCAACATTAAACCAAACCGGAGAATTAAAGGTTGCTAGTTGGTGAAGTAAAATATGGGTTAATTCTTGTTCATAAATTTCAGCTCCTTTTTCATCAAAATAACCCTGTTCTAAACCCCATTTTTTAAAAGTTTTAACAACCCGATCAATAAGTTCCTTTAAAGAAGTTTCTTGTTTACCTTTGTTTATTTTGAAATATTTAGAAGCAGTAATATTAATCGCATTTTGGCTATAAAAATCAGGGAATTCCACATTTTCCAGCTTAAAATTTGAACCGGGAATTTCCGCAGTTGTTTTAATCCATTTTACTTCGTCATAAGGATGACTGTTTTCTTTTGTGAAAAATCTTTGAATTTTTAAAAAATGATTATTGTTTTTTAAATAAAAATTTTTTGGATTTTTTAAAGCTTGTTTTTTCATAATTTTAAAAATTTACTATCGACCTTGTTTTAAAATTTTTAAAAAGAATTTTTTATTTGTCAAGTTTTAGAATATCAGAAAAACCATAGGTTGCTAAAATTTGCTTTATTTTTTCTTTGATAAATTCAGATTTATTTTGTGTAATCCACAAAGAAATAATCTTTTTTGAGTTTTCCACATCTTTATTAGCTAAGTAAATCCGTAAAGCTTTTTCGAAATCATCATCAAATCTAAATTCAAATTTTTTCTCTAAAGCAAGTTGTAATTTTTGATAGGCAAGTTGATTTTCATTTTTATTAAGATAAAAATTTGCTTCTTCAAGAAGATAGCGGGGATAAATATCTTTAAATTGATTTTCGCCATCAGTCAAAATTTTCAAAGCCAACTCTTTTTGATCAGCCACACTATACAAAAAATTGGCGTAATTAATATAAATTTCGGGCATTTTAGGGTAACTTTTAAGAAGATTTTGATAAATTTCTTTAACTTTTTCTTTATCTTTACCACCCTCAAGACCAATTTGATTTTTAACTTCAATTAGAAGCAAAAGATGATTAATATAAATCATATTTAGACGATAATCTTTTTGATCACGATAATAAGCTTTATCAACAACTTTATAAAAATTCAAAAAATCAGAGGGACTTTTTATCTCTTGGGCGTGATCAATAAGATAATTGGAGGCCATGACTGCTTCTTCAGTTAAAAACGGTCCAGCAATTTCTGACAGTCGCAAAAAACCTTGACCGGCGATTTGGGGATCAGCTGTTCTTAAATAAGTAATAATTTTTCTAACAATGTAAAAGTGTTGAAGGTGAAAAATTATAAAAATCAAACTTAGCCCAAAAACTAAAATAAGATAGGGACGAATAAATCTTTCTTGAGCTAATTTAATCTCAACCCTATCAATAACTAAACTTAAACCGAAAAAGAACAAAATATAGCTAGCTTGCATATCAAAAAGAGAAAAACTTTGAGTAAGATAAGCTAACAAAAAAGAAAACAAAGAAGTTGCTTGAAGTAAATTTTTATCTCTCTTTTTTAATAAATAATATATAAAAGAACCGATTAAAAAAAACCAAGAAATAAAACCAAAAATGCCTGTTTTGACAAGGATTTCGATAAACTTATTGTGAGGCCGATCAAAAATAGCCTGTTCATAATTGAAAATTCTCGGATCAAAAGCTGAAAAAAAAGCAATTGGCTCTGATTCTGGTCCCCAACCAAAAATTGGCTTTTGCAAAAAAGCATTAAAAAATATTTTCCAAGCAAAAATTCGGGGAAAAACAGAAATAGGATTTTGCAATGTTTCGGCAATTCTTTTAACACCCGGAATAGTTAAAGCTAATTCTGTTTTGAGAAAAAAATAAAAACTAATTAAAAAAATAAACAATAAACTAAAAATTAAAAATTTTTTCTTTAAATCTATTTTTAAAAACAAAAGATAAAAAAAAGCGCCACCAAAAATCCCAGCTAAAAGACCTAAAATTGAACCCCGAGTTTGCGATCCAATTAACGATAAAAGATTGAGAGCGATTAAGACAAAATAAAATAGCGTCTTTAAATTCGCTAATTGAAATTTTTCTCCAAAAAGAAAATAAATAATCAAAAAAATTGTTAAGAGATTTAAAAAACCAATATAAGTTGCATTACCTAAGGTTGCTGATGGTCTTTCTTGTTTTAGAAAAAATGCTTGGTTTATTTCTTGAAGAGAAATTATTGTAGTAACAATCAAAATTGAATAAAAAATTGTTTTTTTAGCTTTCGGTTCAAATTGAAAAAGAGTTATTAAAAGAAAAAAATACGAAAGATAAAAAAATAAAGACCACAAACCTTCCATTCTTTCAGCATTGCCCCAAAAAGAACGATAAGGATTGACGCTCAAAATTGTTGAAATTGAATTTGCTAAAAAAAATAAAAGAGTGCCAATAAAAAGTAAATTTTTATAAGGAAATGTTTTCTGAGTTAAAAGATATAGCCAAACTGCAAAAACAAGACCAACCGAAATTAAAATTCTAAAAATTATTGCTTTGGTAGTTATAAAAGGGAAAAGAGCGCTATTATCAACTATTAAAAGAGTAAAAGGTACTAAAAAAAGCACATAAGTTAAATAATTAATAAGCCTATTGATTGTCATTTTTGAGCGGCGGACGGGATTTGAACCCGCGACCTTCTCCTTGGAAGGGAGACGTTCTACCAGCTGAACTACCGCCGCTTTTAAAAAATCAAGAATTAAGATTCAAGAATTTAAGAACAGTTTTATTTTATCATAGTTTCTAAAAATAGAAAATATTTAATTTATTCATAGATCACTAATTCTTTGTTAAGATCGGTTCGCCAGATAGTTGCTTTTAAGTTTTCTAAGAATTTAATTGTTTCTTGATGAGGATGGCGATAATAATTAGTACCGACTTGGATAACAACCATTTTCGGGTTAACTGCTAGGTAAAAATTTTCGTTAATTGAATATTTTGAACCATGATGAGGAAAAAGAAAATAATCTGAAGCTAAAATTTTTTGACAACATAAAAGCAAACTTTG
>CALHPI010000017.1 GCA_938036275.1 Minisyncoccota bacterium
ATCAAATCATCATCATTCCGCGGTAGCTCAATGGTAGAGCGGCTCGCTGTTAACGAGAAGGTTGCAGGTTCGAATCCTGCCCGCGGAGCCTAAAGCCCATCGCTGGGCATTTTTTATTTATTGAAACTTTGTAAAAACGAAGTGCTATTTAAAAAAGAATAATTTTACATAGGTCTGACCCCCTATAATTGATTTGCAATGGCTCTATCAAACAATTTCTAACTCTTCCATTGGGCGGATAAAATAGCGAAATAGTTGTTGCTAACGCTAAATCGCTAGTTTGGTAAAAATCTTCATTTTTTAATATTTTTTCTGGCACATTCATTTTTTGACCCTATGTTATTATTGAAAAGTAAAGGGCTGAAGAAATTTTTTAATCTATGAACATTCTTAAAAATCTTTTTGGGTGTTGTCATATTTATTGGCTCTTATTTCGTGACTAAATTTTTGATAGATTTTTTAGGCGGACTTTTTTGGGGTTTTCTTACTGGTAATCCAGAAATGTCTCCTCAAGCTTTATCTCGTTTGAATATGCTGTCTGTATCAGTAGCACTTGTCGTAAGTATCCTTGATACTTTTTATTTCCTCTTTCTCCGCCGTAAACCCCCTTAAAATAAACTCTTGGTATAATTGATTTTTTGACCCAAAAGAATAAAATAAAAATGATGATTAAAATTGTTAAAAAGATTTTGAAATTTGTTGGCATATATTTGGGTTTTATGGTTTTGTGTTATCTTTTTATCGGTTTGGTTGCTCTTCTTTCTCTTTTTATTTTCGGCAAAGAGGTGGTTGCCGAAAAACTTTCTTCTGACCCCTATTCTGATCCTTTAATGTTTGTTTTATCGAGCATTGGACTTTTTGTTTTTTATGTTGTTCCCCTTCTTCTAACCATTCTCTTCCTCCGTCGCAAACCTTCTAAACAAGATGGTTAAAATTGTTAAAAAGATTTTGAAAATCATTGTCATATATTTATTTTCTTTTGTTCTGTGGGGCCTTATAGCTATGTTTGTTTTGGGACAATTTTCATTTTTAGACCCTATTCGTAGAATAATAATTCGGCATATGTGGTTGGGCGATCTTCATATGTTTGGCGTTCCTCTTCTTTTCACTTATCTCTTCCTCCGCCGCAAACCCTCTAAAAAATAAAAAACACGCTCTTTTTGCGTGCTTGGACAGGTTTGGAGGGTAGCGCTCAACTTTTATTTTCTATTCAATTTTTAATTTTCATTTTTATTTTATTCTTCCAACCAATCTTGTCAAGCGTCTGATTCTGTTTTGCCTTAAACGGATTAGTATCTTATTTTCCATTTTAAATTAGTTATTTCGCCTCTAAATCATTTCCTATTACTTTTAAAATACCCTTTTTAGGCGCTTCTTAATTTTCCTTTTAAATGAAAATAAGATAAAATTAAATATCAGATTTATCTCATCAGTTTATATTTTTGTTATCTTAATTGTTTCATTTCAGAAAAATGACAAAAATTTGGACTAATGAAAGAAAAAATTAAAACAATTTTTAAAAAATTATTTTCTTTCCTAAAGAAATTTATTAAGTTGATAGGTATTTTGATCGGTTCCTATATTGTCATTTCAATTCCATTTTCTTTGATTTTCTTTTTACTCTTTTTTGTTGGTATTTTATCACCATCTCTTTCGATTAACGCCTTATCAATTTTTGGATTAATATTGTTGACTTTTGTCGGACTTTTTACTGCCTTTTATTATCTCAATTTAAAATTTAGGAGGATTTTTAAAATTCTCTTGATTGTAAGTCTGCCAACTCTTTTGATATTTAACGTAATCTTGAGAAATTTTCTTTTTCAGCCCGTCACATTTAAAGGCAACGAGTTAGAACCCTATCTAAAGGATGGTCAATATATAATTGTTCAAAAAATAGACAAAACAATAAAAAGGGGAGATATTATCGCATTTAAAACTTTTGAAGGGAAAATTTTGTTAAGTATGGTATTCGCTCTTCCAGGAGAAAAAGTGGCAGTTGAAAATGGGATATTGTATATAAATGATAAACCATTTAAAGAGATTTTTTATAATTGGGATAATTGTTACTTCAACAATGCATTTATAATCCCCTCTGACGCTTTTCTTTCTTCGCCAACGAATGTTAATTGTTCAACCCCTCAATGGGATTTATCTTTAAATGTAATTAAAAAATCAGAAGTTATATGTAAAGTATTCTTATCGTTCAAAGATAGCAAGGCTGGTGGAAGTGTTCAGTATTCAGACGAGATAGAAGAAAAAATAATTTCAGATTTTCCTAAATCTCTCGCTACTGAGTTTTTTCACTTATTTAACTATAAAAACTCCAAAGATCCCACTTTTGAAGAATTGATTGCTTTTCTAAAAGAAGATAATACTGACGACTTTATCTATGAGGAAAATAAATTTATGTGCGGTAATTTTGCTGAATTGCTTCACAACAATGCTGAAAAAAGAGGAATTAAAGCTGGAATCGTTATAATAGAATTTTTAGATTCTCCCGAGCCTCATGCCTTAAATGTTTTTAATACAACAGATAAAGGAACCGTATATGTAGATGTTACAGGAAAAAATTTTGTAAGGATGAGAAAAGAATTTCTTTCACAAGACTGTGAATGGGATAAAATTGCCTACGTAAAAGAGGGGAAAGAGTTGGGTTTAATAAGTATAGACATTTCTAATATTTCACCTGATTATGAATTTTATGAGAACTTTGCCTTAACATATAAGCAATACTTAACTAAATTAAATGAATACGAGTTAAAAGTTACTTCCTATAACAATAAGGTTAAAATTTATGAAGAGGAAGTTGCAAAATATGAAAACGAAAAAAATGATTATGAAAAAAGAGTGGCCGAATACAATAAAAAGGTAGAAGAATATAACACGAAAGGGATAGGGGACTATAACCAATTGAAAAGTGAAGAAGAGAAACTAAATAACGAATTAACTACCCTTAATAAAAGACTTGAATACTTAAATAACAAGCAAAAATTATTGGAGAGTGAAAAAAACTTATTGGATAAAGAAAGAGAAACCTTAGTTAAAGAAGAGAAAAACTTTAACTCTTGTCTTTGGGAACCACTTCCCAAGGTTAG
>CALHPI010000018.1 GCA_938036275.1 Minisyncoccota bacterium
TAATAATATTTGAACATCCATTCAAACATTATAAACAAAAAAATAAAACCCGTCAAGTCTCAAGATTTAAGAAAACTAAATTTCTCTAAAGTTATCTTTAATAAAATTTTTGTACCAATTGTTGTAAATTTGTGGTGTTGTTAGATGAATTTCGAATGGATGATATAAATTTAAATCTTTTTTGATGTAAGTTAAAATTCTTGCTTTCTTAAAAGGATCTTTAGGGTCGTCTTCAAGTTTGGGAGAAATAATTAAAATATCAATATCACTTAAGGCTGTATGAAACCTGTTAGTTAAATATGAACCGAAAAGAATAACCTTAGCATCATCCCCTAAAATCTCTTTAGCTCTTTTTTTAATTAAAGAAAGATACTTATTTAAATTTTTAAAATAATACTCTCTTTTCTTTTTTCTTTCTAAAAGAATTTCGAAATATTTTCCCATTACTCTAAAATTTTTAATAAATCTTCCACAAAATTAAACATCCTATCAATTTGTTCTTTAGAAAATTGTGCCGGTAAATATCTACTTTCAATGTAAGCAATATTTAAATCATTAATAATTTCTTCTTTTTCTTGAATAATTTTTTTTATTTTCTCTTCCTGTTCAATTGCCTTTCCGTATTCTTCTAAAAGCTCTCTTATATCATGGGTCTTTTCAAAATCTCCAAGAATTTTCCAAAGATTATATTTTAAATATAATTGAACTGCTTGTTCAATATGAAAGGCAGTAAGATCATAAAAACCTTTTTTATAAGCTTCTTTTGCTAATTCTAAAAATCTCTCTGCTCTTATTTTTAGAATTTCTCCTTCTTTCATTATTGTAAAAATTATAACACATCTTCAATCTTTCAATCTCAAAGCATTCAGAGCAACAATGATTGTTGAAAGGGACATAAAAACTGCGGCTAAAGCTGGAGAAAGAAAAATACCTTTAAAAGCTAAAATTCCTGCAGCAAGAGGAATGGTGATCACATTATAACCAGTTGCCCAAAAGAGATTTTCAATCATTTTGCGGTAAGTTTTTCTTGAAAGTTCAATTAATTTGACAATATCTCTTGGATCATTTCTGACTAAAATTATTCCTGCTGATTCAATAGCTACATTTGTTCCAGCACCAATTGCCACACCAACATCAGCCTGCATCAATGCTGGAGCATCATTAATTCCATCACCAACCATCATTACTTTTAAATTTCTTTTTTTAAGTTCTTTGACTTTATTAACTTTCTCTTCTGGTAAAACTTCAGCAAAATATTCATCAATACCAAGTGCCTTAGCAACTTTTTCAGCAACCTCTTTTTTGTCTCCAGTAATCATAGCTACTTTAATTCCCGTTTGATGTAATTTTTTAATCGCTTCAAAAGATTCTTGACGAATTTCATCTTCTAAAATAATTGTTCCTAAAATAACCGCGGATTCACGCTGATTAGACGCTGATTCATGCGGATTTGAGAAATTTTGAGTAATATCCGCGTTTATCTGCGTATCATCCACGCATATCCGCGTTTTTCATTTCCTTTTTGCTAATTTATAAATTTTTAATAATTCTCTAATCGCGACCTCCTTTTTATTTTTTAATTGCTTAGGAATATGAGTCCGTAAATGATTTTCTAAAATCAAATCTTCAATTCCTGATAAAGCTTGTTTAATTGCCATTGATTGAATCAAAACATCAATACAATATTTTTCATTTTCAATCATTTTCTTTAAACCCTCAATTTGTCCTTTAATAATATTTAATCTTCTTAATGCTCTTTTTTTAATTTTTTTATCCATACCGCTGATTTATACGAATTAAAACGCGAACCAATGCGAACCTTATTTTCAGTCGCAAACTTTTGTGAACATTATTATCAACCGCGAACTTATGCGAACTTAGGTGCGAACTTATGCGAACATTATTTTCATTAACCGCGAACCTTTGCGAACTTATACGAACATTATCTTCATCCGCGAACTTTTGTAAATCTCGCTATCTATGACTGTTTGTATACACCCGAATGATAACCGAATAGATTACCCGAATATTGAATATTAATCCGTGTTTACCCAAATAAAAACCGAATATACTACCCAAATAATAACCGAATTTTTAATATTAATTATTATCGAATGGAAAGTCTGCGTATAATCTGTGTTCGTCTGCATCCCATTTGTGTTTGTCTGCGTCTTCTGTCTGCGTATCGTCTGCGGTAGTCTGCGTTCCGTCTGCATTTGTCTGCGCCCCATCTGCGGTAATTTGCGTTTTCTGTCTGCATCATGTTTGCGGTTGTCTGCGTATAACTTGCATTTTGTCTGCGACAGTCTGCAGTAGTCTGCGTATATTATAACATAAAAAATTTAAAATATACCCCAACTGGGTATTGTGGATAATTTTATTTCAAAAAAAGTATAAAATCCTCAGAGAAAGATTTAAATTTTTATTTTCCATTTTCTAAAATTTTAAAATTTTGATCTCTTATAACTTTATTTTGCCAAAAGTAAAAATTACCGGTGAAATTAATAAAATAATATCAACAAGAAAACAGTAAAAACAAATTGCTTTTAAAACAAACATTTGAAGATAAATTAAAATTAAACCAACAACAAATCCTAAGAAAATCAAAATTTGAATAAGTTTTTTAATTTTCAAAACAAGTAAAATTAAAACTATTAAAAAATAAATCGTTCCAAAAAATGAAATTGGAATGCCGAAAATTTGACTATATTGACTTGTTAAAACTTTATTACAGTTGTCCCCAGCTAAACAAACATAAAGATTAGAAGAATAATGAATATAAGTTAAATAAAGAGAGGTTAGCAAACCAAACAAATTCAAAATTAATAGTAAATAATAAAAAACTTTATTAATCATTTAAGCTATTTTTTTAATGACATAAAGACACCGTGTTTATTATTTTATCTAAATTTATGTAAAAATAAAAGCCAGCGCTTTAGGCGCTGGCTCGACCTTAAAAAATCATATTAGTTATTGGGTTAATGTTGAGGTTGTTGGTGTTGAAGTAGAAATTTTCAAGCTTCGACATTCATCTTTAATTTTTCTTACTTCTTGATTAAACCATTTATTTAGATCTCTTATTTTCTGGTTATAGTTCTTTTTAATTTCTCTTTTAGTTTCGTTACTTACTGCACTCCTGTAAGCTGTTTTAAATTCATTCAGCGCTTCTTTTTTCTTGGCCTGCATTTCTTTTTTTAATTCTTCAACTTTTTTACCAACACAAGCTTTATAAATTCCCGATGGAGTGGTTGTAGAAAATTTATGATATTTTTGAGATGTCTTTGTTGGGGTTGCGGTTGGAGTTGTAGTTGGCGTCTCTTGAGAAGTAGTAGCTTGATCTTCGGCAAAAGTGAATTGAAAAATCAAAAAAGTAACTAAGGTAATTAAGGCTGTAAGAAGAAAATATTTTTTCATTTTAGTATTTTTAGAGTTAAGATTGACCTAAAATAAATTCGAAACTGACTAAATTAATTAAAAAGGTGGTGAACGAATTTGAAATTTGCTTACAAAATTATTCTGCTGACAAATTGAAAATCGAGTTAAAAATTTATTAAGATAATTTTTCAAAAAAATGAAGCTTACCAAAAACAATGTAATTACCGTGG
>CALHPI010000019.1 GCA_938036275.1 Minisyncoccota bacterium
CAGGAATTAGCCAAAACTTTAAAATTGCCTTATTTTGATCTGCGAATTGTTAAGCCAGAAATTGATGCTTTAAAGTATGTTTCCCAAGAATTAGCTGAGAAAACAAAATCCTTACCTTTAAAAAAAGAAAGAGAAAAAATTTTACTCGCTGTTGTTGATCCTTACAATCAAGAATTTTTGAAACTTAAAGAATCATTGGAAAAACAAGGTTTTAAAATTGAGCTAGGAATTATTTCGCCGGATAGTTTTAATCTTGGCAAAGAAGAATATAAATTTTTAATTCAACAGCGGATAAGTTATTTAAAAATCTTCGAAATTAATCGCGAGGCCTTAATAGAAGTTGAAAACAAAATTCAAAAAAAAGAAGATTTACAAGCTCTTACTCAAAAACTGCTGACTGATAACCCCTTTTTAATTTTGGACTATTTAATCGCTGGAGCTTTAAAATTTAATGCATCAGATATTCATTTCGAACCGTCTGAAGATAAAATAACTGTTCGTTATCGTCTCGACGGTCTTTTATATGATATTTTCAATTTTCCTAAAAATATCTATAATCTGTTAAAAAATAGAATTAAGGTGCTTTCAGGATTGATGATTAATATTAAAGACAAGCCTCAAGATGGAAGTTTTTCGATAATTTTTAATAATCAAAATATTGATATTCGAACCTCAGTTATTCCTTCAGTTTATGATGAAGCTATTGTTTTAAGAATCTTAAATTTTGCTCAAATTCAAATTCCTTTAGAGGAACTTGGTTTAAGAAAAGATGATTTAGAAATTTTGACAAAAAATATCTACCTTCCTAATGGTCTTATTTTAAATACTGGGCCAACTGGTTCTGGTAAGACAACAACTCTTTATGCGGTTTTATTAAAAATTAAAAAACCGGAACTGAAAATTATTACTATCGAAAATCCAATTGAATATCATCTTGAAGGGATAAATCAAACGCAAATTGATGAAGCTCGTGGTTTTACTTTTGCTTCAGCTTTACGTTCAATTTTAAGGCACGATCCCGATGTTATTTTAGTTGGGGAAATAAGAGATAAAGAAACAGCCGAAACAGCAATTCAAGCATCTTTAACCGGCCATTTAGTTTTATCAACTTTGCATACTAATGATTCTTTGGGCGCAATTCCCCGACTTGTTAGTTTAGAAGTGAATCCTAAATTAATTCCCTCTGCTTTAAGGCTGGTTATTGCCCAAAGATTAGTAAGAAAAGCTTGTTCTTATTGTCAAGAAGAATATTTACCTTCAGAGGAATTAAAAACCAAAATTAAAGAGAAATTAAGAAATTTACCTAAAAGAGTTCAACTTAATTTTGATTTAGCAAATTTTTCTTTAGTTAAAGCAATTGGCTGTGAAAAATGTTTTTATACTGGTTACCGCGGTCGAATCGGAATTTTCGAGCTTTTGGAAATTACTAAAGATTTAGAAGAATTAATTTACCAAAAACCATCGGAAGCAGAGATTTTAAAAACTATTAAAGAAAATTTTGTTACTCTTCAACAAGATGCTTTAATAAAAGCTTTAGAAAAAATAACAACCCTCGAAGAAGTCGAAAGAGTGACAGGTTTAATTTGAGCGGCGGACGGGATTCGAACCCGCGACCTTCTCCATGGCAAGGAGACGTTCTACCAGCTGAACTACCGCCGCGTGGAGGTGGGGGGAATCGAACCCCCATGGAAAGAAGAAGTATTGTTGGCTCTCCTGGCACAGCTGGTTTTTTTAATTCCCTTTTAAAGACAGAAACCAGCAAAGTCTTTAAAAGGTAGGCTCAAAAATTTCGCTTTCTCTTTCTGAGCCGAAAAGAGAAAGCTATCCAGGATAACTTTAGGCCTTAAAACCTTCCTGGCGAAGTTTTAAGACCTGCCTTTACGAAAGAGCAAAGGCTGGAACTCTGTTGGCAATTATTGGCTATAGGTAGCCAACCTGCCAGCTCCAACAACCTTTTCTTCTTTCTCAACTCCCTTTCACCCCCTCTTTTTAAATTATAACATAAATTCTATATTAAATTAAAATCTTTAGCAATTTTCAAGATAACATTTTTTAATTTCTGAGGATCATGTTTAACAAATACTTCTTTTTCATTAATAAGATCTTCTAAATAAACCTTAATCCCCATTTTGTTGATTTCTTGGCTATCAGGCTCAACTAATCTTTTCTTTTCAGATAAAATTTTTTTAAGAGATTCTTGACTGAGTTTTTGTTTGTTGACAATAGCAACATCAATTTTTTTAATTCCAGAAATCCTTAAAAATTCTTTTATATGATCGCTAGCTAAAAAATTATCAGTTTCACCCGGTTGAGTAAGTAAATTAACAATAAAAACTTTTAAGGCATTTGTTTTATCAATAGCTTCTTTAATTTTTTTTAAAAGAACACTAGCTAAGACGCTGGTATATAAACTTCCTGGACCAAACAAAATTAAATCAGCACCAAGAATTCTTTTAATTGCTTCCTTAGGAACCCGAGCTTTTTCAGGTTTGATTTTTAAACTTTTTATTCTCTTTTTACTTAAAATTCCATAACGAGTTATTTCCTCTTCGCCTTCAATTAAACTCCCATCTTCAAATTGAGCGACAATTTCAACTTTTTCAAAAGTTGTCGGAATTACTTCACCAACAATATTTAGAATTTTCGAAGCCTTTTTGACTGCCTTAACAATATTACCCTCAGTTTCAGTTAAAGCAACTAAAAAAAGATTGCCTAAAGGATGACCACCGAGCTCTCCTTCGGTAAATCGATATTGTAAAGCTTTTTTGACATAATTATCAATTTTTGACAAAGACAAAAGACAGTTTCTTAAATCGCCAACTGCAGGAATATCATAGACTTTTCTTAAAATACCTGAACTTCCTCCAGAATCAGCTACGGTGACAATACCAGTTAAACGAGAAATTTTTTTGCCATATTCTTCTTTAAGACCAGTCAGAATATTTGACAGGCCAGTGCCACCACCGAAAATTACAACTTTCATTGAATTGAACTTTCAATAAAATTTTTAATTAAGTTGGGAATGAAAAAAGAAGTAATTAAAAGAACAATTCCTATAATTAAATAAAGCAAAGACATATGGAGTTCTTTAACTTCTTCAACTTTTCCTTTAGCTGTTATATATTTGATACCTAAAAAAATTAGTAGAGCACTGCCACCTAACATTAAAACAGTGAAAGCAAATCTAATTAGATTAGTAATAATTTTTAAAGATTTATTTCGAACGAGATCAATACCAGATTCTTGACCAAAAAATTCTTGACCAAAACCGAAATTGCTTAAGAGTAAAGAACTAATAATTAAGAAAAAAATAATTTTTTTCATTGTTAAATTCTTTCTCTTTTTAAAAACCGCTCTTTTTGTCTGGCAAACTCTCTTTTTTTAATTTTATCTCTTTTTTCATATTTTTTCAAGCCCTTCACTAAAGCTATTTCAACTTTCAGAAGTCGTTTTTGATTAAAAATTTTTAAAGGAATCAATGTTTTTCCCGGCTCTTTTATTTTATCAATTAAATAATCAATCTCTCTTCTTTTTAAAAGAAGCTTTCTTGGTCTTCGAGGTTCGTAATTTTTAGGGGTATTTTTTTCTTGATAAGGAGGTAGATAAAAATTTTTCAGATAAAGTTCGTTTTTTTCCGGAGAAACATAAGAACCTTTTAAACTACCTTTACCTGAAAGCAGAGATTTAACTTCAAAACCTTTAAGTTTAATTCCAGCAACAAATTTTTCTAAAATCTCATAATTTCTGAAAGCATCTGGGTTTTGGATGAAGACCATAATTTATTTATAATTTAAAAAATGACAATAAAAAACAATAAAAAACCAATAAATTTCTTGGCTGGGAAAATAAAGTCAGACAACTTGAAGCCTTTTTGGGGTTGGCTCTTAATTATTTTAGCAACAATTTTTATAATTAGTTTATTAAGCGAGAAGGGAATTTTAACAACTAAAACAAAAAATTTTTTAATTGAGCTTTTTGGCTGGACCCGATTTTTTTTACCAATTTTTTTATATTTTTTAGGGTATTTTTTCTTACTTAAACCTTCGTGGCTTCAGATTTTGAAATATATCTTTGGAATTTTAATTTTGCTTGTTTTTTTAGATTTTTATTTTCATTTAATTTTCCGGGAAGGGGGCTTTTTAGGCGATTTAATCTTTAGTCTTGAAAAGTACTTTGGTTTAACTGGCTTAATTCTTTTTTCTTTAGTTTTTTTCTTTTTTTCTTTATGGTTAATTTTTGAAGAAAAATTTTTTGAGGCTCTCAAATTACTTTTTCAATCATCCAAAGAAAAAGCTGCTGAGTTAGAAAAACAAATTATCAAAGTTCCTATCAAAACCGAGTCAGCTGAACCACTAAAACAAGTTAAAAAAGAAATCACTCCAACTATAGATTTAAAAGAAAAAGCAAAAATTAAAGTTAAGAAAATTTTGCCCAAAGGAAAATGGAGTCTACCACCTTTAGATCTTTTAGTTAGTGCTAAGGAAGAAGTTTTAGCCCCGGATATTAAAAGTACTTCCCAAATTATTCAAAAAGTTTTAGGAAATTTTGGTATCAAAGTTGAAATTGTTAATGTTGAAGTTGGTCCGGCTATTACTCGTTTTTCTCTTAAACCCGGTGAAGGTATTAAGCTTTCAAAAATTTTAAGCTATCAATCTGATTTAGCATTGGCTTTAGGAACACCAAACTTGATTATCGAAACACCAGTTCCTGGCAAAGCAGTCTTAGGTATTCAGGTTCCTAATAAAAAAACTGCTGATGTTCGTTTAGGTAATCTTTTGAGGGAAGATGAATTTTTAAAGAGTGAAGGAGTCTTGCTCTTTCCTTTGGGTCGTAAAATTGATGGCGGTGTTCTTTTTGCTGATTTAGCCAAAATGCCCCATCTTCTTATTGCTGGTGCGACGGGAAGCGGTAAATCAATGTTTATCCACAGCCTTTTAATTTCTCTTTTAATGAAAAATACGCCGGAAACTTTAAATTTAATTTTAATTGATCCTAAAAGGGTCGAGCTGATCAATTACTCTGATCTACCACATCTTTTATTAGAACCAGTTGTTGAAGTTAAAAAAACTTTCGGTGTTTTTAATTGGCTTATCGAAGAATTAGAAGAAAGGTTTAAAATCTTACAAGAAACTAAAAGTCGTGATATCGATATTTATAATCGTAAGCAGATTCAAAGAAAAGGGAAAATAATGCCCCGCATTGTTTTAATTATTGATGAAATGGCTGATTTAATGTTAACTTATGGTTCAAGTGTTGAATCAATGATTTTAAGATTAGCACAAATGGCAAGGGCAGTCGGTATTCATTTAGTTTTAGCCACCCAAAGGCCATCAGTCGAAATTGTTACTGGTTTAATTAAAGCAAATATTCCTAACCGAATTTGTTTTAAGGTTGCTTCTCATGTTGATTCTCGAACTGTTTTAGATATTGGTGGTGCGGAAAAGTTAATTGGATCTGGTGATGGACTTTTTATTTCTACTATCTCGCATCGACCAATAAGAATTAAAGCGCCTTTTGTTAATGACACGGAGATTCATAAAGTTGTTGATTTTTGGCAAGAACAAGCTGAAAAAGTTTCTGAATTTGAAAAACCAACAATTTCCTTAGCTGATTTAGAAAAAAAAGTTATTAGTTTTGATGAAGAAGTTAAAGATGAAGAATTATTTAACCAAGCTGTGGAGATTGTTTTAGAGGCTGGTAAGGCTTCAACCTCGCTTTTACAAAGAAGATTAAAAATTGGTTATGCTCGGGCTGCTCGACTTTTAGATTTAATGGAAGAAAAAGGTATTATTGGACCTCAAGAAGGTTCGAAACCAAGAAAAGTTTTAATTGATAAAGAAAGTTTTTTCAATAAAAAGGAAAATCAAGATATGATATAATATAGATATCAATTAAAATTAATTAAATAAAGGGGGTGACTGGTCGCCCTGAACATATAAAGATTCAGGGAGGAAAGTCCGGACACCAGTTAAAGGAGCTACTGAAAGAGTAGAGTGGCGAAAGCCGCTAAGCTTGTCACAGAGACTATACTATCCTAAAAGGAGAAAGGTGAAAAGTGAAAGGGTGTCTCTAATTTTTGATTAGGGGCTACCTTTCTTTTGGAGAAAGTAATTTCTCCAAAGGGCAAGCTTCTCCTTGGTGCAAGGCCGGGCCCTGAATTTCAGGGAGTGCCGCTAGAGAAAAGAAGCAATTCTTTTCGTAAGATAAATGACCAGTGAAAAACAGAATCCGGCTTACTACCCCCTAATAATTTAGTGACTGGAAACTAACAACTAAATCTATGGCTGGTCATTCTCATTGGTCACAAGTAAAACATAAGAAAGCTCAGACTGATGCTAAAAGAAGTCAGATAATTAGTAAATTAATTAGAGCTATTGTTGTTGCTTTGCGTGAAGGCAATAATCCTGAAACAAATCCTAAATTAAGATCAGCTATTGAAAGAGCTAAGAAATTTCAAGTTCCTTTAGAAAACATTGAAAAAATTATTAAAAAATCTGAAGCTCAAGAGAATAAACTTGAAGAAGTTATTTATGAAGCTTATTTAGATGAAGTTCAACTAATCATTAAAGCAATTACTGATAATAGGAATCGTACCTTAGGTGAGTTGAGACATCTTTTAAACAATTATGGTGGTCGTTTAGCTGAGCCAGGATCAGCAATTTGGAATTTTCAAGAGAAAGGAATAATTGTTGTTGATAAAAATGATGAAAACAAAATTTTAGAATTGAGCGATTATTTTGAAGATTTGGAGGAAAAAAATGGGGATATTTTGTTGATTACCTCAGTTGAAAAAATGAGTCCTTTGAAAAAGATTCTTGAGGAAAGAGCAATTAATATTAAAGATTCTTACTTAGAATTAAAGCCCATAAATTCCCTACAAAATTTAGACAAAAATAAAGAGGAAAAACTAAATAAACTTATTGAAGATATTTTAAGTTTAGATGATGTCGAAGAAGTTTTCACTAATGTCTAAAATCTTGACATTTATAAAAATTTTAGGTAAAAATAATTAAACAAAGTCGTTAATTAATTTTTTTTATTTTTTTCTAAAAGAAATGTCAATTTTGTTATTAAGACAGGAGTTAGATGAAGAAGAAGATATTATTGAAGAAAACGAAGAGGAATGGGAAGAAATTCCTGAAGAAGATTTAGATGAGGAATGGGAAGATGAAGAATTGCCAGAAGAAGAATGGCCTGAAGAAGAAGAACTTGAAGAATCTGAAGAGTAAATTTAATTTTGTTATTTTTGAACCCCTCCTAATTACGGAGGGGTTTTAAAATTGTTTAAAATTTATTTATGGCAAAAATAAAAGCTTTAAAATTAAAAGATAATGAAAAGGTTATTAAAAGAATTTTCCAAATTTTCCCAAGTATTAGAATTTTTCTTTTAAGCGGTAGTTTAGGTTCAGGTAAGACAACCTTAATTCAACAAATAGCTAAATTTCTAAAAATTAAAGAAAGATTAACCAGTCCAACATTTATCTTGTGGCAAAAGTATGAATTTAAATATAAAAAAAGAGTTTATTATCTTAATCATCTTGACCTTTATCGTCTCAAAGCTCAGGATATTTTAAAGATAAATTTAAAAAAAGCCATTGAGAAGAAAAATAATATCTTTTTTATTGAGTGGGGGGAAAAATTAAAACCTTGGCTGAAGAAAAAAAGAAAAAAATATTGTCAAATTATTATTCAAAAAAATGGTCGGCAGAGAATATTTTATTTGAAATGAGAGTTTGTTTAATTGACGCTAATGCTTTAATTTATAGAATTTATCATGCTTTGCCACGACTTGAAGATCCTCAGGGAAGACCAATCCAAGCTGTTTACGGTTTAGCTAATATCCTTTTAAAATTTTTGTCAACAGAAAAATTTGATTATATTTTTGCTTTATATGATCGGCCGGAACCAACAGTCCGTCATCAAGTTTTTAAAGAGTATAAAGCAACTCGACCACCTGTAGCCGATGATTTAAAAATTCAAATTTCCCTTTCGAAAAAAATATTTTCAGCTTTTAACATTCCCATTATTGAAAAAGTAGGTTATGAAGCTGATGATTTGATTGCAACTTTAAAAGAAAAATTTTCTTCTTTAGCTGAGGAAATTACAATTTTAACTGGTGATTTAGATACTTTACAACTGGTTGATGAGAAAACAAAAATTTTAACAATGAAAAAAGGCATCACCCAAACAGAGGTTTACAATCCTTTAAAAGTTAAAGAAAGATTTGGAATTTTACCAAGCCAAATTCCTGATTACAAAGCTTTAGTTGGTGATGCTTCCGATAATATTCCTGGCATATCAGGAATTGGTCCTAAAACAGCTACCAAACTTTTAAATGAATATTTTAATCTTGAAGGAATTGTTCAAGCAGCTCAAGAAAAGAAAATCAATTTTGATTTAGCTAGAAAAATCATTGATAACAAAGAAAAAATTTTTTTTCACCGCGATCTGGTTATTTTAAGAAAAAATCTTGAAATTGATGAAAAACTTTTGCGACCTTATCTAGGCTTTAAAAATGAAGATTTACTTTCGGTTTTTCAAGAGTTTGGTTTCAAAAGTTTAATCCAAAGATTAAAACCCACTATTTTTACCTTTCTGCCTATTAAAAAAGAAAAAGGAATTGACTTTCAGGAAGTTCGTCCTCCTTTTTTCTTTCTAGTTGACAAAGATCAAATTAAAATTGTTGACGAATCTGAAGAAATAAAAATTTTAACTAAAGATAAATTAAAAGACCTTCTCAGATTACCTGGGCCAAAATTTACTTATAATTTGAAAAATATTTTCAAAGAAATTTTTGTTGACGATTTTTATTTTGATAAAAAAATTGATCTTAGCAAAATTTATGATTTAAAGATAATTTTTTGGCTTCTTCATCCCGAAAAATCGAAACCATCTTTAGAAACAATTATTTCTTATTTCCATCCTGAAACACAAGATAAACTTTCCTTAGCTTTTGCGGTTAGCCAAATTCTTGAACAAAAACTTGAGGAAGAAAAATTATCTTCTTTATATTTAGAGATTGAGCTACCGTTAATTCCGATTTTAGCGCGAACCGAACTGAGAGGTTTAAAAATTGATCTTGGCGCTCTTCGAGATTTTGAAGTTAAACTTAAAGAAAAAAATGAAGAGATTTTAAAAGAAATCTTTAATCTGGCTGGTGAGAAATTTAATCCTAATTCACCTTTACAGTTAAGACAAATTTTGTTTGAGAAATTAAAAATTAAAGCCAAAGGTCTTAGCAAAACAAACAAAGGTGAAATTTCAACTCAAGAAGCTGATCTTTTAAAAATTATTCATCTTCACCCGATTATTGAAAAGATTATTTCTTATCGCAAAATCAATAAATTTTTAACAACTTATACAAGTTCGCTTTTAAAAACCTATAATTCCCAAACTCAAAGAATTTACACTCTTTTTGAACAAACAGGTTCAGCCACGGGAAGAATTATTTCCGAAAATCCTAATCTTCAAAATCTTCCTTTAACTGGTGATTTAGCTCTGATTTTACGAAAAGTTTTTGTTAGTCAAGAAAATTTTGTTTTTCTTTCTGGCGATTATTCTCAATTAGAATTAAGACTTTTAGCTCATTTAAGCCAAGATGAAAACCTTATTTCAGCTTTTTTACAAAATCTTGATATTCATTCGCAAACAGCTAAAACACTTTTTGGTGATGATTCACCTGAAAATAGACGCAAAGCTAAAATAATCAATTTCGGTATTGTTTATGGGATTACACCTCGTGGTTTAGCTGAAAGACTTTTAATTCCAGTTTCTCAAGCAACTAAATTAATTGAAAGATTTTTCTATTTCTATCCTCAGGTGAAAAAATTTCGAGAAGATTTAATTAATTTTGCACAAACTTACTCTTATGTAGAAACTCTTTTTGGTCGCAAAAGATTTATCCCGGAGATTGCTTCCCAAAGCTATCGTGAGAGAAAAACAGCGGAAAGAATAGTTTTTAATATGCCTATTCAAGGGCTTGGCGCTGATCTTATTAAAAAAGCAATGATCGGAATTGACGAAGAGATTTATCAACGAAAATTTCACGAAAAAGCCTTTTTTGTTTTATCAATCCACGATGAAATTATTTTTGAAGTTGCTGAAGAAATTAAGGAAGAATTTAATGATATAATTAAGGAAAAGATGGAAAAAGTTTATAAGTTAACAGTACCGTTGGTAGTGAAAATTAAAGAAGGCAAAACTTTAGCTGATCTAGAAAAATGAAAAATCTTCTTGATAAAACAACTCAAAACCTTAACAAGATTATTTTAGGTTTTTTAATTTTTATTATTATTTTTTATTTTTTCACTCTTTTTATTGGTAGTTTTAATTTACTCAAATTTTTGATTTTTTTAGGTTTAATTTTTCTTTCCTTAACTCTTCTTCTTTATATTTACTTTTTAAAACAACCCCAAGAAGAAAAAATTTCTTTCTTTAATCTTTTTCAAAATCTTTTAGATCATTTAAGTGAGAGTATTGTTATTTATGATCGAGATTTTAAAATAGTTTTTGTTAATAAATCTTTTTCCGAACTTGTTGGTTTAAAAAAAGAAGATTTAATCAATTTCACGGTTAGCCAAGGTTTACTAAAAAGCGAGAAATACGAAATGTTAGCTAATTTGTTTTTTCCTTTTCTTCAAGGTGATGATTTGAAAATAATTAACCAAGAACCAGAAATTATCCAAGTTCATTTTTTAAAACCAAAAGAGAAATATTTTTTAATTAGTTATTTTGATATTTTTTTAGAGAAACCTTATAAATTAAGAGCTATTTTAGATAAAACCCAAGATGTTCTTGAAAGTCAGCAACGTTTAGAATTTGTTCATTTAGTTAGTCATAATCTCCTTACACCTCTTAATCAAATCAGATGGTTTTTAGAATCTGTTAATCAAGAAGAACTTTCGGAAACAAATAAAGAATTTATTACTTCATCTTTAAATATTCTTAAAAATGCCCTTATTTTTACTGAATCAATTTTAGCCTTTGTTAGAACAGAGACTGGTCGTTTAGCACTTAAAATCGAGGAGATTGATTTAGAAAAAATTTTCCTTCAGATTTTAGATATCCTAAAAGATAAAATTAATGAAAAAAAATTAAAAATCAGTCTTGAAATTAGCGAAGGCGAGGAAAAAGCTTTAGGTGATCAAGGTCTTCTTTTTGCAGCCCTTTTTGCTTTAATAGAAAATGCTGTTGTTTACAATAAAATTGGTGGTTCACTTGAGATTATCATTCGTAAACAAGCTCAAAGACCTTATCGCGAAATTATTATTAAAGATACTGGAATTGGAATGAATCAAGAGGATTTAAACAATTTGTTTAAAAAATATTATCGAGGCAAAAAGGCGAAAGACTTAGAAATTAAAGGTTTCGGACTTGGTCTTTATAATACTAAAACAATTTTAAATCTGCATGGAGGTGAAATTAAAGTTGAATCTCAAGAAGATAAAGGCACTACTGTTACTTTACTGCTGCCTTTGGATATTAATTTGATCCCTAAATCTTCATAAACATAATTATTTATTTTATAAAATTCGCCTAAGTTCATGGTTATCTGTTATAATTAGTTTATGGTGGTTAGAGTTCGTTTTGCGCCTTCGCCGACTGGCAAACTTCATTTAGGTGGAGCTCGGACTGCTCTTTTTAATTTTTTATTTGCGCGCTCTCAGAATGGGGTTTTTATTTTAAGAATTGAAGATACTGACAAAGAAAGATCAACTAAAGAATTTGAGGAAGATATTATTGACAGTTTAGATTGGTTAGGACTTCACTGGGATGAAGGACCAGTTCGTCAAAGCGAAAGAATTGATTTATATCAAAAAATTATTGAAGAACTTCTAAATAGAGATTTGGCTTACTTTTGTTTTTGCTCTAAAGAAGAGCTCGAGATTCGTCGTCAAGAACAATTAACTCGCGGTGAAGCTCCACGGTACCCGGGTACTTGTCGAAATTTAACTAAAAAAGAAGCTCTTGATAAAATTTCGCGAAAAGTACCTTATGTAATTAGATTAAAAGTGCCGGAAAAAATAATAACTTTTAAAGATTTTCTAAGAGGTGAAATTCCGGCTGATTATCGCCAAATTGGAGATTTTATTATTGCTAAAAAAGAAAATGAACCCTTATATGTTTTAGCGAATACTGTTGATGATCATTATCAAGGAATAACTCATGTGATTCGTGGTGAAGAATTTTTATCAACAACCCCAAAACAACTTTTAATTTATAAATATTTAGAATGGCCAGAGCCAATTTTTGTTCATTTACCTCTAGTTTTAGGTCAGGACCGCAGCAAACTTTCCAAAAGACATGGTGCCAAAAGTATTAGCGAATATCGTCAGGAAGGTTATTTACCTGAAGCAATTTTAAATTTTATTGCTCTTTTAGGCTGGCATCCAGAAAAAGATCGCGAAATAATTTCTTTAGAAGAAATGATTAAAGAATTCAAATTAGAAAGACTTCACAAATCACCAGCAATTTATAATGAAGCCAAACTGAATTATTTTAATAAATATTATCTGCGAATAAAAAAAGGCGAAGAATTAATTTCATTGTTAGATTTTTCAAGTTATGGTCGATGGCGCGATGACAATTTTTTAGCCAACAACAATCTTTGCTATTCTTATAACAAAGTTTTAAAAATAATTGAGCTTGGCAAAGAAAGAGCAATTTTATTAAAAGATATTTTATCTTCAGTGAGTTTCTTTTTTGAAGATTTTGATTATCCAGCTGAACTTTTAATTTGGAGAGATGTTCCTCAAAACAAAATTAAAGAGAATTTAATTTTAATTAAAAAAGAATTTGCTAAAATAGAAGATGAAGATTTTACTTCAGAAAAAATTAAGGCGATTTTAGATAATTTAGCGCCACAAGGTAAAGGTGAATTTTTTTGGCCTTTAAGAGTCGCTTTATCAGGTAAAGATGCTTCACCGCCACCATTTGATTTAGCTGAGGTTTTTGGTAAAGAAAAAACAATCGCCTTAATTGATAAAGCTCTTAATAAATTATGATAACAACATTAATTAAATGGACATTTTGGTTGATAATAATTTTGATAGTTTTTGCTATTTTACCAAAAGAAATTTTAGATAAGTTGAAACAATTTTTCAATTGGGATGTTTTTTTCAATACTTTAAAAACTGGCTTTAATAATTTAATGAAATTTTTAAAAGAAGCGTGGGGAATTGATTTCGGTCAATTTTTTTTAAAATTAAAAACAACTTTCGGAATTGATTTAGTAGCTTTTTGGTCGGCCATCAAAATTCTTTTAAGCAATCTTTTTGAGAAATTAGCTAATTTCTTTAAATGAAATCCCGAACTATTTTGCTGATTACTTTTTCAATTTTAGCCTTTTTAAGTTTAGTAATTATTTTTATTAGAAAATTTTCTTTAGGTATGGATGTTGCTGGTGGTACAATTTTAACTTATAATCTTGATCTTTCGCAAACTGAAAAAAATAAAATTAAAGAAACCTTAGAACAAACTAAGGATTTGATTGAGAGAAGGATAAATTTTTTAGGTGTTAGCGAATTTTTTATTAGTTATTCAGAATCAGGAAGAATTTTAGTTGAAATTCCTAATATCAAAGATCCGGAAGCAGCAATTCAAATTATTGGCGAAACACCAGTTTTAGATTTTCGTGTTCCCAAAACTGAAGCAACTTCTACGGAAAACTTTAATTTTGTTAAAACAGAACTCACTGGCCGATATTTACAAAGAGCTGAAGTTGGCTATAATCCCCAAACTCTTGAACCTTATGTTTTACTTTATTTTGATCCTCAAGGAGCAAAAATTTTTAAAGAATTAACTCAAAAATATCTTGGTCAGCCAATTGCTATTTATCTTGACAATCAATTAATCAGTGCACCGATAGTAAGAGAAGTTATCGAAAATGGTCAAGCGCAAATAACTGGTAAGTTTACCTTAGAAGAAGCAAAAACCTTAGCTCGAAGATTAAATCAAGGAGCTTTACCAGCACCGCTTTCATTAGAAGCAGTTTCAGTTGTTAATCCAATTTTGGGTGAAAAATTTTTAAACTTAGCTATTAAAGCTGGAATTTTAGGAACGACCTTAGTGATCTTTTTTATGATTGCAATTTATGGTTTTAATGGTTTAATTGCTTCGATTGCTTTACTTTTTTTCATTCTTTACAATTTAGCCTTATATAAAATTTTAAATGTCACAATTTCTTTAGCATCTTTAAGTGGTCTTCTTTTAACAATTGGAATGGCTGTTGATGCTAATATCTTGATTTTTGAAAGAACTAAAGAAGAAAGTAAAAGGGGCTTGAACACAAAAGAAGCTTTAAAAGAAGGTTTTGAAAGGGCCTTTCCTTCAATCAGAGATTCAAATGCTACCACCATAATTTCAGCTTTGGTTATCTATTTTTTAGCAACCTCTTTTGTTAAAGGTTTTGCTTTAACTTTATTTTTAGGGACTTTAATTAGTTTTTTAACCGCTGTCTTTTTTACACGGTCGCTTCTTGAAGTTTTAAGAAAATGAATTTTATTCAAAAAAGATTTTATTTTTATTTTTTAAGTTTTGTTTTGATAATTTTTGGCGCTTTCAGTTTTTATATTTTTCAGCCTAATTTAGGTATTGATTTAATTGGTGGCCAGATTTTAGAAGTTAAGACAAAGGCTGATGTTAAAAAAATAATTTCTGATTTTAAAATTAAAGCTTTAGTTTTTGAGACCAAACAAAGTTTTCTTATTAAAAGCCAAGCCAATCTCAATGAGGTTTGGCAGGTAATTCAAAAAATTGATCCTCAAGCACAAAGATTAAGATTTGAATCAATAAGTTCAGGTTTAAGTGCGGAACTGAGAAAAAAATCTTTTTTCACAATAATTTTAGTTCTTTTAGCAATCGGTAGTTATGTTGCTTTTGCTTTTTATAAATTAAAAAATCATTTTTCAATTTTCAATTTAGCTTTGATTGTTATTTTTACTCTTTTTCACGATATTTTGGGAGCAACTGGTTTTTATCTTCTCTTTGCTAAGTTTTTCAATTTTGATTTAGATATTAAATTTATAACCGCTTTGCTTATTGTTGCTGGTTTTTCAGTCCATGATACGATTGTTGTTTTCGACCGCTTGCGGGAAAATATCTTAAAACAAGGTAAACTGGATAAAACTAAAAAAGAAGAAATTTTTAATGCCAGCATTTACCAAACCTTAAGAAGGTCAATCTTTACTTCTTTAACAGCTGTTTTAGCTATCCTACCTTTAACTTTAATTATTTCTGATTTAAGAGCTTTTCTTTTAGCCATTCAACTTGGAATTATTATTGGCACTTATTCTTCAATCTGTTTAGCCACTCCTCTTTTATATGATGCCAATTAAGACTATAATTTTGATTTTAGAGAAATCTAAATTGAAGCTTTTTGGAAAAGTGCGCAAAAATCTGTTATAATTAATTTATGACAGAGAAAAAGAGAAATTTGATAAAATTGAGATGTGAAAATTGTAAAAAAATAAATTATTATCTTTGGAAGAAAAAAGGTGCTGAGTATAAATTAAATTTAAAAAAATATTGTCGAACTTGCAAAAAACACACCGTCCACAAAGAAGCAAAAAAGTAATTTTATTCTTGAATCTAGATTCAAGATTCAGGATTCAAGAAGAATGGGGGAGTAGCTCCAATTGGTAGAGCGGCGGTCTCCAAAACCGCAGGTTGCAGGTTCGAATCCTGCCTCCCCCGCAAAAATCAGGTTTTAGATATTAACTCTTGGTCCATGTCTATTAATCTTGTTTTAGTTAGCTAGGAACTAGAGGTTAACTATTATATAAACAATTCGTTTGTTGTTCTAATATCTCTAACAACATTTAATTTATATCCTATGGTTATTGTCCAATACCAACATTGCCATTAGAGACAAAAATTGGTGAAGCAGTTAAGATATATTGTTGAGATGATGCCATTGGCACTCTACCTGGTTCCCAGGTTCCTGGCCAAACAAGATAACCTGATAAAGGAAGACAAACTTGAGCTGAGGTTTGATTCAGAAAAAGAAATATAGCTAAAACACTTGCAAAAAGGGGCAAAATGAAAATAAGAAGATTTTTAATTTTGAGTTTTTTACAAATATCGGGATTGCCATTTTAATAAATAATTATATCAAAAATTTTGTCAAGATTGATTGTGGAAAATTTTTAAATTTCTAAATAATCATCTTTAATAAATTTTTTATACCAAGTTTCATATTCTTCAGGAGTAGCTAAATGAACTTGAAAAGGATTAAAAGGTCCAACAGACTTTCGAATTGCAGTTCTAATCTCTCTATTTTCTATCCAATTCGGAGAAAGTTTGTCGGAAATGATTAAAATATCAATATCACTACCAATCCACCAATCACCTCTCACAACCGAACCAAAAACTAAAACTCTAACATCTTCACCTAAAATTTCTTGGGCCTTTTCTTTTATTTTTTTCGAGTATTCTAAATAATTTTCAAAATATTTTCTTTTTTGATCACTTAAATCTTTTAAAATTTGAACAAAATCTTTAGTCATTAAAAAGTTTTTCACCAGTTGATTTCTCTAATAATTTTAAAAATTGATTAGTGTTTTCAATTAATTGGCTAACGCTATTTTGAGTAAATTCTTTAGGAAAATATCTTGAAGTAAAATAAGCATCTGATAAATCATCGAAAAATACTTCTTTTTCTTGATAAAATTTTAGAATTTCTTCGCT
>CALHPI010000020.1 GCA_938036275.1 Minisyncoccota bacterium
AAACAAGCCAACCCTATTTTATTAGAACCAATTATGAAAACAGAAATTGTTATCCCTCCTGAATTTTTGGGCGATATTACCGGGGATCTTTCTTCCCGACGAGCAAAAATTGAAGAAGTTTTTGATCGTGGGATGACAAAAGTTATTCGTGCTTCTACACCCTTAGCTGAGATGTTTGGTTATGTGATTATTTTAAGATCTTTAACTCAAGGCCGAGGTACCTGTATGATGGAATTTTCTCATTATGAACCAGTACCACCGCAAATTTCTCAACTTATCATTCAAACAAATAATTTAGCTAAAACTAAATGAGAAGTAAAGGTCAATTTTTAGTTGAAATTGTTCTCGGTTTAGGACTTTTGGCTATTATTTTGGGGATTTTAGCTGCTTTCTTAGGCCTTTTGCAACGTTCCCAAAGATATCAGACCTTTAATCAGGCAATAGCTATTTCGAGTTTTGAAAGATACCGTAATGCTTTAATTTCTTTAACTAAAACCAATTGGTCATTAATTAATTCTTTAGCTTCAAATACTGATTATTATCTTTATGCTTCAGGAAATGACTGGGTAATTGCTACCGGTACTGAAAAAATTACTAGTCTTAATGAAATTTATTACTTTAGTTTTAAAATAGATAATTATACAACCACTACCATTAAATTTGTTACTACCACTGCCAAATATCTTGATTTAATTATTGAAGATTATTTTCTTTTACCCAAGTTAAATGTTTCCTTTTAAAAATCAAGGTTTTACTTTAATTGAAATCCTTCTTTATTTTGGTTTGTTTGCTTTGATTATAGGCATTATTTATCCAATTTTTAGCGAAACCTTAAAAAATTATTTTACCTTAAGAGAACAAATCGATTTGCGAAGTGAGATGAGAAATATTTTTTTAAGAATTCAACGAGAAGTTTTTAAATCAAAATCAATCGATATCTTAACTGATTGGGAGATTATCTTTAATCAAAAAAATGAAAAAGTTGCTATTTTTTTAACCCAACCAATTTACTTAGATTTATCTTCTTTAAAAGTTATAGGTTATGCTAATAATTTAAGTGTCGGTAGTTTAAGTTTTAATGGCCCAACTTATTCTATTAGTTTTTCCGCTTCATCAACTTGTCAAATAAGTTCAGCAACATCAGTCCCTGCTCTTTATGCTTTTTCAGGTTATGCTTGGTCACCTAATATTGGTTGGATAAAATTTAGAAATACTGATGTTGGCGAACCAGTTTATGGAGTTTGTTTAGATAATAATAATCAGCTTCGTGGTTTTGCTTGGAATGATGTTGTTGGTTGGCTTTCTTTTAATTGCCAAGATGTTAATATTTGTGGAACTTCAAATTATCAAGTTATTGTTAGAAATAATTATCTTTATGGTTATGCTTGGAATGAAGTGATTGGTTGGCTTATTTTTGATGGTCAAGCGGGTAAAGTTTATTTAGCTAAAATGAATCCCGAAGTTTATTATCTTGATTTAATTTCTGATCCTCGAGTTATTTTTCAAGATTTAAAATTTACGAAAACGGGTCGAAGTTTTAAAGTTAATTTAAAGATCAGAGGACCGTCAGGAACTTATGAAGAAGGAGAAACAGCAATTATTTTGCCTTTTGAATAAGCAAGGTCAAATAATTTTTATTATTGTCTCCTTGACCTTGATTTTATTTATTTTTTTAGTTATAATATTAGGGAATTTAACTTCAGATTCCTTACAATTTGACTATGTTTTTCGTAATTTTGTTTCTTTAAGATCATTAGCTATTAGTGGTTTACGTTATGCCCTTTATCAAATCAATCAAAATCCAGATTTCACCACCAGTTCGGCTATAGTTTTAATGCCTCAGGGTTCTTTTAATTATAGTGTTTCAGATATTTCTTCAGGAATAAAAAAAATCAGAGTTGAAGCAGTTTTAACTAACAGTGGTTTGAGAAAAATTTTAAATGCCACTGCCACCATTGATTCTTCGGGCGAAATTCTTGATATAGAGATGAATGAGGAATAAGTCGGAGTGGCGGAATTGGTAGACGCGCGAGGTTCAGGGCCTCGTAGCCAAAAAGGCTGTGGGAGTTCGAATCTCCCCTCCGACACCAAATGGAAAAAAATTTAATTTTAGAAAAAACCAAACCAAAAATTCAAAAAAGAGAGCAATATTATCAAGGTCAGTTAAAAATTATTCCTCTTGGTGGCTTAGAAGAGGTTGGTAAAAATATGACTGTTTTAGAATTGAATGATAAAGAAATTATTATTATTGATGTTGGTTTAGAGTTTCCTGCTTTTGAAGAATTACCGGGTGTTGATTATATTATTCCTAATGTTGATTATTTAGAAAAAAATAAAGAAAAAATCAAAGGCATTTTGGTTACTCATGGTCACTTTGATCACATTGGGGGTATTCCTTACATTATTGATCGCATCGGTAATCCACCTATTTATACAACTCCCCTAACTAAGGGTCTTATTTTGCAAAGACAAGCTGATTTTCCTAATCAACCTAAATTGCAAATTTATGAATTAAGAAAAGATAATTATAAAACCATCAAACTTGGCTCTTTTGTAATTGATTACTTTCATTTAAATCATAATATTCCTGACACAATTGGTTTTTTTATTCAAACTCCGGTCGGCAATATTTTGTATGCTGGTGAATTTAAAATCGATTTCTCGCCAGTTTTTGATAAGCCGGCTGATCTTTTCCGAATTGCTAAATTAGCAATGAGAGGCGTAAGAATTTTGATGTTTGATGCGACCAATGCACCTCAACCAGGTTTTGTTGAATCAGAAAAAGTTATTATGGAAAATTTGGAAAATATTTTTAGAAAAGCTCAAGGCCGAATTATTGCCGCTACCTTTTCAGCTCTTTTAGAAAGAGTTCAGCAATTAATTTGGCTATCAGCTCTTTATGGTCGTAAAGTTGTTCTTGATGGTCGTTCAATGAAAATGGCTGTCGAGATTGCTCGGCGTTTAAAATATCTTCAAGTTCCTAAGGGAATTTTAATTCGACCTGAAGATAGTTTTCGTTTACCACCTCATCAAGTGACAATTATCTGTACTGGTTCTCAAGCTGAAGAGGGTTCAGCATTGATGAGAATAGCTGGTGGGGAGCATCGTTACTTTAAAATTATTCCTGGGGATACAGTGATTTTTTCATCCTCAGTTATTCCGGGTAATGAAAGAATTATTCAAGAATTAAAAGATGATTTAGCTAAACAAGGAGCTTCGATTTATCATTACCAAATGATGGATATTCATGCTTCTGGGCATGGTTTTTCTGGCGATTTGAAACTTTTGATAAATATTACTAAACCCGAGTATGTTATTCCTTCACAAGGTTATTATTATATGTTAAAAGCTGCTGAAGAAATTGCTGTTAATGTAGGTATTCCTAAAGAAAAAGTTATTATTGGTCAAAATGGAAGAGTTATTGAAGTTAATCCTGATAAAGTTTATTTGACTCATAAATATGTTCCCGCCAACCCTATTTATGTTGATGGTTTAGGAATCGGAGATGTCCAAGAGGTTGTTTTACGCGATCGTCAAAATTTAGCTAAAGACGGAATGTTTGTTGTGGTAGCCACAATTGATTCTGCTACTGGGACTTTAAAAACAAGTCCGGATATTGTTTCCCGGGGTTTTGTTTATTTACGAGAGTCCAAGGAACTTTTACAAGAAGTGAGGAATTTAGTTAAAAAAATTGTTGAAAGAAATGTAAGATTTTTAGGTGATGAATCACCTCTTATTCAAGAAGAGCAAATCAAATATAATTTAAAGGAGGAGATTGCTGAATTTCTTTTTAAAAAGACAAAAAGAAGACCAATTGTCTTACCAGTGGTTGTTAAAGTTTAAAAGATGCTAAGAATAACTAAAATTATTCTTTGGCTTGTTGGGTTAGGTTTGTTGAGTTATTTTATTTTTCTACCAATTGAGATAAAGAGGGAAAAACCTAGAAAAATTAGCCCTCAAGAAACAATTTTACCTCCAGCCTCTCAAGAAATACAAACTTCAACTAAATATTAAACTGGCTAATTGAGAGGGATTATAAGAGACAACTGGCAGGCCAAAGATTTCTAAAGTCCCAAAATCAGAGTTTCTTGTATTTACTTCACCGCGATCAACAAAAAAACCAAAGTTTTTAAAATAAGGTGCTTGATAAATATAGCAGATATTAAAGCTCTGCGTTCCATTTTGAATTAATTTTTCTAAAATTTGCCAAAAATCCTTTAAATCACCTTCAAAAAATATTGTTTTTTCTTTAAAAGGTGTTAAGCTTAGCCAAACTTTCAGATTTTTCAATCTTTTACCTAATCCTAACTCTTGGGCAAGTTGAAAATAATCAGTAAGATAATCACTTCGGAATTCGTTGCGGTAATTTTCGATGTTTTTCTGCCAATCTATAAGACGTTGGGGAACTTCTTTATAAGCTAAAACTTGAAAATGAGGATGTAAGATTGAAGCAGCAGCACGGTAATGATAGTTCCAAATTAAAATTTGAGTTAAGATAGCTTGATCAAGATTTTTTATTTTTTCAAACCATTGTTGAGTTAAATTTAAGGCTTCTTCAAAGTCTTTTTCAGTTAAATCAGTAAAATTATGTTTTTTAAAAATTATTAAGCTATGATAATCAGCCATTTTGGAAAGATTAGCCGCTGTAAGAGCTGATTCATTTTCTAAACGACCAAGCTCATCAATGGGAGTTAAATTATGAGCATTACAAAAAGGATCAGGTTCATTTTCAATTTTTGTTTCGGTTCTTGGTTGAGGTCTTTTTTTTCTTGAAAAATTAAAAATAGCTTCAAGGCCCAAGATTTTATCTTTGATGAAAAGAAGCTCTTGTTTTTGAAATTCGGGAAAATTTTCAAAATTTTCTAAATTTAAATTAATTTTTCTAATTTCAAAAATTCTTTGAAAAATTTCTTGATTAATATCTTTAATTTTCTCTAAAAAATCCATTTTTATTTTAAAAAATATTCTTTTTCTAAATTTAATTCATTCGGTAATTTACCTTCAGCCAATTTCTCAAAAATAATTTTAAACTTCTTTTTAATTTTTTCAACAATTTGTCTTTCGGCCCGAGACCATTTTTTTAAAACAATTTCTTCAGCTTTTCTTCTTTTTTTCTTTTTTTTGATGCCAATGCGAAAACGCCAAAAATTTTTTGTTTTTAAATTTTTAATAATTGATTCAATACCTTTATGTCCAGCTGAACCCGCACCGAAACTTGTTTTGAAAATTGGAAAATTTAAATCAGCATCATCATGAATAACTAAAATATTTTCTGGTGTCAGTTTAAATTTTTCTAAGAGTTCTTTTAAACCTTGGCCAGCTAAATTGATATAACCTAAATTAGTTGCTAAAATGAGCGGAGCGTTTTTTTCATAAAGCGAATGTTTTAAAGTTATTGGTTTTTGAAAATAAAATTTAATAATTTCTTTACCTAAATTGTGAACTGAATTTTCAAAATTTTTATCCTCATTACCAATCCCGTAAATTAACTTAATTTTATTTTTCATTATTATTTTCTTTCTGGAAACTGGCAATAATTTTATCTAATTTACCTTCCATAATTTCATCAAGGTTATACCAGGATTTGTTAAGGCGATGATCAGTAACTCGATTTTGAGGAAAATTGTAGGTTCTTATTTTTTCAGCTCTTTCTTGACTGCCAATCTGTTTTTTTCTTTCCTCAGTGACAGTTCCGGCAATTTTTTGCTTTTCAAATTCCCACAATTTATTTTTAAGAATTTCTAAAGCAATTTCTCGATTTCTTTGTTGTGATCTTTCGGTTTGGCAACTAACAACAATACCAGTTGGCTTATGTAAAATTCTGACTGCCGTTTCAACTTTATTAACATTCTGACCACCAGGTCCACCGGCACGGAAAAATTCAACTTCGATATCCGAATCTTTGATTTCTAAGGGCACTAAAGATATTTTGGGAATAATAGCGACCGAAGCTGTTGAAGTATGAATTCGGCCGCTTTTTTCAGTAATCGGAATTCTTTGGACACGATGAACACCAGCTTCGTTTTTTAAAAGATCATAAACATTCGGACCACTAATCTCAGCAATCAAAGTTTTGATGCCTCCGAGATCGCTTTGAGTAATATCAAGAATCTTAAATCGCCAATTATTCTTTTCAAAATATTTTGCATACATATTCCACAAATCACGAGCAAAAAGAGCAGCTTCTTCGCCGCCAACTCCTGCTCTAATTTCAAAATAAATTTCTTGTTTTTCCATCTTTGAAAAAATAATTTTTTTATGATATAATAAGTTTACTTTTTGGTAGTCTTTCTTTGTCTTTTGAGGAATTTTTCAACTTGTCCCATAACAACTTTAGTTTCTTCTTTGCCGGTAAAAATTGGTGAACAATTCCGACAAACTTCAACAAGAATTTCTTTTTTTGTTGCTGGAATTTCATACTCAGCTCCACAAGCACATCTTACCTTAGCTAAAAATAATTGGGGATGAATTTTCTTTTTCATGATAAAATTATTATATCATAAAATTTAATCTTGAAGATTAAAAATGGAAGTTAGTCAACAAATTCAACATCAACAATTAACTGAAGAAAGTTTATTGGAAGAGATGATGAAAGCTGGTGTTCATTATGGTCGCGCCAAGCGTTACACTTTTCCTTTAATGAGACCATTTTTGTTAAAGACAAACAAAAATATTGAACTTTTTAATCTTAAGATTACTTTACAAAAACTAAATGAGATGGCTGATTTGTTGAAAAAAGCTTTAGCGGAAAATAAAACAATTTTATTTGTTGGCGTTACTCCAGCAGCTCAGAATAAAATTCAAGAAATTGCTGAAACCTTTAATCAACCTTATTTAAATTCCAAATGGGTTGCCGGTTTTTTAACAAATTTCCAGACTATTCAAGCTCGGCTTTTATATTTCAAAGATTTGCTTCAAAAAGAAGCCAGTGGTGAATTAAAGGAATATCCACCCCAAGAAAGAAACAAAATTGAGAGAGAACTTCAAAAATTAAAAAATATTTATAATGGTGTTTTGAATTTAGAAAAATTACCCGATTTTCTTTTTATTGTTAATTTAGCTTTTCCTCAACATCAAACTGCTAAAAGAGAAGCTTTAAGAATGAAAATTCCAATTCTTTCTCTTTCTAGTTCTGATAATGATATTGCCAATGTTTTTCTCTTTGTTCCCGCTAATGATAAAGCCCCGCGAAGTATTAGTTGGCTTATTGATTATTTAATTAATAAAATAAAAACCAATGGATAAGGAACTTTTAGAAAAAATTAAAATTTTAAGGAAAGAAACCGGCGCGCCAATTGCTAAATGTCAAGAAGCTTTAGAAAAAGAAAATGGTGATTTAGAAAGAGCAAAAATTTATTTAAGAAAAATCGGCGAAGGACTTTTAGAGAAAAAGAAAGAAGCAATCGCCGGTCAAGGCATTATTGAAGGCTATGTCCATTTTAATGGCCGGGTTGGGGCTTTGGTTGAATTAAGGTCAGAAACCGATTTTGTTGCTCAAAATCCTGAATTTAAAAAATTAGCTCATGAATTAGCTTTGCAAATCGCAACAATGAATCCTTTGTATCTTTCTTTAGACAAAATACCAGCTGAAGTTTTCGAAGAGAAAAAGAGAGAATTTTCTGAAGATATCCAAGATAAACCAGAAAAAGTCAGAGAAGAAATTATTAAAGGCAGATTAGAAAAATGGGCAAGCGAGGTTTGTTTATTAGATCAGATTTATTTTAAGGATGAAAATTTAAAAATTAAAGATTTAATTAATGAATATGCTAATAAATTTGGAGAGAAAATTGAAGTTCGCCGCTTTGTTCGTCTAAGTATCGATGAATAGTTATTTTCTTTTAATTTTCGGTTACGGGCTGATCTTTTTTTCAATTATTTTCGCTGCTTATCGTTTGCAAAGGACTGAGCTTACTAAAGAAGATTATTCAAAATGGCAAAGATTAAGTAAAAAACTTGATCTTTTAAAAGAAAAAATTTTAAAATTAATCAAAATCTCTGAAAAAGAAGTTATTTTTTTGTTTAAAAACTTTCGTGAAAAAATTTTCTTAAGAATTAAAATTGAAGCTTTAAAAATTGAAACTTGGGCTAATAAAAAATTAGAAAACCTGAAAGAAAATTCAAAAAATAATTTATAATTTAAATAAAGCCAGCGTAGCTCAGTGGTAGAGCAGGCGCCTTGTAAGCGTCAGGTCGTGGGTTCGAATCCCACCGCTGGCTTATGGAAAATAAAGGTTTAACTTATGTTGAACTGTTAATAGTTTTAGGTTTAATTCCTGTTTTAATTGGATTAGGTGGTGGAGTTTTTAAAATTCAAGATTATTTTAAAAAAACAAGGGATCTTCAAAGAATTAACGATATCACTCTTTTAAACAATGCTTTAAATTTTTATTTCCAAAATGCTACTTCAGTTGATCCTGATGGACCAAATTTAACTAATCGTGGTGTTGATGAAAGTTTGCCAACAATTTTTGTTTCGGTACCGGGAGAAAAAGATAAATTCTTTGAAAGTTGTTTTTATTATCCAACCGGAAAAATTTATTATATTTATCAAACTAATAAGAACGATTATCAACGAACTGACTCTTTTGGTTGGATTCCCATAAATTTTCAAGAAGTTAATTATCCAGGGCTTTCAGTTTTACCAGTTGACCCAATAAATACTTTAAATTCAGGATTATACTATTTGTACGCTTTTCAAAGAACGCCTCCGCAGTATGAAATTTCAGTTGGTTTTGAATCTCCAGAATTTCAAAAGGGTGGCTCGGCTGATAAAGTCTCAACTGACGGTGGTAATGATGATAATAGATTAGAAATGGGAACAAATTTAAATATTATTCCGGGCTTTTTGTGGAGTTTTTAAATTTAGCTCTGTGCCGTTATTTGAAAAAGAATTACGAGCTAACATATAATTCCTAAATATTCCCAGAGCTTTTTTGGTTCAATTTTTATTTTCATTTTTTTAGCTTCGAGTTCACTAAATTCTTTTGGCTGATTGGGGGTGGGGTGATTAATGATTAAAATCGGTAAAGGGCCGTATAAATGCTTTCCTGTTTGAGCTGAAGTTATATGATCACCTGTGATTACAAAAATTGTTTCTTTGGGCAAATTTTTAATTAAGCTGTTCAACCATTTATCAAAAAATTCAAAAAACTCTTTCTTTTTTTGAAAATTTTTATCATGACTAGCTTCGTCAGCTTCTTTTAAATGAAGATAAATTAAATTATATTTAGGGAAATTATCAATAATTGCTTTTTTTAAAAATTGATATCTTTGATTAAGGTTTTCAATTTCAGGTAAGGTTAAAGCTTCGAAACCAGCCAAGAGGCAACCTCCTTTAACCACTCCATTTTCAGCAATGACTAAAGAATTTTTAAAACATTTTTTTAATTTTGGCAGACTGTTACCAGCCTCGCGGGTTAAAAGATAATTGGCTTTTAAAATTCCTCGCTCTTTTCTTAAATTGTTAAAAGGATGATTATCTAAAAGATAATGAGTCTCATCCAAGAATTTTTGCACGATCTTGGCTGTTTTTTTCGATAAAGAATCATTTTTTAATGGTTTAATTTTTTTAACCTTAGCATCTGTTTTCAAAGGATCGCTATCGCTAATCCATGGAGATAATTTTGTTTTAAAGATCAAAACAGCGCGATGGCCATAAGTTCGGTGAAAATGAAAAGGAATTTCAAAATTTAAAGCATTAATTGCTTTCTCAAATTCATAAAAACCAAAAATATTCCTACCCGCACGCCGATCAATAACTTTTAAATTTTCGTCAACTGTGGCAAAATCAACTCTGAGAGCAAGCTCACCATTTTGATAATCAATATCTGAGCCAACAGCTTCTAAAGGACCTCGTTTTACTTCTTGAGGAGAAATTTGATAACCAAGAATATTTAAGTTTGCTAAGCCGGTAATGCTAGCTGAACCAAATTTTGGCCAGTCTTTCTTTGTCAAAGGATAAAATTCAGCTAAAAAGCTTTTTTTTAAAAGTTTTTGAATATTTGGCTTTTGAGCCAATTTTAAAGGCGTTTTTGATGAAGCTTTATCAGCTAGACCATCAATTAATAAAAAAATAACTCTTGCCATAATATTATATTTTATGATATAATTAAAAAATTAAAACTACCAGCGTTGGTAGGAAAAACAAATTTTTTTAATTATTTTAAAAATGAAAGTTTCCGCCTCAATCAAAAAAAGATGTCAAAAATGTAAAATTGTTAAGCGCGGCAATTATCGTTATGTTATTTGTGAGAATCCCAAACACAAACAAAGACAAGGTTAAAAAATGGTAAGGATCGTTGGCGTTGAACTTCCTAAAAATAAAAGATTGGTTTTTGCCTTGCCGAAAATTTATGGAGTTGGTTTAGCATTGGCGCAAAAAATTTGCAAAGAAACAAACATCGATCCAATGAAAAAAACTGATGAGCTAACACCTCAAGAGATTAGTAAAATTGAAAAATATCTTGAGGCTAATTTTAAAGTTGAAGGTGATCTCCGAAGAGAGATTAAAGAAAATATTAAGAGACTTATTCAGATTCAATGTTATCGGGGGATTCGTCATCAAAAAGGTTTACCTGTGAGAGGACAGCGAACCAGAACTAATGCCCGAACTAGAAAAGGTCCGAGAAAAACAGTTGCCACTGGTGCTCGTCGTAAAGCCGGTGGTGGTAAAAGATAATGGGTAAAACAAGAACAAAAACAATCGGTACTGAGACGGAGACCAAAGAGATTAAAGAAGAAATTACTGAAACTAAATCAAAAAAGAAAGAAAAGAAAAAATTGTATTTAGATAAAGCAAGGGTTTATATTATTGCTAATTTTAATAATACTTTATTAACTTTCACTGATGATCAAGGTAATGTTTTAGCTTGGTCTTCAGCTGGTCAGGCTGGTTTAAAAAATACTAAAAAGGGAACGCCTTATGCTGGCACTAAAGCAGCTGAAGCTTTATTAGAAAAAATGAAAAATTTTAAGATTGATGAATTAAAAATTTTTACTAAAGGAGTTGGTCCAGGTCGAGAAACAGCTTTAAGGGTTTTATTTAGTCAAGATTATAATATTACTTATTTAGAAGATATTACGCCGATTCCTTTTGGTGGTCCGAAAAAACCAAGGCCACGCAGAGTTTAATTATGCTTTTAGGTCCAAAATGTAAATATTGCCGAAGATTCGGTCAGAAATTGGGACTTAATGAAAGATGTTTATCTCAGAAATGTGCTTTAGTACGAAGAAGAGTTAGACCAGGTGTTCATGGCCGAAAGCCAAGGTCTTTATCATTATTTGCTCGTCAGCTTTTAGAAAAACAAAGACTGAAATTTAGTTATTTATTAAATGAAGCTAAAATGAAAAGATATGTTGACTTAGCTAAGAAAGCTAAAAAAGCTGCTCCCGAGGCCTTAATTGAGCTTTTAGAAAGAAGATTGGACAATGTTGTTTGGCGAGCTGGTTATGTACCAGCAAAAACCACCGCTCGTCAACTTGTTAGCCATGGTCATTTTTTAGTTAATGGCCGTCGGGTGCGGACGCCTTCTTATTTAGTTAATGAAGGAGATGTAATTGCTATTAGACCCCAAAGTAAAAATATTAAGCCTTTTGAAGATCTAGCCCAAAGATTAAAATTTTATCAACCACCTTCTTGGCTAAGTATTGATCCTCAGACTGGAGAAACTAAGGTATTAAGATTGCCTACTGGAGAGGAAATTTCACATAATTTTAATTTAAATTTAGTTATTGACTTTTATAGTCGACAGTAAGAAAAATTAAAAATGATTATTAACGATTTAATTTTGCCGGAAAAACCAAAACTTGTTTTAGCTGAAGCTAACAAAGCTGTTTTTGAAATCAAACCACTTTACCCAGGTTATGGTGTAACTTTAGGAAATGCTTTAAGAAGAGTTCTTTTGTCATCTTTAGTCGGAGCAGCAATTACTCGGGTTAAAATTAACAATGTTTTGCATGAATTTTCAACCTTACCGGGTGTTTTTGAAGATATTTTAGATATTGCTTTAAATTTAAAAAAAGTGAGAATCAAAATGGATATTGAAGGACCAGTTGAACTGAGTTTAGAAGCGAAAGGGAAAAGAGAAGTCAAAGCTAAGGATATTAAAACAATTGCTGGAGTTCAAATTGTTAATCCTGATCATCATTTAGCAACTCTTACTAGTGATAAAGCTGAACTAATAATGAATTTAATTGTTGAAAAAGGGAGAGGTTATTCTCCAGCTGAGGAAAGAACAAAAGAAAAGTTAATGCCGGGCGAGATGGTTTTAGATGCTATTTTTTCACCAGTTGTTAATGCAGTTTATGAGGTTGAGAATATAAGATATCAGGAAAGAACCGATTATAATTTATTAAGATTAACCATTGAAACCGATGGTACCAAAACGCCCGAAGAAGCTTTAGAAGAAGCAACTAAAATTTTAATAGAGCAATTTAGTATTTTTATAAATAAATGAAAAAGCGATTTCATCGTCAAAGAGATCAAAGAAGAGCCCTTTTCCGCATTTTGTTGCATCATCTGATAATGAATGAAAAAATTAAAACTACTGATGAAAGAGCCAAATATCTAAAAGCAAAAATTGAAAGACTGCTTTCTAAGGCTAAAAAAGGAGAATTGGCTCAACTAAGATATCTTCTTAAACATTTACCTAAAAAATCAGCTTATAAACTTTTTTATGAATTAGCACCGCGTTATCAGGAAAGAACTGGTGGTTATGTTAGGATTATTAAATTGCCCTTCCGTCGTCTTAAAGATAATGCTAAAATTTCTCTTATCGAATTTGTTTGATGTTAGTAATTCGTTTTCAAAAAATTGGTAAAAAAAATCAAAAGATTTTAAGATTAGTTTTGCAAGATAAAAGATGGAAACTCCAGGGCAAAGCAATCAAAGTTTTAGGTTGGTGGAATCCTTATTTAAAAGAAGGAAATTTTAATACTGATCTGATTAAATTTTATCTTCAAAATGGCGCTCAACTTTCAGAGACAGCTAAAAGTATCTTAAAGAAAAATAAGATAATTTAAAAAATGAAACCCAAGATTATTTCTGGGCCTGGAGGATTAAATATCCTGATTTGTCATAAACCAGATAGTTTATCAACAACCTTTTTGATTTTAGTTAAAGCCGGGACTGATTTGGAAAAGAAAAATATCAACGGCATCTCTCACTTTATTGAACATCTTTATTTTAAAGGAACAAAAAATTTCCCAACCCCTAAAATTTTAATGGAAAATATTGATAAAATTGGTGGTATTTTCAATGCTTTTACCAGCTATCAATATACTGGTTTTTATATTAGAGTTTTACCTGAATTTGACAAAGAAGCACTTTTTATTTTAAGCGATATTATTCTTGAACCACTTTTTCCTGAGGAAGAAATTGAGAAAGAAAGAAAAGTTATTTTTGAAGAAATTAATCTGCATAACGATAGTCCTCCAAGTCTAATTGTTGATCTTGGTATTCAGTTAACTTTTGGTGAACAACCTGCGGGTTGGTCAATTCTTGGTAATAAAAAAACTTTGGCGAAAATAACTCGTGCTGATATTTTAAATTATGTTAAAGAAAATTATTCAACTAAAAATACTTTAATTATTTTAAGTGGTAATCTTAAGCGTCAGGAACAACTAATCAACTTTATTAAAGAAAGATTTGTTGCTTATAATTCTAAAAAACCCAAGGCAATTTTTAAATTCAAAAAACCTAAAGTTGGTTATCAAGAGAAAATTTATCATAAACAAGTTGATCAAGCTCATATTTTTTTAGGACTACCTCTTCCCGGCATGGTCGAGCTTAAAGATCGTAGATATCTTTGGTATTTAATTTCTCTTATTTTAGGCGAAAAACCAAGTTCAAGATTATGGTTAAAAATCAGAGAAGAGCTTGGAGCTGCCTATTATCTTCGTAGTCATTTTTCTGAATATACTAATCGAAGTTTATTTTTTATTCATGCTGGTATCAATTTAGATAAATTAAATTTTGTTCTGGAGACGATTATTGCCGAGATTAATAAATTAAAAAGTCAAGGAGTTAGCGAAGAAGAACTGCAAACCGCGAAATCAGTTTTAAAAAGTTCTTTGTTTATGGATTTAGAAGATAGTTTTAATTTAGCCTTTTTTTATGGCCGTCAATATTTATTAGAAAAATCTTTAATCTCACCTGAAGAAATTATTAAAAAAATCGATGCTCTTAAAATTGCCCATCTTCAAAAAGAACTCAAAAATCTTTTCCAATTTAAGCAAACAAAATTTGCGGTAATTTTACCTAAGGGTCATCAACAAAAATTCACAAAAATTTTTCAAAAATTGATAAAATAAATTTATGAATTATGAATTGAAAAAAGCTTTAATTTTTTGGTTAATTCCTATTTTGTTTTTAGGGTTTTGGTATTTACGCGGACCCCTTTTAGCTTTTTTATCAGGCATTTTTATTGGTTTAGCTATCCAAACATTTGCTTTATTTATAAATTATCGCTTCAAACTTAATTATTATTTAAGTGTTTTTTTAATTTATCTTGTTTTCATTTTTTTAATAGCTTTAGTATCTTATTTAACTTTTCAAATTTTAATTGAAGAACTGCCGAAGCTTTTTCAAAAATTAGAACCTTATTTGAAAGAATTTCGTCTGCAAAATTTTTATTTAGAAAGTAAATGGCAAAATTTATTCTCTTTTGGTAGTGATTATCTGCCTAATGTTTTTAGATTACTTTATAATTTTTTTGGCGATCTTTTTTCTTTGGTATTGATTTTTGTAGCTTCTCTTTATGTTGCTTTTGATAAAAATTTTCTTCAACCAATCTTTAAAATTTTTCCTGATCATAAAAGGGAAACTTATGAAAAGACCTGGCGAAGAATTAAAAGAAAAGTCTCCTTTTGGTTTTTAGGACAAATTGTGTTAATGATTTTTATTGGTGTTTTTAGTTATTTATTCGTTGGTCCAATTTTGAAAATAAATTATGCACCTTTAATTGGTCTTTTAGCTGGCCTTTTAGAAATTGTTCCTGTGATTGGTCCTCTTTTTACTTTGATAGTTGTTTCTTTAATAACTTTTTTAGATAAACCCGAATTTGTCTTTTTAGTAATTAGTTATTTTATTTTACTTCAGCAGTTTGAAAATCATTTTCTTGTCCCCTTAGTGATGAAGCGAACTGTCTCGCTTAATCCTTTGTTAGTTATTTTTGGAGTTTTAGTTGGTAGCAAAATCGGTGGAGTTTTAGGTATAATTATAGTCTTACCAATCTTAGGAATCCTAGTTGAAATTTTTCATTTAATGGCTGAATCCAAAGAAAAAAGATTGTTTTGAAAAATTGCGGGGTGGTGCAATGGTAGCACGCTGGGCTCTGGACCCGGAAATTCTGGTTCGAATCCAGACCCCGCAGTAAAATTTTTTGGTATAATATAATTATGACCTGTTATTTTTGTTCCCAAGCAGCTAAGGAGATAGATTTTAAAGATGTTGAAATTTTAAAAAAATTTTTATCTACTGGCTGTAAAATTAAACCAAGGAAAGAGACCGGGATTTGTTCTTGGCACCAACGAAAATTGGCCCGGGCTATTAAAAGAGCCAGACAAATGGCTCTTTTACCTTATTTGCCATAATTTGGTATAATTTATTTACGGCTGGAGCTCGTTGAGTTTTTGACGGCTCCATTCCGAACGCCCCCGCTAAATAGCGGGGGATTAAATTTTATATTAAAATAAAGATATGATTAGTGTTTTGGGCACAGCTACTTTAGATATTATTTTAAAAAATAAAAAAATTGAAATTGGACAAAAAATCGAGATCAATGAGGTTTTCTTTTCTTTAGGTGGTGGCGCCTTAAATGCAGCGACAACTTTTAAAAATTTAAATTTAGATTACCAGGCTTATTTTCGTTTAGGCAATGATTTAATTGCTAAAATAATTCTTCAAAAAATAAAAAAAGAAAAAATTAACTCCCAAATTTTTTTTCATCAAGGTCATTCCCAGTTTTCAGTTGTTGTTTTAACAGAAGATAAAGAAAGGACAATATTTGTTTATCGAGGAATTAGTGAAAATTTTTCCTTAACGGAGCTTTATCAAGTAAAACCATCAGCTTTCTATTATCTAACCACAGCTCAAACTAAACCTGAGATTTTTTACAATTTTCTTTTTAAAATTAGACCCAAGGCTAAATTAATTGCTTTGAATCCGAGTCGACAATTTTTAAAAGACAAAAAAGCTTGGCAGTGTTTAAAATTGACTGATGTTTTATTTATGAATAGTGATGAAGCCGCTGACTTTTTAAATAAAAAAGCTGATCCTTTAAAAATCGGACGAGAAATTGCTAAAAAATTGAAAATTAAAATAGTGGTAATCACCTTAGGTGAAAAAGGCTCATTAACTTTTTTTGCTGATAAAGTTTTTCAAGCTGGGATTTTTAAACCTAAGAAGGTCGTTGATTCAACGGGTGCCGGCGATGCTTTTGCCAGCGCTTTTTTTGCTAATTTAATAATGAGCCCTGATCTTAATGAGACAGCAATTAAAAAATCAATAACCTGGGGGAGTGCTAATGCTTCAGCCAATTTAGAAAAACTGGGAGCACAAATCGGCCTTTTAAAATTACGCGATTATAAAAAATATAAAAATTTAAAAATTGCTTCTCTTGATCTTTAATTAAGATGATAGAAAAATTAAAGATATTACTGTGGGAGAATCTTTACCCGCGCCAAATTGTTTTTAAAAACGCTTTTTGGCTTTATCTTTCGGAAATTTTTTCCAAAGGACTCCGAGTTATTGTTTTTCTTTTAATCGCTCGCTTTTTAGGACCCAAAGATTTTGGTATTTTAGAATATTTTTTATCTTTTATTGGTTTGTTTTTTCTCTTTGCTGATTTTGGTATTTCAACTATTTTTATTCGTGATTATCAACAACGGGAAGAAAAAGAGGAATTAATTAACAATGCTTTTGCTTTAAAATTGTTTTTGTCCTTAGTTTTTGGCTTCATAGCTTTTGGTGGTTATTTTTTAGCTAAAAAATTCGATGGTTTTTTATTATATTCTATTTTTGTAATTTTTTATATCTTACAAAATATTGAAAATTTTTTCGAATCTTTTTTTGTAGCCATTGAAAGAGTTGAGAAAAAATTTATTTTTAATACTTTAGCTTCTTTAGCACTTTTAATTTTTGTTTTAATTGGTTTCTTTTTTGTTAAAAAACATATCTTAGTGGTAGCTCTGGCTTATTTTTTGAGTATGCTTTTAGGACTTTTAATTGCCTATCTTTTTTTTAAAAGGGAAGTCCGGATTACTTTTCAATTTAAACTTAATTGGTTAAAGTACTATCTTTTTAACGGTCTACCTTTAGCGTTATTTGGTATTTTAGGTTATATCTTTTTTTCGACAGATAAAATTTTACTTTCTCACTTAAGAGGTGTTGAAGAAACTGGTTATTATTCAGTGGCTTCAAGAATAGTGGCATCTCTTTTTGTTGTTTCTTCAATTTTCAATACGGCTTTTTATCCCTATTTAGCTAGAAAAGTTAAAGAGGATAAAAAAGCAATTGCTAAATTGCTTAAGTTTTTGATTGGAGGTTTAATGATTGCCGGTTTCATTTTAGCACTGATTACTTTTCTAATAGCTCCTCTTTTTATTCCTCTTGTTTTTGGTTTTAAATTTTTAAATTCTATTTTACTTCTCCAAACTTTGATTTGGATTATAGTTTTTGTTTATCCAGCGAATTTGTTAGATTTTTTTCTTATTAGTTCTAATCGACAATGGCTTGATTTAGGTTTAACTTTGGTTCCCGCTTTTTTGAATATTTTTCTTAATCTTGCTTTAATACCTCATTACGGTGCTTTGGGAGCTATTTATGCCAGTTTAACCAGTCAAGCTCTTAATTTCTTTTTAACTTTTTTAGCGACAGTTTATATTTTAAGAAAAGACCGCTCCTCGTAAATTTCTTTTTCTAAATTAGCAATTTCTTTTTGCCATTTATTTTCAATTTTTAAAACTTCTTCAATTTTAGTTTTAGTTTTAACTTTTTTAGGAACAAACAGAGAACAACAATCATCACCTTTAAACCGCGAGATTTTTTCAGTACCAATTTTTTGAGCTAAATTAATGATTTCTTGTTTATCAAAACCAATTAATGGTCGTAAGATAAAACTGTTAATAGCTTGAGAAATAACTTTTAAATTTTGAATTGTTTGGGAAGCAACCTGACCTAAACTCTCACCAGTTACCAAACAATCTGCTTTTAATTCACTTTTTAATTTTTCTGCTAATCTTAGCATTGTTCGGCGATAAAAGATAACTAAAAACTCTTTAGGAATATTTTGATAGTAAAACTTCTGAATTTTTAAAATATTTAGCAAATAGAGTTGCGAACCTAAATTATATTCATTTAAAATCTTCACTAATTTTTCAACTTTTTCTAAACTGTCCTTAGATGTTTGTGGATAACTATGAAAATGAATAAAATGAATTTTTAGACCCCGTTTCATTGCTAAGAAAGAAGCTACAGGCGAATCAAAACCAGCTGAGAGAAGAGCAATCCCGCTACCACTTGAAGAAACAGGTAAACCACCTAAACCAACAATTTTTTTATCAGCTAAGAAAAATTTGCCCTGGCGGTATTCCAGATAGAAATTATGTAAGCTTTTTTTATTAAACTCAAGCTTGTAATTTTCTTTAAGATAAGTAACAGTTTTGCGAAAAATTTCTTGGGAGTTAAAGGGATAATTTTTATCACCTCTTTTGACGATTAAATTAAAATCTTTTATTTGTTGAGGAAAATTTTGCCAAACCTCTTCTAAGGTCGAAAAAATTTTTACTTTTAAAATAACAGCAATGCCAAAAATTTTTTCTAAATCACTCTGAGCCTCTTTTTTGGTGCTTAGCCAAAAAACACCGCCTAAATTTTTAATAAATTCTAAATTCGGACCGATCTTTTTTTTAATATTTTCTTTGAGAATCTTTTCAAATCGCCAACGATTTTTTCCTTTCAAAATAACTCCAGGTGTTTTAAGGAGATAATCCATTATTGAAAATTCTGGTATAATTATATTATGGAAAAAGAAGAAATTATAGTTGACGCTCAAAATCAATCCTTAGGAAGATTAGCGACGCTTATTGCTTATTATCTTCAGGGTAAACATCGAACTGATTATGCTCCCTATCTTGATCGTAGAGTTTTTGTTTTGGTGAAAAATTTAGATAAAGTTAAATTTACTGGCAAAAAATTTGATCGCAAAGTTTTTATTAAGCATACCGGTTATATCGGTCATCGTCGAGAAATTCCTTTAAAACTTTTATGGCCGAAAGATAAATTAAAAGTTTTGCGAATTATTGTCAGTCGAATGCTACCTAAAAATAAATTAAGACCAAAGCGTCTTTTAAGAATAAAACTAATCAATGGAAGTTAAAACTGAAGAATTACTCAAAGAAGACATTGCCGAAGCTAAAGAAGAAATAAGTAAAGTTGAATTCCCGGAAATAGGCAAAGGTAGATATGTGGAAGGTCTTGGTCGTCGAAAAAGAGCTGTTGCCAGAGTCCGAATTTGGGATCAAGAAGGTAGTCAAGAATTTAATATTGTAGTTAATAACAAAAATTATTTAGATTATTTTAGAAATATTGAATTGCTAAAAATAGTCGAAGCTCCTTTAAAAAAAATTAAAGCTCAAAAAGTTTATCGCGTTACTTGTCAAGTTAAAGGCGGTGGCATAAGAGGTCAGGCTGAAGCAATCAGGCTCGGACTTTCACGAGCTTTGGTTATGTTGAATGAGGAATGGAAACCAATTTTTAAACAAGCTGGTTTTTTGACTCGTGACCCTCGCGAAGTTGAAAGAAAGAAATATGGTAAAAGAAAAGCTCGTAAAGAAGAGCAATGGCAAAAACGATAGACTTAACCTTAGTTATTCTTTTAGTAATTCTTTCTTTTTTAGGTTTAATTAATTTTTTTAGCGCCTCCTACTATTTTTCTTTAAAAAATTTCCAAGATCCTTATTTTTATTTTAAAAAATTTTTTTTTAAAATCACTTTTTTAGGTTTTTTACTATTTCTGATTGGCAATTTTTTAGGTAAGAAATTAATTTATTATAGAAAAATCTTTCTTTTTTTCTTTTTTCTTTTTTATTTGACAATCTTTCTTGGTTTTTTGCCTCAATTTCGCTGGCAAGAATCAGTGGCTCGTTGGGTCAATTTTGGTTTTTTAAGTTTTCAACCCGCTGAGATTCTTAAGCCATTTGTTATTTTATTTTTGATTTTTTTAATGACTAGAATCAAGAAATTCTCTTTAAGTCAAAAAATTTTTATTTTCTTAATATTCCTTTTTCTTGTTTTAATTCCTATTTTCCTTCAGCCTTCCTATAGCAATGTTTTAATCATTGGTGCTTCTTTAGGAACTGTTTTTTTAAAATCTTTAAAATCAAAAAAAGAAATTTTTTTAAGCATCTTTATTCTTTTTTTAGTTTTTTTAACTTTGAGTCTTATTGGGACTTCCTTTTGGCAATATCGTTTAGAAAGATTGATCTCTTTTTTGACCCAAGGAAAAGTTTTTAGTGAAAAATATTTGCAAGTTGAGCAAGCAGTTGCGGCGGTAAGTTCTGGCGGAATTTTCGGTAAAGGGTTAGGCAAATCAGAGATAAAAATTTTAGGTCTACCACAAATGTTAACTGATTCAATTTTTGCTATTTATGCTGAAGAAACTGGTTTTGTTGGTTCTTTAATTTTATTAATTTTGTTTTTTCTTTTAATTTTGAGGATAATAATCTTAGGAACCAGAACCAAGGTTTTTGAAAAAGAAGCTTTCGTTTTAGCTACAGCTGTTTGGCTTTGTTTACAGACTTTTTTACATATTGCTTCCAATATTGGTCTTTTTGTACCAACTGGCGTTATTTTGCCATTTTTTAGCTACGGCGCTTCCGGTCAATTAGCAATTTATTTTAGTTTAGGTATAATTAATGGTTTTAAAAATGGCTGACGAAGAAATTAGAATTTGTTTAACGGGCGGAGCAACGGGGGGACATTTTTTTCCTTTAGTTTTTATTAGTCGGGAGATCAAAAGAATAGCTCAAGCAAGAAATTTACAAGTAAAGATTTTTTATTTGGGAAGTAAACCTTTTGATGAAAATTTACTTAAAAAAGAAGAGATTGAAATTTACCTTTTGCCCGAAGTAAAACTAAGAAAATATTTTAGCCTTCAGAACTTTATTGATTTTTTAAAATTACCCTTTAATTTCCTTTTAGCTTTTTATTATTTATTTAAATTTTTACCTAATATTATTTTTTCGAAAGGCGGACCTGGAAGTTTAGGTGTGGTTTTAGCTGGCTGGTTTTTGGGATTGCCAGTGGTTATTCATGATTCTGATGCACTACCAGGACTGACTAATAAAGTTTCTGGTTTTTTTGCTCAAAAGATTTTCTTAGCTTTTGCTGAAGCTACTAAATATTTTCCCGAAAAGAAAGTTGAAGTTGTTGGTCAGCCAATTGATTCTTATCTTATTAATGAACCAGTTACTCTTGAAGATTATAAAAGATATGGTTTAGATCCTTATCAAAAAGTTATTTTAATTCTAGGTGGCTCTCAGGGCTCTCAATTTCTTAATGATTTAGTTGTTGAAAGTTTGCCGGAACTTTTAAATTTAGCCCAAGTTGTTCATTTAACCGGTGTTAAACATTTTCAAGATGTTTATACTTACGCTCAAGGAATTTTAAGAACAAAAAATCCGGAAAAAATAAAAAATTATCATCCTTTTCATTTTTTACCTAACGAAGAAATAATTTATCTAATGAAACTTTCTGATTTAATTATTAGTCGCGCTGGATCAAGTACAATTTTTGAAATTGCAGCAGTGCAAAGACCAAGTATTTTGATTCCTATTGAAGAAAGAGTTGCTGGTAAGCACCAAATTTTGAATGCCCAAATTTATTTTCAAGCTGGTGCTTGTCTTGTTCTTGAAGAAAAAAATGCTAAACCTCATCTTTTAATAACCGCTATCAAAGAAATTTTTCAAGATCCCTCTTTAGGCCAAAGACTTCAAGAAGGAGCAGCTAAGTTTGCTAAGCTTCAAGCAGCTCAAAAAATAGCCGAATATTTAATTCGGAATATCAATCAATGAAAAAATTTTTATATTATCTTTATTTTTCTTTGCCTTTTTTCATTTGGTTTTTAATTTATATTCAAAGACCTGATTTTGTTATTGTTTTTAAAAGACCAATTAATGAAAAATCTTTAATTTTACCAATTGAAAACCTTTGGCAAATTATTTTAGTTTTTCTTGTAATTCAGATTGGCAATGAAATTTTAGTCCGACTTTTGGCAAATTATAAAATTTTTGGTAAAATTCAACTAATCTTTATCTTCTGTCATTTTCTTGTCGCTTTTTATCTATTAATTTTTAATTTTTTTTAAAAATGAAAATTGCTATTATTGAAACCGGCGGTAAGCAATATTTAGTCGAAGAAGGGAAGAAAATTGAAATTGAAAAAATTAAAAACATTGATCCGCAAAAAATTATTTTTGATAAAGTTTTGCTTTATGCTGATGATAATAATTTTGCAGTTGGTCAACCTTATTTAGAAAACATTGAAGTCACTGCTAAGCTTTTGAAAGAAAAGAAAAACAAAACCGTCATTTTAAAATACAAACCAAAAACAAGATATCGCAAAAAGAAAGGCTATAAGAAATTTACTTGGATAGTTACTATTAATCAAATTAATTTAAAATAATGCTTAAATCTTTTTTCTCTTTTTTTCAAAAAGATTATTTACAAAAGTGGCAGCCAATTGTTGACAAAATCAATTCTTTAGAAAAAGAATTGGAAAAAATTCCTGATGATAAGTTAAAAGAGAAAACTTTGGAGTTTAAAGAAAGAATAAAGAAGGGCGAAAGTTTAGATGACATTTTGCCTGAAGCCTTTGCTTTAGTTCGCGAAGCTGCCAAAAGAACTTTAAATCAAAGACATTATGATGTTCAAATTTTAGGAGGAATTGGTCTTCATAAAGGAATGGTAGTTGAAATGATGACCGGTGAAGGTAAAACTTTAAC
>CALHPI010000021.1 GCA_938036275.1 Minisyncoccota bacterium
TCAATTGGGTTCATTGTTCCCGCATCAACATTAACATAAGGATCAATTTTTAAACAAGTAGTTCGATATCCATACCATTCTAAAATTCGAGCAATTGAAGCAACTGCCACACCTTTCCCTACCCCAGAAATTACTCCGCCACAAACAAAAATATATTTTGGCATTATTAAAATTTATCTTCCAATCTGAGGAGTACAAAGATTATTCACACATTTTATCCTTATATTACCAGCTATCCCAGTGCAAAAATCTGGGCACTCTCTTGAAGTATCAATAAAATTTTTATTACCAAAAGCACATTTTCCTGTTTCTTTATCTACTCCGCAAGCACAATCATCATCAGTTTGACAAAAGAACCTTGAAACCTCTGAAGGTAAATTTGGAGGCATTTGAGGGAAACCACCCGAAGATCCACTTTCACAAGATTTAAGATCTTCACTGGTAAAATTTGGCAAACCACCATCCATACCAAAATTAGTTAAAGTAATTGAACGACTTGCTCCTTCAAGGGTTTCTTTGTTTAATACCAAGTAAGCTGGAACATCTGGAGAAAGCCAAAGTTCGCGACTTCCATAAGTTCCCATGTCTGACTTGAACTTGAAAACTTTAATTTTCTTTCCAGATTCCAAAGTTATCTCTTCTTCGCCAACAAAATTCCAAGTTGATAAATCAACTTTATATTCCTCTTCAATGCTTTTTCTATCAAAATATTCTGGTATGTCTTCATAACCAGAAATACCTTCTTTCAGACACATCGTTGGCGCTCCTTTCGTTTTTATTAAGTAATAATTCCCAGTACCATCTTTTTCAAAAAGCATCGCAAAGTATATTCCTTCAAATGATGATTTTTCCTTTCCGTCAATTTCAATTCCATAATATTCTTTTCCTTTAATTGGTAAAGAAATAAACTTTACCAAAATCTTTCCAACTAAATTTTCTTTTTTATCTCCTTGAAATCTCATTCCATAACCTTCTATTTTATATTCTGCCCAAGCTTCTTTTTTAAATCCAAGACCTTTAATTTTATAAACATTTTCTTTTGTTACTTCTGAAGTCTTAGTTGAAGGAACTTGATATCCTTCAGGCATTTGATATTCGCTTCTTTTACTTTTTCCTATAAAGAAAACAAGACCGCCTATGATAAGAACAATTACTATTCCTATAATTAAAGGGAGAAATTTTTTGTTCATAGTTTTTTTCAAAAAATTTCGACTTTTATTCTAAATCTTTATGAAAATAGATTGCTTCGATCTTTCTTTTATTATAATTTAAGAAGTGAATGGTTGGTTTTCTTAAGAAAGAACTATTACTAACAGCTTTATTTTTACCAATATAAAAACCAATATGTTGATGGCCGTCTTTGCTTTTCTCCCAAACTATTATCGCTCCTTTTTTAGGTTTTTCAATTTTATACCAGCCTGATTTTTCTAAATCTTTAATAGTTCCTTCAACAGTTGCGTGAATACTTTCAATCATTCCAAGTATTTTTAAAATTGTACTTACATAAAAAGCGCAACTTAATTTTCCTTTTTGATAAATGTCCTTTGATTTACCATTAACAAAAAAATAAACTGATTGAAAAAGTTTTGTCCCTAAACTATTTTTAATTAAAACAAAAAGAGATTTTTTCTTATCAATTTGATACATAAAATTTTCTATATTTTTATTTTTTTTATCTTAAATTCTTGAATCTTTACTTCTTGAATCTTATCAAAGATGTGCCCCCAGGAGGACTCGAACCTCCAACCACCGGCTTAAAAGGCCGTTGCTCTACCAATTGAGCTATGGGGGCGAACAAATTTATTATAACAAAAAAATTAAATAAAGTTAAATTTTAAATGCTTTTTTCAATTTCTTTGTACATTTTCGCTATTAACCACAAAGGCAAAAACCAGCCGATAGCAAGTCCCCAAAGACCAAGAGATGAAAGAACAACCGAACCATTATTTATCCAAAAATCACTTATTTTTCTTCTTATTCGACTCAAAAGGCTTTGATCTTTAGTCTTTCTATACTCATCAACATCTGGCTTTAGATTTTCTAAAAATTTTTTACATTGCTCTAAACCTTTCTTAATTTTTTCTAGTTCTTCTTTGGAAGCTCCTGTTTCTATTATATCTCGGTATCTTTCCTCTAAACCAACAATTAAGTTACCAATTGATCTTAGAGTATCTTTTAATTCTGGCGGCGCGTCTTTCAATAAAGATTTTTGTAATTCTTTTGTTTCTCTTAAAAGTTTATTTATTTCAACTTCACCTTTTGCTATTTCAATATACACACCTGACCATCCTTCAATCATATCTTTTAACTTATCGGGTGTGATATAAAATTCATAATGGCCGTCTTTCTTTTCGATTCCAGCCTGTTTTAATTTTTCTTCATCTGGTTTTCCATCTGTTTTAAACTCATTGGGCAATAAATCTTCTTCAAACCAAAGTGTTATTTTATCTTTACCTTTTTGAATATCCTCAATATAACTTTGAACTTCTTGAAAAAATTCTCCAGGTTTAGTTTCGGCCTTAAATGGCCATAATTTTGGTGGCCATAAGCGAAAATAAAATTTTTCTTTTTGGCTAATTAATCTTTCGAAATCCCCCCTAAAACTTTCATTCTGGGTCATTAAATAA
>CALHPI010000022.1 GCA_938036275.1 Minisyncoccota bacterium
CTTAATTCTCTACCTCCAGAAATAGCAAAGCTTTTTTCTACACCTTCAAACGAAGAAGCAATTCTTTCAAGATCCTGAAGTCTTTGAAGATAAATTTCGGTTGTTTCGCGTCGAGCACCTAAGCGATGGGAAGAAATGATATCTGCAGTTAAAACTAAGTAAGCTTCGGGAAGAGCAAAAGGATAAGTTTCATGATGAGATCTCATTGCTAAAATGACTTTTTCTTCGATGTTATATTTTTCCAAAATTTTAATACCGATTTCCAAATGATTCCCTTCTAATTCATGGGTTACTGATTTACCAATGTCATGCAAAAAACCAGCTTTTTTAGCAACAGTAGCGTCTAAATCAAGTTCTTCAGCAATCATCCGAGCAAAAGTTGCAACTTCAATTGAATGCTGTAAAACATTTTGACCATAAGAATAACGATATTTTAATCTTCCCATTAAAATCATAATTTCGGTTGGTAAATCAAAAATTCCTAATTCATAAGCAGCCACCCGACCAGCTTCTTCAATTGTCTTTTCAATTTCTTGTTTGGCTTCTTGAATTTTCTCTTCAATGGTGGCAGGATTAATTCTGCCGTCTTTGATTAATTTTTCTAAAGCTAAACGAGCAATTTCCCGACGAACCGAATCAAAAGAAGAAAGAACAACAACATCGGGGGTTTCATCAATAATTATTTCCACTCCTGTTAAATTCTCGAAATGCTTGATATTTCTTCCTTCTTTACCGATGACTCGCCCTTTCATTTCTTCGTTAGGTAAAGTAACAGTTGTGGTTGTTACTTCGCTAACAACTGACCGGGCGTATCTTGGTAAAACAGTATAGAGAAGATTTTTTGCTTCCTCGATAATTCTTTCCTCGCTTTCTTTTTTAAGTTTCATGATTCTTTCTAAAATTTCACTTTCATTTTCCTTCTCAATTTTTTCGAATAAAATTTTTAAAGCTTCTTCTTTGGTAAAACCGCTTAATTTCTCCAACGATTCTTCTAAAAATTTTTCTTTATCTTCTAATTTCTTATACCACTCTTCAATTTCTTTTGTTTTTTCGTTTAAATTTTTCTCTCTTTCAATTAAAGTTAATTCACGCTCATCAAGAATTTTTTCTCGCTGACTTACTCTTTGTTCTCTTTGTTCAGCTTCAATTAAAATTTTCTCTCTTTCTTTTTTTGCTTCTTCTAAAATAATTAAAGATTTTTCCCGAGCTTCTTTGATTAAATTTTCAGCTTGACTTTTTTTTGCTTCGAGAGTTTCTTCAATCTCTTTTTCTAAGCGATCTCTTTTTTTCTCAGTTAAAATTTGTTGTAATAAATAACCTCCTACAAGGCCGAGGAGAAAAATTAAAATAAAATTAATCATTTTTGAATAATTTCTCAATCAAGACCTCTTTTTTAATATAATAATTTTATCAGATGATTAAAAAAAGAGTTTGTTTATTAATTTTGGATGGATTTGGTGAAGGTGAAGAAAATATTTCTAATCCTTCAAGATTTACTAAACTTCCTAATTTAAACTATTTTCGCAAATATTATCCTTTTTGTCTTTTGTCAGCTTCAGGAATTTCTGTTGGTTTGCCTTATGACCAACCTGGTAACTGTGAACTTGGTCATTTAACTATGGGGACCGGAGTTGTCTATTATCAAAACTACCCCCGAATCAATTTAGCTTTGGAAAGAGGTGAGTTATCTCGCAATGAAAAATTATTAAAAATTTTTCAACACTGTCGACATTTTCAATCTCGTTTACATTTAGTTGGTCTTTTAAGTGAAAGTGTTAGTAAAACTGATATTAACCATCTTGATGCTCTTTTAGATTTAGCTAATCAACAAAATCTTTCCAGAGTTTATCTTCATCTTTTTACTGATGGTCTTGATTCTCCGCCAAAATCAGCTCTTAATCTAATTCAAAAATTACAAGAAAAAATTAGGGAAAAGAAATATCCAGCTAAAATTGCTAGTTTGTGTGGTCGTTTTTATGCCTTAGATGAAACCCAAGACTATCTTTTTAAGACACAAAAAGTCTTTCTTTTGATAGTTGAAGGCAAAGGCTTAAAAGTAACTGACCCAATAGCTTTCTTAAAGGAAAAATATCAACAGCCAAATTTTAATGATAGTCTTTTAGAACCAATTTTTCTTGAAGATGATGGTTTTGTTAAAGATAACGATGCTCTTTTATTTTTTCATTTTGAAAATAAAAGTATTTTTCAATTAGCCAATGCCTTTTTAAATCCAGACTTTAAAGAATTTAAACGACCTTCTCGAAAAAATCTTTTGATTGCTTCTTTGACTAGATATTTAAATCTTGATTATCCGGTTATTTTTGAGGAACAAAAAATTTTAACTAATTTAACTCGGGTTTTAGCTGAAAATAAATTAAAACAACTAAAATTAACAGATGTCTCTAAGGAAAATATTCTAAAATATTATTTTAATGGTTTTATTACTGAAGAACACCCGGGAGAAATTTATAAGATCTTTCCTGCTTTTGAACTTCCTCAAGAGAAATTAATTCAGCAAACCAAAGAATTTTTTGATGCTTTAACTTTAACTTTGCAAGAAGGAGATTTTGATTTTATTTTAGCTAACCTACCAACCTTTGACATTGTTGGTCATCAGGGTGATTTTCAATTAGCTATCTACTTTCTTGAAAAAGTTGATGAATTTCTTGGTCAAATTTATAAGATTCTTATAAAAACTAATTATGTTTTACTTATCACTTCTGACCATGGTAATATTGAAAAAATGGTTAATCCCCAGACAGGTCAAAAAGATACTTTTCATAATTTAAGTCCGGTACCTTTTTATTTAATTGCTGAGGAAAGAAAGAAAGAAAAAACAAAAGAAGAGTTAGCCTTTTATAATAAAAAAATTTTAGGTTCTTTAGTTGATATAGCTCCAACTATTTTGGAAATTTTCAATTTACCTTCGGTTCGAGAATTTGAAGGCAAAAGTCTTTTAAGATATTTTTAAAAATGCTTAAAATAAATTTCCGAAATCTTCCTTCTCGACCCGGAGTTTATCTTTTTAAAGACAAACAAAATAGGGTTTTATATATTGGTAAAGCTAAGAATTTAAAAAAAAGACTTCAGCAATATTTTCTTTCGTCATCTTTTAAAATAAAAAAACTTTTAACTGAGGCTGACAAGGTTGAATTTTTAGAGACTAAAAATGAAGCTTTAGCTTTTTTTAAAGAAAGCGATCTGATTAAAAAATTCAATCCTCCTTATAACCAACTTTTAAGAGATGATACCCGTTATTTTTATTTAATTTTCACTCAAGAAAAATTTCCTAAAATTTTTATCACTCATCAACCAGAAAAATTTTTAACAAAGGAAATTATCGGTCCATTTTTTGAAGGTACTTCTTTAAGAACAATTTTAAAAATAATTAGAAAAGATATTCCTTTTTGCAGCTGTCTCAAAGAACATCAAAAAATTTGTCTTAATGCTTCTTTAGGACTTTGCTTTGGTTTTTGTTGTCAAAAAGGCTCGGTTTTTACTCGCAAAGATATTCAAAATTATGAAAACAATTTGAAAATTATTAAAAAAATTTTTAGTGGTAATTTAGTCTCTCTTAAAAAATCATTGTTAACTCAGATGAAAAATTTAGTCGCTGAAAACAAATTAATTGAAGCGGAAAGATTAAGACGAGTTTATTTAGCTCTTAAAAAACTTGAAGTTCATCAAGATTTAATTAAAGAAAAGGAAACTTTTTTAATTGAGCATCAAAGAAGAAAAATTTTGATTAAGTTAAAAGAAAAATTTGCTTTAGAAAAATTACCCCATCGGATCGAAGTTGTTGATGTTTCTCATTTTGCTGGTCAGGAAAAAGTTGGTATTCTAGTAACCTTTGTTGATGGTGTTTATGAACCATCCCTTTTAAGAAAATTTAAAATTAAAACAATTCTCAAAGCTGATGACCCCCGAATGATTGCTGAAGTCTTAAAAAGAAGATTACAACATCAAGAATGGGGGTATCCTGATCTTATTTTAGTTGATGGCGGTAAGGTTCAATTTAAATTTGCTTTAAAAGCAATTAAAGAAAGTAATTTGAATATTAAAGTTATTGCTTTGGCAAAACCAAAAGAAAATGTTTATTATGATTTGGAAAAAGAACCATTTAATTTAAAAGAAGATAAAGAATTAAGGGATTTTATTTTAGTCTTAGATAAAAAAGCTCATCAGGCAGTTATTAAATATCATCGTTGGCAAAGAGAAAAAATTAAAGTTTAGCTAATAATCGAGCATAACGAGATTTTAAGCGACTCACTTTATTTTTGTGTAAAAATCTTTTACCTGCTTTATCTAGTTCTTTATAAACTAATTTCAAGGCTTCAGCCGCTTTTTCTTTATTTTTTTCTTTGATAAGTTTCAGAAAGTTCTTGATCGCTAATTTAATTTTTCTTCGTCGGGCTTCATTAATTCGCCAATTTCTTTTGGCTCTTTTTAAAGCTCTTTGAGCTGACTTTGTTACTGGCATTACTTAATTTCTTTTCTTAATTCTTCGACTAGTTTTTTAATTTTATCAGGTAAATTTTTTGGTAGTCTATATCTTATTTTAAACAAAAATTTCATATTATCTTGATAAATTGGAATTTCAATTTCCTTTTCTTTCAAAGCTTCTAAAGGATTTAATTCTAAGATTATCTCTTTTGAATAAACATCTCGGCGAGTTTCAAAAATATCAAAAATATTTTTAAACAAATCGAAAATATCTTCGCCAAAAAATTCTCTTCGTAAATAATCGTTTAAATCCTCAAAACCAAAAGCAAAAGTGGTCTGAAATTTTCTTCTTTGATCATATTCAGCTCTAAGTTTTTTATCTGATAAAACTCGATAAGCTTCAACAATTTTTTTAAATTTTTCAGCATCACCACCTGGTCGATCAGGATGATATTTTTTCGCCAGTTCTCGAAAAGCTTTTTTGATAGTTTCATCATCAGCGTCTTCAGGTACCCCTAAAATTGCATAATAATCATCCATTTTATAATTCTAAAACTTCTTCAGTTAATGAATAAGTACTTATTTTAACAAGATTTGATTTTAAAAATAAATTATAAGAAAATATAATTAAGTATATTTTACTTATGACTAAATTTTGCCAACCTGTTTTTATTTGATAGAAAAATAAAAGCTTTTTCATAAGAAGGTAGAAGTTTCATTGAGTTTGATAAAAACCTTTACCTGTCTCCATTAAAAGTTGATTTAACTCTTTAATCTTGGCTTCAACCTCTTCAGCTGAATTAG
>CALHPI010000023.1 GCA_938036275.1 Minisyncoccota bacterium
GACGAACATGTTTTGCTCGTGATTTCTACAAAGTGTGTTGTAAACCTGATGGAACAGTAGCCCCGTCATTTGAATATAGGGGAGCAGGATCTGATTATCCTAATCCTCCTCCAGAAGGAGTTTGTTCTGTGGGATCAGAACCTAAGAGAATGGGGAATATCAATACCTCTATTCCTGTTGGCAGCCCTCATCCTGCATGTGAAGTTAGGACAGGTTATCAACCTCCGTTTGGAGGAGAATATACCAATATTTGCGGTTCTGGTTATAATGCCAATTTTTATAGTTGTCAAGCAAATTGCAACATTCATGAGGGCTGGTGTGAGACAAGAAACGGAGAATGGATTTATATTGCTGTTTGTGATGGAAAGGCTTATGAATGTCGAAGAGGTTTGCAAGGTCCTTTTAAAGGAAGACATTATGTAACATCTTATGCCAGTATTGGTTCTAATAAAACAGTTCAGATAGATGTTTTTGATAAAATATGCGAAGAAGGCGGAAGGTGGACTTGCGGTGATTCAAATCTTAAAGGTTATTTAGTTTGGTATTCAGGATCAGGTCCTACCTCAACCCCTACCTCAACCCCTACCTCAACCCCTACCTCAACTCCTACCTCAACTCCTCCATCAACATCTACATCTAATGTTACAGGTGGTTTGTGTAAGGTTGATGTAATTGCAAGGATTAAAAATCCACAAAATGGTCAATGGGAGCCTCCGCGGGGTGGTAAAACAGCCTCTTCAACTTATTCTGGTTTTACGAAAAGTAGTAATAAAATCGAAATTGATGTTGGGATACAGGGTGAAGATAACACTGTTCATGTTGCAAATTGTTATTATCAAAAATGCACCAGCGTTAGCTATAATACTATTTGTACAAACTGGGGGACAAGGTTAGTTAGATTTTGCGCTGCAACAGATCCAAGAACTGGTCTATGTGTAAGGTGGGATACACGACAAGAAACATATTGTCAAGAGTTTAAAAAAGAATGGTATTGCAGTGGTTGGGGGAACCCTGGTGTTGAGCGTATTAATAATCCTGGAAATTGCGATACATCTAAACCTATTGATTTTGAATTTCAGTTACCACTTACTAATGTTTTGAAGAATTTAGATAATAACAATCAATTTAGTGTTAATTATAGACCTAACATTTTGCGGTTTAGGAAAACACTTTCTCAAAATAGTGGTTGGCAATTGCCAATGTGGCTAAGTGGATTAAGACCACCGAGTATTTTTGAGATTCAACAACCTAATAGACACGGTTTTTATAATCTCGAAACAACGGTAAATAGAGGAAGAATTTACAATCGACCTGATTCTTATAGTGTTAGTGATAATAATCCGAAGAAAATAACTGATATTGATGTAAATCTTACTGCAGATGACTTTCAGGATGCTATTGATTATACTTATTGTGATTTCTTTAATGGTTATAATAATAATGCTCAAAGAGTTCCAGTAGATCCTTCTTTGATAGTTTATGATGAGGCAAACGGTATCAATTTACCAAGAGGTATGAATAGAGATATAGCAAGTGGCAGATCGCCTATTAGAGGTCCGTGGAGTGGGCCCTTAGTTAAATTTTATGTCAACCCGACAGAGGTAGACCCAGTTTTAAACTTAGGAAAACCTAATATCAATCATCCTGAAAATATAACAACCCCTCGTCGCGACTATATTGTCGGTTATCCATTTAATGTTATTTTTGGTGTAGATAAAAGAGATAGGTTTGGTTATGATATGGGTAAATATTGGTTAACTATCAATGGAAGTAAATACGCAACGGGTACAATAAGTGAACATACAGTAAGTGAACCAAGAGGATTACAAACACAAACAATTTCTTATACACCTCTTTTAGCGGGTAATTATACTTTCTGTTCTTTTCATAATGCTGATGATGAAAGAATATCTTTAAATATAAGAGGAGAGGCTTGGGGAGATGAAGAATCAACACCCTGTCAATCTATAACAGTCTATCGTTATCTTTGCTATCAAGGATTTTGTTATGAATGTAGTCAAGAACCGGTGTCGAGAGAAGGGTTAAGACCTGATCTTTCAAGATGTCAAATTGTTGAACCTGCTAAATGTCAAGCTTATATTGGTACTGATTGTAGAAGCAAAGGTAGGGAATGATAGATGAAAGGCTTTACTCTAATCGAGACAGCTTTAGTTTTATTTTTAATTGCTTTGCTTGTAACTACTAATTTGAATTTTCGGGCTTTTAATAAAACTTTCTTTTATCTTCGCGACACAGCTAAAAATTTTGCTTTTGCTTTAAATACAATTTCTGATTTAAGCCAAACAATTATTGAAAAACCAGCGGGGCATTTTTTCTGTGCTTATGGAATTTATATTCCTAATGAAACAACTTATCAAGTTTTAGGTTTTTCAACCTCAACTAATCTTTGTGAGATTGTTTTTTCAACTTCAACTTATATGAACGATTTTATTAATTTCAATCTTAGCCAAAAGAAATACATCCTTCAAAATCAACAAATTGTTACTTCGCCTGTTCCAAGTTTATCTTTAGACACTAACTTAACTTTGGGTAGCCGAATGCTCTTTTCAACTTCAGATAAAAATTGTTCAACAGGCAGATTAAATCCTCCACTTCTTATAATGTATGGTTATTCTTTTTCCGATCTTTTTTTCCTTTATCAACAAGCAGGCAGTTCTTGGCAAAAAATTGATGCTGATTATTTATATTTATGCTTTGAAAAAAATTTAGAAAGATATACAATAAGAATTAATAGATTAGGACAAATTAATTTTGAAAAATGAAAAAAGGAACAACTTTTGGAGAATTGATGATTGTTTTATTGATTGTTTCAGCATCTTTAATAATTTTTCTCAGGCTTAGTGTTGATTATTTAAGATCTCTTGTTTTTGCTCGAGAGCTTTTTATTTTAAACAATATTTTATACTCAAAATATCAGTTTTTGATAGCTTATCGAAACAAATCTTTAGAAAGTTCTTTTAGTCCTACAGGTATTTCTTCGGCAATGCCAAGTTTTAATTTTAATTGTATAAACTTTAGCAACGGAACTTTTTTGACTTCTTCAGGACAATGTCGGGAAACAGTGGGTAATTTAGGAATTACTTATAGAATTTCAAATTCCACTTTATCTAATAATACCGGAATTAAGGTCGTTATAGATGGTTCATTATTATCAACACTTGGAAGGATTAGTGCATCACTTTCAGGAATTTTAACGCCATGGCATCCAAACATTCGATAAATTTGAAAAGAGGTTTTACTTTATTAGAAATGAGTATTGTTATTTTTCTCTTTATGATTATTGTAACCTTGGTTAGTAAAATTTATTTAAATTTAGTAAATTCAAGTTTAATTGCTAATGATTATTACCAAGCTTTAGAAAATGTTAGATTAGGAACAGAAAAAGTTTGGCGTATTTTAAAATACGGATGGAGTTTTAGAGTTATTAATAATAATCAGGGTTTAGAATTTCAGAAGAATAATTGTGTTAATGCAACAATTATTTTTACTCCTTCAAGTCAGCAATTAATTTACCAAGAGGGAAATTCAGCTACAACTTCAATTTTCGATCCCAATTTAGTAAGAGTAAAAAATATCACCATTGCTACTGACCGTCCCGCGACTGATCAAAGATATGCTTATTTTCAATATGCTCCTAAGATAATAGTTATTAACTATAATTTAGAAATAATCTCAAAAAAAGGAGTAACTTCAAGTTTAGAATTTTATAGTGCTGTCGCTCCTTTAAACAGCGTTTATTCAAACAATCTATGTCAATGAATAAAGGACAAGCTTTGGCGTTGGTTACTTTTATGATTTTCATTATTTTAGTAACGGTTATAGTGCTTTTTATGCCTATTAATCAACAGCTTATAAGAATAGGAAAATTGTTAGCAATTTATCAAGCTTTAACTTTAGCTGAATCAGGAATAGAAGTAGGAAACTTGTATTTAATAAAAGATCAAATAGTTTCCGATTTTACAGCCTCATCTAATGTTGTTGATAATTCTATCTGTAGATTTTATTTTAGCTATTTCTGCTCTCTTCATAATAATATTGTCGGCTGTAATTGGACACCGTCTAATTGTGGAGAAAATAGAATTAATGGACAAAATATTAATATTAAAGCCTATATTTATAAACTCACCCAAGAATTCCAATATTCTTTCTATACTAAAGTTATCTCACAATCTCAAGTAAAAGAAGTGACTCGCGTTTTGGATTTTGATTTTGCTCCATAATATAATTAGATTGAAATGGATGAAAAATTAGCGAAAGAAAGAATCGAAAAATTAAAAGAGATTATTAATGAAGCCCGCTATGCTTATCATGTTTTAAACAAAGATTTGTATCCTCCCGAAGTTTTAGATTCACTCAAAAAAGAACTTTTTGATTTAGAGCAAAAATTTCCTCAATTCATTACTCCAGACTCGCCAACTCAAAGAATTGGTGGTGAACCATTAAAAGAATTTCCTAAGGTCAGGCATAAAGTGCCAATGCTTTCTTTTAATGATGCTTTTTCTTTAGAAGATTTGGAAGATTGGGAAGAAAGAAATCAAAAATTAGTTCCGGGAAAATATAGTTACTTTTGTGAACTTAAAATTGACGGTTTAGCTATTAAATTAGTTTATCGAAAAGGGATTTTGGAAGTTGGGGCGACTCGTGGTGATGGTTATTTAGGTGAAGATGTGACGCAAAATGTAAAAACAATTGAAGCTATTCCTCTTTCACTTCTTCCCATCCCTAAAATAATTGAAAATTTAAAAAATGAAGGCTTAGAAAAAACAATTGAATATTTTAAAAATGGTTATCCTGAAGAAATTGAGGTTCGAGGTGAAGTTTTTATGCATTTAATAGATTTTCGCAAATTAAATGAAGAAAGAGAGAAAAATGGTGAGCCTCTTTTTGCTAATCCCCGCAATGCAGCGGCTGGATCTTTAAGACAGCTTGATCCCAAAATTACTAGTCAAAGAAAATTAGATTCTTTTGCTTACGCTTTAGTTACTGATTTAGGTCAAAGAACCCATGAAGAAGAGCATAAGATTTTAAGGTGTTTAGGTTTTAAAACTAATTTAAATACTAAGCTTTGTCAAAGTTTAGAAGAGGTTTTTGAATTTCGCAATTATTGGGAGAAAAATAGGGACAAAATAACTTATGAGATTGATGGTATTGTTGTTACTATCAATGAAAATTCAATTTTTAAAGAACTTGGCGTTGTTGGTAAAGCACCGCGCGGAGCAATTGCTTTTAAATTTTCACCTAAAGAAGCAACAACAATTATTGAAGATGTTATTTTTCAAACTGGTCGAACAGGAATTGTTACGCCAGTTGCTGTTTTAAAACCAGTTGAAGTTGGTGGCGTGACTGTTTCCCGAGCTTCGCTTCATAATGAAGATGAAATTAAAAGATTAGATGTTAGGATTGGCGATACTGTTGTTGTTATTCGCGCTGGCGATGTTATTCCTCAGGTTGATCGGGTTATTAAAGAATTAAGAACAGGTAAAGAAAGAGAAATTGTTTTTCCTCAAAAATGTCCCCAATGCGGAACCAAGCTTATCAAAGACGGTGCTTATTGGCGCTGTCCCAATAAAAAATGCTATGCTTTAACAAAAGAAAGAATTATTCATTTTGCTTCTAAGTCAGCTTTTGATATTTTAGGTTTAGGAGAAAAAATTGTTGAGAAATTAATTGATAATAATTTAATTCAAACTCCAGCTGATCTTTTCAAATTAAAAGTTGGTAGCCTAAGAGGATTACCTGGCTTTGATGTTTTATCAGAAAAAAATCTTTTAGACAGCATAAGTTCTCGTAAAAAAATTACTTTATCAAGATTTCTTTATGCTTTAGGAATTTTGCATATTGGCGAAGAGAATGCTAAACTTTTAGCTAATTTCCTTAAAACAAAAACTAAAATTACTAAACCAAGTGATTTGATTCGTGTCACTCAAGATTTAAAAGCAATTCATTATACAACCATTCCTGGTTTTGGTGAAAAAGTTAGTCAAGCTGTCTTTAAATGGTTTCAAGATGAGGAAAATAAAAAATTTTTAGAAGAATTAACTCAAGTAGGCATTGAAATTGTTGAGGAAGAAACTAAAGGACCGCAACCATTAAAAGGACAAGTCTTTGCTTTTACAGGTGAGTTAGAAAAATATTCTCGTGAAGAGGCTAAAAGAATTGTTGAAAGCTTAGGAGCGGAAACAACAGAGACAGTTTCTAAAAGAGTGACAACCTTAGTTGTTGGCAAAAATCCTGGTTCCAAATTAGAAAAAGCTCAAAAACTAAATCTGAAAACGATTAGCGAAGGAGAATTTTACAGTCTGCTTTCCCAATTTCTCAAATGAAGGAAAGAAAAAAATACGAAATTATTAGAAAAATATCAGAAATTTTAAATAGTTTATTACCGAAAAAGAATATTATTGTGACTATTGTTGATCTGACACTGCCACAAAAAGGAGGTTGGTTTAAAGTTTATTTAAGTATTTTTCCTGAAAAAGAAAGAAAAGAAATAATTAATTATTTCAATAAAAATTCTCAAAAAATAAAAAATTATCTCAAGGAGCAAGTTTTTCTGCGACATTTACCGTCGAAAATAGTTTTTTATCCTTCTGATGAAATTGCTGAAGCTCAAAAAGTTTTAAAATTAATTAATGAGATCAGTCAAAAGGAAAAAGAGGGGGCAGAGAATTGAGAAATTAGCCTTTGATATTTTAAAAAAGAAAAGATATTTAGTTTGGAAACCAGTAAAAGTTAAATTTCACTCCCAAGATATTTTCGGTCTTTTTGATCTTATTGCTTTAAATAAAAACGAATTAAAATTGATTCAAGTTCAAAAAGCTCGCAAAAGGCCCTATAAAGTTAAAAAAATTTTTAAACTTCCTCAACCTCAAAAAATCTCTTACGAACTTTGGGTTTATGACAACAAATCGAAACAATTTAAAATTTATGATAAAATATAATTATGACCCATCAATTAATTCAATTAGTTGAAAAAAGATATTTAAGAAATGATTTGCCAGAAATTAAACCAGGAAGCTATGTTCGAGTTTGGCAGAAAATTAAAGAAGCTAAAAGAGAATTTTTACAGCCATTTGAAGGTATTGTGATTGCGATTAAAGGCGGTGGGACAAGAAAAATGTTTACAGTCCGAGGTGAAGCTGGTGGTCAAATGATTGAAAAAACCTACCCTTTCCATTCACCAGTTATTGAGAAAATAGAGATTTTAGGTCAAGCTAAAACAAGAAGAGCCAAACTTTATTTTATTAGAAAACTTCATCCTCGAGCAATTAAAAGAAAACTTAAAATTTCTATTTCGAGATAAAATTTCTTAGAAAAGAAAGGCGATGTAATTTACAGTGCCCGAATTTTTTAATCAGTTGAAGATGTTTTTTAGTTAGATAACCTTTATGAATTTCAAAAAGATATTCTGGATATTTTTTTGCAATTTTTATCATATAATTATCCCTTTTCGTTTTAGCTAAAATTGAAGCTCCACCTAAAGAAGCCAGTCTCTTATCACCCCTAACAAAAAAGTAAGAATTTTTAAAATCTATTTGAATTTTTCGGCCATCCATTATTAAAGCTCCAGGTCTAAAATTTTCAATAAGTTTTTTGACTCCTTCAAGAAGAGCTTGATTAATGCCCATTTTATCTATTTTTAAATTATTGATTAAAATAGTCTTATGAGGTAAACGCAATTTTTTAATTATTTTCAAGGAAAATTCTCTTTGTTGCGGTGTGAGTTCTTTGGAATCATAAAAATAAATTTTATTTTTTTCCAAAATTTTTAAAGAAAATCTATCTAAAAATAAACCTCCGACAGCTAAGGGACCAGCTCCTGCGCCTCGACCAGCTTCATCAATAGCTAAAATCGTTTTATGTTTTTTAATTAAATTTTTTTCCACAAGCCAAAAACTTGAATTCATTTTTTTCTTGGTTAAAATTTTTTTGAAATGAGAGATTTCGTTCATCTTCATGTCCATTCTCATTATAGTTTATTAGATGGACTTTGTAAAATTGACGAACTTATCAAAAGAGCTTTAGAACTCAATTATTCAGCCTTGGCTTTGACTGATCATGGGAATTTATACGGCGCGATTGAGTTTTATACCAAAGCAAAAAAAGCCGGTCTTAAGCCAATTATTGGTGTTGAAACTTATTTAGCACCGCGATCGCGGTTTGATAAAACAACTAAAATTGATTCGAAAAATTTCCATTTGACTCTTTTGGCTCAAAATGAAAAAGGCTATCGTAATTTACTTTATCTTGTTACTAAAGCTTGGCTTGAAGGTTTTTACTACAAACCCCGAATCGATAAAGAACTTTTAAAAGAATGTTCTCAAGGCTTGATTTGTCTTTCCGGCTGTCCCCAAGGAGAAATTCCCAAACTTCTTTTAGGAGGTAATTTTGATTTAGCTAAGAAAAAAGTTTATGAGTATTTAGATATTTTTGGTAGAGATAATTTTTATTTAGAAGTTAATTATCATCCGAAAATCGAGGATGGTGTTAAATTAAAATCTGCTTTAATTAAACTTTCTGAAGAAACAAAAGTACCCTTAGTCGCTACTTATGATGTTCATTATTTAAAAAGTGATGATGTCAAAGTTCATGATATTTTTTTAGCTATTCAAACAGGTAAAGATGTTGATGAAGAAGAAAGACTAACTATGAAGATTGATGATTTTTCTTTAGTTGATAAAGTAAAAATTAATGAACTTTATCAAGATATACCTCAGGCTTTAGATATGACCGTTGAGATTGCTGAAAAATGTAACTTAGAGATTGAACTTCAAAAAACAAAAATGCCTCGCTTTAATTTGCCAGCTGGCGAGACAGAAATGAGCTATCTTAGAAAACTTTGTCTTCAAGGAATTCGCGAAAGAAAATTAAATGAAGATGAGATTAAAAACAGACTTGATTATGAGTTAAAAGTTATTGAACAAACAAATTTTGCTGGCTATTTTTTGGTAGTCCAAGATATTGTTAATTTTGCTAAAGCTAATAAAATTATGGTTGGTCCAGGTCGTGGTTCAGTGGTTGGCAGTTTAGTTGCTTATCTTTTGAAAATAACTGAAATTAATCCATTAAAATACGGACTTTTATTTGAGAGATTTTTAACACCAGATCGAATTGAATTTCCAGACATTGATTTAGATTTTTCTGATATTAAAAGAGAAAAAATTTTTAATTATTTAAAAGAAAAATATGGCCAGGATCATGTGGCTCAGATTATAACTTTTGGGAAAATGGCAGCTCGAGCAGCAGTTCGTGATGTTGGTCGAGCCTTAGGATTTTCTTTTTCTTTCGTTGATCGTTTGGCTCGTCTCATTCCCGCTGATCTTGATCTTAATAAAGCTGAAGACCTCGCTGATGTTAAAAAAATTCTTCAAGAAAAAGAAGAATATCGCCAAATCATTAAAGCTGCTAAAAAATTAGAAGGAACAATTCGCCATGCTTCAGTTCATGCTTGTGGTTTAGTTATTACTCCTGAACCATTAGTCAATTATCTACCTTTACAATTTGCTCCTGGCGATCAAAGAACAATAATTACTCAATATGATATGTATTCTGTTGAAAAGTTGGGTCTTTTGAAAATGGATATTTTAGGTATAAGAACCTTATCAATTATTGAAGATGCTCAAAGACTTATTGAAGAAAATCATCAACAGCAAATTAATTTCGATCCTGATTTTCAAGATAAGGAAGTTTATAAATTTTTGCGGGAAGGGAAGACAGTTGGGATTTTCCAATTAGAAGGTCGGGGAATAACAGAATATTTAAAAAAGTTAAAGCCAGAAAAATTCGAAGATTTAGCTTCCTTAATTGCTTTTTATCGTCCTGGACCAATTGAACTTTTACCTTCATTTTTAAGAAGAAAATTTGGTAAAGAAGAAATTACTTATCTGCACCCCAAACTGGAACCAATTTTAAAAGAAACTTATGGAATTATGGTTTATCAGGAACAACTTATGAAAATGGCTCAAGAATTAGCTGGCTACAGTCCGACGGAAGCTGATATTTTAAGAAAAGCAGTTGGCAAGAAAATTAAAAGCTTAGTAGATGGCGAAACTCAAAAATTAAAAGAAAGGATGATTAAAAATGCAATTTCTAAAGAGATAGCTGAAAAAATTGTAAGTCTTGTTGAGCCTTTTGCTCGTTATGGGTTTAATAAAAGTCATGCTATTGCTTATGCAGCGGTTGCTTATTATACTGCTTATCTTAAAACTTACTATCCTCTTGAGTTTTTAACAGCTTGTTTAATTCATGAAGGTAAAGATCTTGATCGTGTTAAAGTTTATCTTCGTGATTTTAAAGATTATGGATTTGTTGTTTTGCCTCCGGATATTAACGAGAGTAATTTTCACTTCACAATTACTGCGGAAAAGAAAGTTCGGTTTGGCTTAGGTTCAATTAAAAATGTTGGCCGACCACTGGTTGAGTTTATTGAAAAAGAAAGAAAAAATAATGGTCCTTATCAAAGTCTGGCTGATTTTTTGAGGCGTGTTCAGCATAAAGATCTTAATAAAAAATCATTAGAAAGTCTAATCAAAGCAGGTGCTTTTGATCGTTTTTATCGACGAGAGATTTTAATCAGCAATCTTGATTATCTTTTAGAATATTCCCAGAAAACAAAAAATCTCCAACATTCTAAATCGCTTTTTGTTTCGAATAATGATCTTTATTTGAAGCCAGCAACTTCTTTTAATCCTTTAGAAATCCTCAAATGGGAAAGAGAGCTTTTAGGTATTTATCTTTCAGGTCATCCTTATGAAAAATTCGCTCCGCTTTTAAAAAATAAAGTTAAAAATATTAGTGAAATTTTAAAATTTGAAGAAGGTCGTAAGGTGAGTTTAGCCGGAGTTGCCAATGAGATCAAAAGGGTTTTCACTAAAAATAAAGAACCTTTCGCCTATTTAGAGATTGAAGATTTAACTAATAAGATTGAAGTTATGGTTTTCCCTAAGGTTTATGAGAAATATTTTGAAATTTTGAAAGAAGGAAGAATTTATTATTTGGTTGGTACAGTCCAACAACGAGATAATCGCAATCTCGTTGTTGCTGATTTGATAATTGATCTGACAGAAAACAAAAAAATCTCTTTAACCCTTGTTAACTCGACCTTAAATAATCGATGAGACTTTTTTTAGCTTTTTCTTTGACAGCGGGTTTAAAAAAGAAAATAGCTTTTTTAGAAGAAAAGATAGACAAAAAATTTAAAACCAAGCTTAACTGGATTCCTTTAGAAAATCTCCATTTAACAGTTTTATTTCTAGGACACTTGAATTATCAAGATTATTTAAAAGTTGAAAATATTCTGGCAAACTTTAACCTGCCTTATCGAAATTTAGAAGCAAGAATTAAAAAAATCGCTTATGGTCCGCCAGGCAAAAAGAGGATGATTTGGCTTTATTTAGAAAAAAATAAAAAATTAGAAGAAATTAAAAACTATTTTGAGAAGGAATTAGACAAACAAAGTGTCTTTTATAAAAAAGAAGTTAGAGAATTTTTACCTCACATCAATTTAATTCGTTTGAAAGTCGCGAAAGACTTGCCAGAAATTGACGAAAAGTTAAATTGGTCGATTAACCTGAATGAACTTTGTCTTTTTGAATCTTATCTTAAAAAAGAAGGAGCCGAATATAAAAAATTAAAATGTGTTAAAATAGGTTTATGAAGAAAATTTGGAATTTAGAAACCAAAAACTTAATTCAGCAACGAGTTGAACTTTATGGTTTTGTTGATAACATTCGCGATCATGGCAAAATTCTGTTTCTTGATTTGCGCGATCGCAGTGGCGTTGTTCAGTGTGTTATTGATCAAAGTAATAATTTTTTTTCTTTAGCCAAAAATCTCAAACCAGCTTCAGTAGTTAAAATAATCGGTTATGTTCAACCTCGACCAGCTCATTTGGAAAATCCTGATTTAGAAACTGGTAAGGTTGAAGTAATGATTGAAAAATTAGAACTTTTAGCTTTGGCTAAAGATTTACCTTTTGAAGTTACATCCGACGGTTATGAAATTAATGAAGCTTTAAGATTAAAATATCGCTATCTTGATTTAAGAAGACCCAGACTCCAGAAAAATTTAAGAAGAAGACATGAGTTTTTACTCTTTCTTCGAAATTTTTTAGATGCTCAGGGATTTATTGAAATTGAAACACCGATTTTAACAAAGTCAACTCCAGAAGGAGCTCGTGATTTTTTGGTGCCGAGCCGACTTTATCCGGGTAAATTTTATGCTCTGCCACAATCACCTCAACAATATAAACAACTCTTAATGGTTGCAGGGTTGGAAAGATATTTCCAAATTGCCAGATGCTTTCGCGATGAAGACCCTCGAGCTGATCGTCAACCCGAGTTTACTCAAATTGATATTGAGATGAGTTATGTTGAAAGAGATGATCTTTTAAATTTAGTTGAAAAAATGTTCATTGAGGTAATTCAAAATCTTTATCCTCAAAAAAAGATTACCAAAATTCCTTTCCCAAGGATTGGTTATGAAGAAGCTATTCGGCTTTACGGTTCTGATAAACCAGACTTAAGAGAAGACCCTCAAAATCCTAATGAGCTTGCCTTTTGTTTTATAATTGACTTTCCAATGTTTGAATGGAATGAAAATGAAAATCGTTGGGAAACTATGCATCATCCTTTTACTCAACCAAAATTACCTGATGGTTCAAAAGATAAAAATGAATTAATTAAAGTTTTAGAAACTTCACCAGAAATTTTGCTCAGCGAACAATACGATTTAGTTTTAAATGGTTATGAAATTGGTGGTGGTAGTTTGCGAATTACTGATTCAGATATTTTAATAAAAGTTTTTGAAGTTTTAGGTTATAATAAACAAGAAATTGAAGCTAAATTTAAACATTTAATTGAAGCTTTTTCTTATGGTGTTCCGCCTCATGGTGGCATTGCTCCCGGAGTTGACCGAATTTTGATGATTCTGGAAAATGAAACTAATATCAGAGAGGTTATAGCTTTTCCCAAAACAGGTGAAAATCGTGATCTGATGATGGATGCTCCCAGTGAAATTAGTGAAAAAGAATTAAGAGAATTAGGAATTGAAATTAAAAGGTCAAATTTAAAATAATAACGAAAAATGATAATGAAAATGAATAAAAATATTTTCTATTTTCTTTTAGCTGTTTTTGTCGGGATTATTCTGGGTATTGGTTTAATTTATTTTACTAAAGGTAAAAAAAATTATGTTGCTGTTTTTCTTAACAACGGTGTTATTTACTTTGGTAAACTTTCTACTTTTCCCAGATTAAAACTTACCAACGCTATTTTTTTTCAACAAGATGAATCCGGTCAATTAATCCCCCAGAGATTTGTTGATGCTTTTTGGGCTCCAGCAGGACCAATTTATCTTAATAGTAACTCAATTATTTTTATTGCTCCTCTTAGTGAATCAAGCCCGCTAGTGAATTTTATTGAAGGTCAAAGAAGACGAACTTTGCCGTTGCAACCTTCTCAACCACAAATTCAACCCCGACCAACTTCTCCGCCTTCTACTCAGTAAAACTTGACTTTTTATAATTTTTAAGTAAAATTAATTATAGATAGAGATGAGAGATTTTTTTGTTGAAAGGAAAAAGTACTCTTAAAAGATTTTTAATTGCCTGGGCGTTTAGAAGATGATTTCCTTGAGAGTTTGATCCTGGCTCAGGGTGAACGCTCGCGGTGTGGATAAGGCATGCAAGTCATACGGTAGGAAGTTGGGGTTTCTCAACTTCCTACAGTGGCGAACGGGGCAGTAACACGTCTCTAACTCACCTCTTAGCCGGGGATAACTCGTCGAAAGGCGAGCTAATACCCGATAGTCCCTACACTACACAAGTAGTGTAGGGTAAAGCTGAAAAGCGCTAAGAGAGAGGGAGGCGGCCGATCAGCTAGTTGGTGAGGTAATAGCTCACCAAGGCTATGACCGGTAGGGGGCCTGAGAGGGTGTTCCCCGCCAAGGGCACTGAGACACGGGCCCTACTCCTACGGGAGGCAGCAGCCGAGAATCTTGGGCAATGGGCGAAAGCCTGACCCAGCGACACCGCGTG
>CALHPI010000024.1 GCA_938036275.1 Minisyncoccota bacterium
CGTTTTTACCGGCGGAGGAAATCCATTGCCTATTTTCCCTTATTTACAGGCAGCTGGTATTAAAATTGTTCCGGTCGTCCCCTCCCCTAGATTGGCAAAAAAGATGGAAGATAACGGAGCGGATGCGGTGGTCGTAGAGGGTCTCGAGTCGGGGGGTCATATTGGCCAAAATACTACCTTTTGTCTTGTCCCTCAAGCAAAAAGATTGTTAGAAAAAATACCTTTAATTGCAGCTGGTGGTATTTATGATGGTCTTACCGCAAAGGCAGCTTTTTTGTTAGGGGCTGATGGAATTCAAATGGGAACGAGGTTTTTAGCTTCTAAAGAATGTATTATCTCTGAAGCTTACAAGAAAAAGATTGTCGAAGCTACTGCTGACGATGTTGAAGTAGTTTTAAGGTTTACTGGCCATCCCATAAGGGTGATCAAAAATAAATGGTCAGAGGAAATGAAAAAACTAGAAGAAAGGGGAGCTTTTCCAGAAGAGATAAAGGCTGAAAAAATTGCTGGTTCTCTGGGTAAAGACGCTGAAAATTCTCCTTTAATGGCAGGTTTGTCAGCAGCTGGAATTTCAGAAATTAAATCTTGTAAAGAAATTATCGAGGAAATTGTTAAAGAAATTGTAAATTTTTAGTTGCGAATTGAAAACCCATGAATAAAATATCAAGCTGGTTTTGCTACCTCTTTTTAAAGCCAATCGTAAAGCTAATCTGGATAAAAGAAGTGAGGGGAATTGAAAATATTCCAAAATCAAATTTTATTTTAGCTTCAAATCATCAAAGCCATTGGGATCAAGTAACTAATGCTTATTTGTGCGTTCCGAGGAAGTTTACTTATTTAGGGCAGATTGACAAATACACGGGTTTTGAGGGTTTTTTAAGAAACTTTCTTTACAAGCTTGCAGAGGTAATTCCTGTTCATCGCTATGATGAAGAGTCAAAAAAAAGAGCAATAAAAGAATGCGTTGAGAGATTAAAAAAAGGAGAGATTTTAATAATGTATCCTGAGGGAACGAGGTCAAAAGATGGGGAAATTCAAGAAGGAAAACCAGGAGTGGCAAAAATTTATCTCCAAACAAAAGTTCCAATTTTACCAGTAGCAATAAAAGGAAATTTTAACATAATGCCAATAGGTAGCGTTTTCCCAAAATTTAAAAAAATAGTTAAAATTAATGTAGGCAAACCATTAGAATTTCCTCAGGAATTTGAAATGGCCCAAAACTTAGACTGCCAGTCAGAAGAATACAAAAAAATCTGTCAAAAAATTACCCAACGAGTGATGGAAGAAATAAAAAGACTATTTAGAGAAATTGATTAAAAAATTAATGAAACCAAAAGTCCTTCTCATTGAAGACGACAAACCAACGATTGAACTTTACCAAGAAGTTTTCTCTCAGGCAGGATTTGACTTAGAAATTGCCAACACTTGTTCTCAGGGAATTGAAATTTTGCAAAAGATAAGGAAAGGAAAAAGAAAACCTCCGGATTTAGTTTTGCTTGATCTCATTTTAACTGACCAAAACGGAATCAATTTTCTCATCGAAGCAAAAAAACATTCCCAAACAAAAAACTTAAAAATTTTTGCCTTAACAAACTACACTGATTCAAATTTAAACAAAGAATTAATCAAACAAGGCATTGACAAAATCTTAGTTAAAACAGATTATACTCCAAAACAATTGGTTGAGATATTAAAAAAAGAGTTGGAAAATAGGGATAAAAACATCTCATAAATTTCTATGACTAACAATCTCGAAACTATTTTAACGAAATCAATCAGATTATGTTTCAGGAGACTTTTTAGGTTCGATTTAGAACAAGAATAAAAATTGAGGAGACAAAGAAAATGTAATAAAAAATAATAAAAACGAATTTTATCTTTTGATATGAGTAAATTTTCCTTTTGGAAAAATTTTTTGTCAAGAAGAGTCGTAAAACCAAAAGAGCGAACGAGTTTCAAAATAAAACTTGAAACCTTAAACGAAAATTCAAATTTTGCAAGAAAATTCTCATACTATTTTTTAGTGCCAATATTTTTAATTATTGCTTTTTGGGTCTGGTTGAAAAAAAAAGATAATTAAAAACCCGAAAATAAATTTTTATTTTTTTGATGGAGTAAGCAAAAATTGCCGGATAATAAAAGAAAACGCGACAAAATGGAAAGCTTTAGACATTATTTATAATAAAACTCCAGAAAATATATTTGAAGTGTTTTGGTCCAATTTAAAGTGTTTTCAAGCAACAAAAAATAGATTATATCTGGTGAAAAATTTACTTTTGAATAATATCGTAAAGTTTGCAGAAAGAAATATAGAACCAAAGATAATTTCTATTGCTTCAGGTTCTGCTCAAGGAATACTCGAGTGTATATCCCAAGCTAAAGAAAAAAAGATTTTAGTAAAAGGCATTTTAATAGATATAGACACCTCTGCTTTAGCTCATGCAAAGAAATTAGCCCAAAAATTAGGAATAGAAAATCAAATTACCTTTCTCAACAAAACAGCCAGTGTTATTAGTGAAATAGATGAAGAATTTAAACCAAATATAATAGAAATGGTTGGTTTTTTAGAATACAGACCAGACGAAAAAGCAATAAAATTGATCCATCTCATTTACCAAGTTTTAGAAAAAGGAGGGGTTTTCTTAACTAGCCAAATTTTACCTAATTTAGAAAGGTTTTTCTTAAAAGAAGTAATTAATTGGCCAATGATTTATAGAACACCAGAAAAAATAGGAAAAATTTTATTAAAAAGTGGTTTTTCTTTAGAAAATTGTTTTTTCTATCTTGAGCCCTTAAAAATTCACTGCATAATAGAATGTAGAAAAATATGATTTCATATTTTGCATTTTCGGGTTTGTTTAATTTTATTATCAGTCTTTTTTTGGATTCTTGGTTTATCTAAAAGGAAAAAAGACAATACTAATAAAAATTTTTCTTTTTGGGGTTTTTTCAACAGCTTTTTGGAGTTTTGGTTATTTCATGTGGCAAATAGCGAGAGATACACAGTTAGCCTTGTTTTGGTCAAGATTTTTAATGGCTGGTGCTATTTTTATTCCAGTTTTTTATTTACATTTTGTTATTTTGTTTTTAGAACTCGTTGAAAAATATAAAAAACTTCTCAAGATAAGTTATGGAATATTTATTTTTTTCTTCTTTACTAATTTCACTTCTTATTTTGTAAAGAATGTTGAACCAACTTTAATTTTTCCATTTTGGCCAAAACCTGGTATTTTGGATCACCCTTTTTTGATAATATGGACAAGTATTATTGTCTTTGTTTGGTATTTGCTCTTTAAAGCCCTTAAGGAAACAAAAGACACTATAAAGAGGCAGCAAATAAAATATTTCCTCTTGGGTACGGGAATCAGTTTTATTTGTGGCTCAACAAATTATTTTTTATGGTATGGGATTCTTATTCCACCTTATTTAAACATTTTAGTTTCAATGTATGTTGTTCTTACTACTTTTGCTATTTTAAAATATCACCTTTTCGAAATCAGAGTGATTTTAACTGAACTTTTAGTAGGAGTAATGGGTATTTTTCAATTGGTTTTTTCTTTTTTGTTGCCAGGGAATTATAAGTTTTTAGGTTTGAGTAATTTCTCTTTGTTTTTAATTTTCGCTTATTATTTAGCAAAAGCTACTCATGAAGAAGAGAGAAGGAGAAAAGAGGCAGAGAGATTAGCTCAGAGAGAAAAAGCCTTAAAAGAGGAAGTTCAAAAATTAGCAGCTCAATGGTTAGTATTGTAGTTACTATGCTATTTTTATAAATGTCAAAGAAAAAATGATTATTTCAATTTTTAAGACTCTTTGTTTTGAAAAAAAATTTGATAAATTAAAAAAGGAGAGAAAAAATGGACAATCTTTTTTCAAAGAACTCCATTTCGGTGATAATAGATAACGATCCTAATTTAGGATATGAAAAAGTAAACTGGTTTTACTATCTCTTTGTTCTACCTTCTTCTCTTCTATTGGCTCTTTGGGTTGCATTTAAAAAGATGATTTTGGGTAAAAACCTCAAAATCAACACTTTTTGGTTTGATGGTGGAAGTCCCCTCTGTAGAGAGGTTAAAGAAAATGCAACCAGATGGAAGGCCTTAGATATTATTTATAATTATGCACCCGTTAACAATAAAGATTTTTCGTGGAAAATTACAAATTTTTGGAATCAATTAAAAAATATAAAAGCACTACGAAATCGTTTAAAGCTAGTTCAAAAAGAATTAACGGAGATAATTGAAAATTTAGCGCTAAAAAAGTCTGAAATTAAATTAATTTCTATTGCAAGTGGTTCTGCTCAGGGCGTAATAAATGTAATGAAAGAATTTAAGAGAAAAGGCCTAATAATAAAAGCCATCTTTTTAGATCTAGATCCAACAGCTATTGATCACAGTAAAACATTAGCAAATCAAGCCGGCGTAATGGGACAAATAACTTTCGTTAATAAAAGCGCCAGAGAATTAGAGGATGTGGCAAAAAATTTTAATCCAGATGTAGTTGAAGTTGTGGGATTTATAGAATATCGACCAAAAGAAAGGGCAATAAATTTAGTGAAAAGAATATATAATCTCTTAGGGCAGGGAGGAGTATTATTAATCAGTAGCGTTTCACCCAGTTTAGAAATCCCTTTTATTCATTTTGTAAGTAATTGGCCGGAGATTTATAGAAATTTAAATCAATTTATTGAAATTTTAATTAAAGGGGGTTTCAAGCCCAGTAATATCAAAATTATTTATGAACCCCTTAAGGTTCAAAAAATTGCGGTATGCCAAAAAGATTAGTTTTCGATAAATTAAAACAATCATGGTGATTTATAAAACGATCACTTTAATAAATGCTATGTTAACTCTTTTTTTAGGTTTAGGAGTTTACCTAAAGAATAGAAAATCGGAAGTCAATAAAATATTTAGCTTATTTTGCATTAATGTAGGAATATGGGGAATTTTTTATTTTCTTTGGTTGATGTTTATTAATAACAAATTTAGCGCTCTCTTTTTTGCCAGGGGGATAAATATTTCCGCTATTTTTATTCCAATTACTTATTTTCATTTTATACTCGTATTTTTAAAAATTTATCAAAAAAAGAAAAGGGTGCTTCTTTTTGGATATTTATTATCCTTTTTTCTTTTTGTTACAGGTTTTACTAATTTATTTGTAAAAAGTGTTAAACCCGAACTTTCTTTTGCTTGGTACCCAAAACCCGGAATTACTTATCATATTTTTTCTTTAATGTTTTTGGCATACGTTCTTTATAGTTGGTATTTAATGATAAATAGTTTGAAAAAAGTTAAGGGAATAGTAAATTTTCAAATAAAATATATTCTCGTCGGAACCTTAATTGGATTTATAGGAGGGGCCACTACTTTTTTTCCAGTATACGGTATCCAAATACCACCCTACGGAAGTAGCCTGGTAATTATTCCTATTATTCTTACTACCTTCGCTATCCTTAAATATCATCTTTTTGGAATTCGCATAATTTTAACTGAACTTTTAGTAGGAGTAATGGGTATTTTTCAATTGGTTTTCTCTTTTTTGTTGCCAGGGAATTATAAGTTTTTAGGTTTGAGTAATTTCTCTTTGTTTTTAATTTTCGCTTATTATCTTTTAAAAGTAATTCACAGAGAAGAGAGAAGGAGAGAAGAAGCAGAAAGAATGGCTGAAAGGGAGAGGAAATTGAGAATGGAAATAGAAAGATTATCAAAGGCAAAAGACCAATTTATTTTGAGTGTCCAACACTATTTCAGAACTCCTTTAACCTCGATCATTGGATATTTGAGTTTAATTTTGGAAAATTTTGAAAATCAATCGCTCGAAGAAATAAAAAGAAAACTCAAGAATGTTTTTACTTCCGCTCAAGAGTTAAGAAAAAGGATTGAGGAAGGATTAACCATTGCCGCTTTTCAAACAAAAGGAGGAGGTGTTTTGAATTTCCAAGAAGTCAAATTTGAAGATTTTATCAAAGAAATTTTTGAAGAGCTAAGGTTTCAGGCAGAATCTAAAAAATTAGAGTATGAACTCAAAGTACCAAAAATTCCTTTACCAAAAATAAAAATTGACCCTCAAAGGATGAAAGAAGCTATTTCAAACTTAATTGACAATGCCATAAAGTACACTCAAAAAGGAGGTGTTTTTATTTCTCTTGAGCAAAAAACAAAATCAATCCTTTTAAAAATTTCAGACACTGGCATTGGTATTCCAAAAGAAGAGCTTTCTTTTTTAGGCCAATCACCTTTTGAAAGAGGAGAGGGAGGCAAAAAAATCACCCCTTTGGGAAAAGGAATCGGTCTTTATCTTTCAAGGTTGATTATTGAAGCTCACGGCGGAAAGCTAGAGATTGAATCTGAAGGCGAAGGAAATGGAACTACTGTTTATGTTGAACTTCCCACGCCATTATGTTGAACTTCCCACGCCATAAAGTATAATTAATTGTATGATCAAAAAAATTCTCATTGCCAACAGGGGAGAAATTGCCTTAAGAATCATTAGAACTTGCAAAGAAATGGGAATTAAAACAGTAGCTCTTTGTCCTAAAAAAGGGCAAGAACCAAATTTCATTGAAACCTCGCTGGCAGATGAATATTACTTCTTAGAAAAAGAAGGTGCTCAGGGATATTTAGAC
>CALHPI010000025.1 GCA_938036275.1 Minisyncoccota bacterium
AATTATTTTCGAGCCAGACCCAAAAATTTTTCCGAAAATTGAATTTGAAAGAAAAAAAATTCTCGATTATCTTCGCCATCAAGCTTATTTAACTCCGGGGCTGAGAATTAATTTTTTTGATAGCCGTGATAATTTTTCTTACAGTTTTTACTTTGAGAAGGGTCTTCAAGCTTTCTTAGAACACCTTTTACTGAACAAAAAATCAATTATTGATGATTATATTTTTATCTCTGAAAAAAGTAATAATTTTGAACTCCAGGTTGGTTTCACTTATCTGGAATCAACTGAAAATAATGAATATTTTTTTACTAACAATATCTTAAATCCTGAAGGCGGTACTCATCAATTAGGTTTTCGTTCAGCTTTAGTTAAAGTTTTTAATAAAATCGGTAAAGAACTTGGTCTTATTAAAGACAAAGAAGAATCACCAATTAATAGCGATGATGTTCGGGGCGGTTTAATCGTGGTTCTTTCTTTAAAGATTCCCGAACCACAGTTTGAAGGACAAACTAAAGCCAAACTTGGTAATCCTGAGGTTAAAAGCTTGGTTGAAAATACTGTCAGTCAATTTTTAGAAGAATATTTACACAAAAATCCCCAGAAAGCTAAATTGATTATTAATCGAGTCTTGTTAAATACTCAAGCAAGAAAAGCAGCTAAGGCAGCTAAGGAAGCAATTTTAAAAAAGAGAATTCAAGCTGGGCTTACTTTATCGGGAAAATTAGCTGATTGTTCTTCGCGTGATCCCCAAAAAAGAGAACTTTTTATTGTTGAAGGTGATTCAGCTGGAGGTTCAGCCAAGCAAGGAAGAGACCGCACCTTTCAAGCTGTTTTACCTTTAAAAGGAAAAATTTTAAATGTTGAAAAAGCAAGTTTAGATAAAATTTTAAAATCAAAAGAAATTAAAGATTTGTTTATTGCTTTAGGTACTGGTTTTGGCAAAGATTTTAATTTAGATAATTTAAGATACTCAAAAATTATCATTGCCTGTGATGGTGATACAGATGGCAATCATATCCGTACGCTTCTTTTAACTCTTTTTTATCGTTATTTACGACCAATTATTGAGAATGGCTATCTTTATATTGCCCAACCACCACTTTATAAAATTCAGAAAGGTAAAGAAATCTTCTATGCTTATAATGATGATGAAAAAGAAAAAATTGTTAAAGAATTAAACAAAACTCGTCATCAAGGCGAAATTGATGTGCAAAGATATAAAGGACTTGGTGAAATGAATCCAGAAGAATTATGGGAAACTACCTTAAATCCGCAAAAAAGAGTTCTAAAACAAGTAACTCTTGAAGATGCCGAAGAAGCTGACCGTCTTTTTGGAATTTTAATGGGTCAGGAAGTCGAACCCCGTAAAGTTTTTATTGAAACTTATGCTCGTGAAGTTAAAAACCTTGATATATGAGAATTGGTTTGTTTTTATAGCTTCAGTTTTGATTAGTTTTTTAATTTACCAAAATATCTTTTTAGTTTTCCTCTTAGCTTTTTTATTTAGTTGGCAAATTCTTGGTAATTTTTCCAAAGCAATTTTTTTTAGTTTCCTTTTTTTACCAACAGCCTTAGCTTTCAAAAATAATTCCTTCCCTTTAGGAGTAACTTTATTTTTATTTTTTTCAAGTTTTGCTTTTTTAAAGAAAAAACAATTTGCCTCCTGGTTAATTTTTCTTTCAGTTTTTATTTTTCTTTTTTATTTAAATCATTTAGAGAAGCTTAATTTATTTTTGCTTTTCATCCTCGCCGCTGTTAATTTAATTTTTTTCTCTCTGGTTTTCTTAAAACAAAATTTCTTCATTGCTCTAGTTACTTCTTTAATCTTCTTTGAAGCGCTTTTCCTTGCGCAATTTTTACCTTTTAATTTTTATTTACGGACATTGCTTTTAATTTCCCTCTTGTTTTTAATAACAAAATTTGCTATAATTGAAAAATGGACCTTATCCCAATAGTCATTGAAAAAACACAATATGGTGAGAGGGCTTATGATATTTATTCACGACTTTTGAAAGAAAGGATTATTTTTTTGGGAACACCAATCAATGATCTGGTGGCTAATAGTGTAATTGCTCAGCTTTTATTTTTAGAACATGAAGACCCTACTAAAGATATCAATTTTTATATTCACAGTCCTGGTGGCGATCTTCATTCAGCTTTAGCTATTTACGATACAATGCAATTTATTAAACCAGACATTCAAACAATTGGTATTGGCATTGTTGCTTCAGCTGCAGCTGTTCTTTTAGCTGCAGGAACAAAAGGAAAAAGATTTGCCCTGCCAAACACTGAAATTTTAATTCATCAAGTAATGGCAGGTCCTTTAGGTGGACAAGCAACTGAGATTGAAATTGCTGCTAAAGAAATAATTAAATTGAAAGATCGAGTTAATAAAATTTTAGCTAAACATACTGGCCAGTCACTTGAAAAAATTGAAAAAGATACTGATCGAGATTTCTGGATGTCCGCCGAAGAAGCTAAGGAATATGGAATTATTGATAAAATTTTAGAAAAGCGGGCGTAGTTCAGCCTGGTTAGAACGCCGCCCTGTCACGGCGGAGGTCGCCGGTTCAAATCCGGTCGCCCGCGCCAAGGGGCAGGTAGTTCAGTGGTAGAACGCCGTCCTGATAAGACGGAGGTCGTAGGTTCGATCCCTACCCTGCCCACAAAATAAAAGTTCTCGGTTCTAAAATTTTAGAATTCAGATTCAAGAGGTAAGATTCAAGAATCAAGATTCAAGAATTTTTTTGTTAAAATAAAAAATGATGAATAGGGAGCTTTTAAGGGAAGTTGAAAAAATAAGCAATTTGTTAAAGAAAAAATTAAAAAAGGAAATTATTGAAGTAAGAGTTTTTGGTTCAAGATTTAAAGGTCATTTTCATTTTTGGTCAGATTTAGAATATTTTAGTTGTTGTTAGTAAGAAAAAAATTATAAATTATAAACTTAAACTTAGAAAATGCTCTATTTTGATATCATTACAATTTTCCCTGAAGCTTTTTCATATTTAAACACTTCTATCTTAAAAAAAGCCCAAGAAAGAAAATTGATTAAAGTCAGATTTTTTGATTTAAAAAAATTTGCCAAGCCACATGAA
>CALHPI010000026.1 GCA_938036275.1 Minisyncoccota bacterium
GTTTTTAAGCTTTATCTTTATTCTTTTTAGTCTTAAAGTTGTTGCTGCGCCTTTGACCTTAAATAAAACTGTACAGCCTTCTCCCGAAATTCAAAAACAAAAAGAATCTTTAGAATCCGAACTTAAAAAAATTCTTCAACAGATTGATGATTATAAAAAAACAATTAAGAATATTCGAAGTCAAAAAAAATCAATTCAAGATGAAATAAAAATTGTGACTGCTAATATTCAAAAAATTGAATTAGAAATTAAGGCTATTGATTTAAACATTAAAAGATTAAATCAAAAAATTGCTGAGACTAAAAAATCTATTAAACTGACTGAAGAAAAAATCAATTATTCTAAAGAAATTTTAGTAGCTGCTCTTAGATACTATTATCAAGTCAAACAGAGAAATGTTGTTGAAGTTTTTTTAGCCCAAGCAAGTCTTTCCGACTACTTTAATAACTTTTTTTATTTACAAAAACTTCAAGAAGAAATCAATAAAGAGATTAGCAATTTAAAAGATTTAAACTCTAAACTTAATAAGCAAAAAGCTAATTTAGAGGAGGAACTGGAAGAACAAAATAGTCTTTTATCTTTAGCAAAAATTAAATATGCTGACTTGCAGGAACTTAAAAAAGAGAAACAATTTTTATTAGCCCAAGCTCAAAAACAAGAAACGGAATATCAAAAGAAATTGACTGAAGCTGAAAAAACAGCCGCACAGATAAGAGAGCAACTTTATCGCTTAGCTGGAGGCGGTGCTCCGATTACTTTTGGTCAAGCTTATGAATATGCTAAGATTGCTGAAAGATATACTAATATAAGACCAGCTTTTTTGCTTGCGGTTTTACATTATGAATCAAGAATAGGTCAAAATGTTGGTACTTGTCATTATAAGGATGCGATGAAACCATCAGAACAACCAATTTTTGAGCAAATTGCTCGTGAACTTGGGTTAGATCCCGACCGATTACCTGTTTCTTGTAAACCCTGGTATGGTTGGGGAGGAGCAATGGGACCAGCTCAATTTATTCCTTCAACCTGGATGGCTTATCGCGATCGAGTTGCCAAAATAACTGGTAATAACCCTCCCTCTCCTTGGAATATTTTAGATTCATTTATTGCTGCGGCTATCAAGTTAACAGATGCAGGTGCTGGTTCGAGAAATTATCAGGATGAATGGAAAGCGGCGATGATTTATTTTGCTGGTTCTAACTGGAACAAGCCTTCTTTAAGATTTTACGGTGATGATGTTATGGCAATTGCACAAAGGTTTGAGACTGATATCCGGATTTTAGAAAGAAATAAATAAGACTTGACATTGACCAAAGTTGAACTAATGAACCTTCACTTCTTCTTTCCCTAGCACTGCTTATTTCGCTTGAATAACCCAAAACGCCATCAACAAATAAATCAGTTAAACTTGCGGTAATAATTTTTTCAACAATTTCTTTATATTTTTTAGAATTTATTTTTGTTAACCCCAGAGCAATCAAATTATTTATAAAATACCAAGAATCTCCTTGATGATAAGCTTGAGCGAATTCACCATCATCTTCATTTTTAAAATTGGGATCATTTTTAGAAAGAGTGCTTAATCCTCCCCAATCAAGAAAATTTTCTTTAATTAATTGATCAAAGAAGCTTTCCCATTCTTTAAAACTAAAAAGATCTTCTAAGAAAAGGAAAGTAAAGATTAAATTTATATCTGTTGGCTGTTTTTTAATTCTGGCAATTAATTTTTCCTTGCGATAATTAGCTTCGTCAACATAAAATTTATTTTCTCTAGCTAATCTTCTTAAAACTTTTAAATATAAACTTTCGATTTCCAAAGCATTTTTTCTTTCTAAAGTATCCATCCAAGTTGAAAAAGTAGGTAAATCAAATTCGTTGTTTTTCATAAATTTTTTTTTCCAAAAATGAAAATATTTTTCTAAAAGAGTAAAATGAGAACGCAAAAGAAGATTGTCTAAATTTAAAATTAAAAGAAGCAAGGTATCAGCTCCAGGCCATTGCCAAACTTTATGAATTTTAGGTTTATTTGTATCCCAGATATTTTCCAGATTATTTAAATAAAATCTTAATCTTTTTTCTAAAAAATCTTCCGTGCAAACATCTTTTAAAAGATATAAACTTAAAAGTTCATCGCGGAACCAGTTTTCATAAAACCAAGGAAATCCAGCTGGGAGATAATCATCTAAAATTAAATTCTGTATTCTTAAAAGAAGAAAATCTAAGAATTGATTTTGGGGTTGAAAAATTATCTCTTCTTTCCCTTTTTTAAGTGGTGGTTCTAAAATTTTAATTTTCAGTTCTCTGATTTTTCCGGAAAGACCATCAAAAACAAACCATTCATAAGGCGGTGAATTTCTTTTTTTATCAAAGTCCATTTTTTTAATTAACCAATCTTCTCTAAATTCTAGAGGTGAATCAGCTTCAATCAAAATTTTTACCCGACCATTTCCTTCTAAAAATTCATCAAGAATTAAACAACAAGAAGATATTTTTTTAATCGTAATTTTTCTTTTTTCCGGTTCATTTTTAAAAATATCTTTAAAATCAAAAGTTAAATTAACTGGTTGCCATGAAGAAAAAACCAATTCTAAGGAATCAGGATTTAATTTTAAATAAACCTGATTATTTTTAAGATAAAAAATAATTTCCTGAGGACTTAAAATATAACTTTCGAGAATTTCGTCATTAAAATTAATATCGTCTAAAAATCGCCAAACTTGATTATTAAAGAATAAAAATCCACCAAAATACCTACTTTTTCTTTGGGGCGAAAAGAAAAACCATAAATTTCCATTTTTTAAAAAGAAAATTTCAGATTTAGCTTCATAAGTCTTTTTTAACTCTGAATAATTAACCTTCATGATCGAAAGAGCGATAGACTTCTAAATAATTTTTAATTAATTCCTGCCAATCAAAATGAGAAGCCAATCTTCGCGCTTCATATTTATTTTGAATTCTTTCTCCCCGAGACATCAAAACTATTCTCAAAAATATTTCCGTCAAATCATCAATAATCTCTTCATCTTTTTTGCCTTTTCTCTTAAGAATAAAAAGGCCAGGATTGCTGGCTGAAAGAATATTTTGCTCTTTAATATAACTGGCAAAGCCGGTTAAATCAGAAGTAATTGTAATAACTCCTGCAGCTAAGGTTTCTAAAGCAGTATAGCCCCACGGTTCATAAAAAGAAGGGAAAATACCTAAATGACAGCCATTAATAGCATCATAATAGTTGAGATTTAAAAAACCATCAGCGGAATTTAAATAAATTGGATAGAGAATAACTTTTATTTTATCATCTTCAGAATTATTTAATTCAGCTTTATTTAAAAGAGTTAAAAATTCATTATTAGGAGGTAAAAGGTGGGTTGATAGAGGAACTTGTTTATCTTTTTTAATTTTTCCTAAGGTTTTTCTTAATTCTAAAATTTCTTCCTCGGTAAAAATTTCTTTAATTGGTTGCTGGTGAATTAAAAGATGTAAAAGACGTCCTTTAATTTCATCTTGAAGGTTTTCTAAATAATTTTCCAAACTTCGATAAGTAATAAGATTGTCTAAGATATTATGATCGACATCAACAAATTCATCAGGTACAAAAATAAAAAGATAAATGTTTTTATTAATTTGTTTTTCCTTTAGGATTTTATTTAATTTTCCCAAAGCAAGCAAAGCTAAATCAAAACCTTTATTTCTTATCTCTTTACGACCACTAATAAAGAAAATTAAAGAATTTTTTATCGGACAAGATCTCTTCAGATAGGGCGAGAAAAAATAAAGAATGAATTCTAAAATAGCAGTTTTGTTTTTTTGATGGTGAGTAGCAATTTCTTCAAAAGTAGGAAAGCGACTTAAATCAATGCCATTAGGTAAAATGACATCAACCTTTCTTCCTAAAAATTTTTCAACTTCCTGAGCAGTAACATAGCTAACGGTTGTTAAAACAGTTGCAAATTTAGCAGCATTTTTTTCAAGTCCATGTTTAGCTTCGATGCCTAAATTATAGGCTGCTCTATCGGGATCAATCGTTTCTTTCCAAAAATCGACACCTACGCTTGCTAAAGTTCGACCTAAAATTGTTGCATGAGTTGTAAAAACTGTTTTCACATTAAAATCTTTTAAAAATAAAATTGCGCCCCCACTTAGCCATTCATGAAAATGAAAAATTGAATCTTGAAAGCCAGAATGAATTAATTCTTTAATAAACTCGCTAACTGCCTTTGACCAAGCAACTGGCTCATCATAATCTTTGCCAGTTCTTAAACTATCAATACCAAATTTTTCCCAAAGTTCGTATTTAAGACCGTTAATCTCATGAAGATATTTTTGAAAATCAATTAAAAAACCATGAGGCAAACCTTCAACTGTCCACTCCCCGTAATAAATAATAATTCCCCTTTTTTCTAAACTACTAATAATTTCACTAAATTCTTTTGGAGGTTCTAAAAATTTAAATTCACTTTGGCTTTTAGCTCCCAAATAAGGACCAATAACAAAATAATTGTTATTATAAAAATTTCTAATATGCTTAGCTTTAGTAGCCAAAACCGTATAAATCCCACCTACTTTATTAGCAACTTCCCAACTAATTTCGAAAAGATACTTTGACATTAGGTTGAATTCTTAATTTTAAATCTTCTAAAGCATTACGAAAATTTAAATAGGCATCATAGGGCGTTTCATAGGGATTGAAATATTTATGAACATCACCATCAGCGAACCATTTGGTGCACATATAATAAAAATGGTCAGCAGTCTGTAATTTTCGCCAAACATCTTTTAAATAAAAAGGAATTTCTTTTTCTAAAGAATATAAAATCTCAGCACATTCTTGTTGCATCTCATTGCCAAGCCAAGCGGTTAAATCTCTTTCGGTGTCAGCCCAAGTTACTGGATTTTTTGAAGAAAAAATTCCTCGGGCTGGATATTTTTTAATAACTTCACTTGGTAGAGCAAATTCTAGATCTTTTCTTTTGAAAACTTCAAATGGTAAAGATTTTAAAAATTCAAAAATACCTGTTTCTTCCCATTGATGTTCACCAAAAGTTTCAAAATCCATAAAAAGATTAATAACTTCACCTTGACCATTATGAGCTTCTAACCAAGTTGCAAATTTATCAGCAGTTAACGGCCATTCTTCCCACCACCTCGCGGAAAAGCGAAAACTAACATCATCAGACAACTTATAATTTCTTAAAAGAATTTTTAGATTTTTTCCTGGATCTTCATAAAGAAAATTTGGCGAGCGCCATTCTAAAATCCAAGGAACACCTTCAGCTAAAATTCCCTCAAAACCAAGTTCTTTAACAATTTTAGTGAGATTATCAAAATAAATTAATTCCGTATTAGCAAAAACTTTACTTTCTTGATTAAATAAATTTTTTATAAATTGCTGATGAAGCAAGATTTGTTCTTTGAAATCTTTAGTTGAATATAAACTGGCTAAAGAATGATAATAAGTTTCACCGACAAATTCGACTGAACCAGTTTGGGCCAGTTGTTTGAAAAGCTCAATTATTTCTGGTTGCCATCTCTGAAGTTGCTCAATTAAAGTTCCAGTAATCCCAAAGCTAACTTTAAACTTACCATTAGTTTTTTCAATTAATTCTTTAATAATTTTAAGAGTTGGTAAGTAGCATTTTTTCGCAATTCTTTCTAAATAAAATCTATTTCTATCATCATCAAAATAATTCTTATTTTCATAAATATCAAAAACAGTATAATGTCGTAATCGAAAAGGCTGATGAACTTTAAAATAAAAAACTATTGAAGGCATTGTTGATAAAGACTCAGTAGTTGATTAGCTGTTTTTGACCAGCAAAACTTGTGTTGGGCTTCGATTTTACTATTAATTAAATATAAATTTTTCATTTTTTGATATTTTAAAATACCAACAATTTTATTAGCTAATTCTTTTATATCCCAAAAATCAAATCTCATTATGTTATTTAAATAAAAACCAACCCCGGTTGTTTTGGAAACAATAACTGGAACATCATTATTTAAACCTTCTAAAGGAACTAAACCAAAAGGGTCAGCTACTGAAGGCACAACTAAAAGATCAGCTGTTTGATAAATTCCCCAAAGTTTACTGTCTCTTAAGAAATTTGTAAAGATGACATTTTCTTGAATTTGAAGTTCATAAGCTAATTTAACTAAATAAGGAAACATATCACCCGAACCAACAAAAACAAATTTTATTTGAGGTAAAAATTTTTTAACCAAAGGAATTGCTCTTAAAAGATAATCTGGTCCTTTTTGCAAAGTCAACCTGCCAACAAAAAGAACAATTTGCCAACCTTCTTTTTTTAAATTTATTAGATAAGAAGGAAGTTTACCATTTTCTTTTGACCAAAAAAAACCATTGGGTAAAACAAAAATTTTCTTTTGATCAATTCCATAGACTTTAACTAAAACATCTTTAGTGAGATCACTAACCGGCAGAAGATAATCAGCTTTTGAAAAGTATTCTTTTTCAATCTGATAGATTATTGGATGGGGGTTGTTGCCAGTTCTTTCAATTTCTGTTGAATGAATATGCAAAAATGAGGGAACTTGAAAATATTCTTTTAAAAAATTAACTCCGGGCCCAGAAAACCAGTCGTGACCATGGACAATATCTGGTTTTTCGTTGTAAACTGATAAAACTCTTTCTCCATAACTAAAAACTAAATTTAAAAGTTCACTATCAAACCAAAAATATTTTTCTAAATAACCAATAATTTTTTTCGAATAATTTTCAGCAAAAAT
>CALHPI010000027.1 GCA_938036275.1 Minisyncoccota bacterium
TTGTCAAAAATTATTTTTTGGTCAAATATCTGTTCACTACTCTAGTCAATTTTAGTCTTTTCCCGATTGTTGGTCTACCCGTACCTTTTCTTAGTTATGGCGGTTCTCATCTAATTTTTGATCTTTGGCTTTTAGGTATCACTTTGTCTTTGACTAAAGAAAGGGTATAATATAAATAATGCTAGGAGAATTTAAAAAAGCTAATGGCGAAAGATTGAATAAAGCTCAACTTATCAAAGAAATTGAGGATTTTATTTTAACTGATAAAAAATATCCCTATCGTATTTTAGTTGGCACTGATTCTGAATATTTCGATCATCATATTGATTTTGTAACAGTTATTGTTGTGCATCGAGTTGGTTATGGAGCCAAATATTTTTGGCGAAGACAGATAGTTAATTCTAAATTTAGTTTATATGAACGGTTATGGCAGGAAGCTCTTCTGAGTTTAAATATCAGTCAAGAGCTTTTAAGAATTTTAACAGATAAAAATTTAGATTTTCGTTTTGAGGTTCATTTAGATTTAGGCACTCTTGGTAAAAGCTCATCATCTTTAAAAGAAATCATTAATTTAGTTAGGGGCTATGGCTTAGAAGTCAAGATCAAACCCGAAGCCTATGCTGCGAGCAAAATTGCTGACCGACTTATTTAAATTTTTAATAACAAATTTTGAAAGAAATTAATTAAAAAATTTAAATAAGGGAAGAAAAACCAGATAACAATAAAAATTAAGATAAAGCCATAAATTTCTAAATATTGATAAATTTCTAAAGGAACTTTTAAAAGTAAGAGTTTTGAACCATCCAAAGGTGGTAAAGGTAAAAGATTAAAAAAAGCTAAAAGCAAATTAATTCTGACAGCAAAAACTAAAATATCTTTTAAACTTTGGAATAAAATTGGTTGTGTTAAAAACAAAAATTTGTAAAAAAAAGTAAAAACTATTGCTAAAAAAATATTACTCAGCGGTCCAGCTAAAGCAATTAAAATTGAATCACGTTGAGGATTTTTTAGATTATAAGGATTATAAGGAACAGGTTTAGCGTAACCAAAGAAAAAGCCGGTAGCTAAAAAAGTGAGTAAAGGTAAAAGAATTGTCCCAAAGGGGTCAAGATGAGAAATTGGATTCAAAGTTAGGCGGCCCTCGTATTTAGCTGTAGGATCACCTAACTTATAAGCAGCATAACCATGAGAAACCTCATGAAAAACTATGGCATAAAGTAAAATAATCAATGTTAAAATTATTTCCATTTGGACCTAGAGGGAATCGAACCCTCAACTCCGCTATGCGATAGCGGTGTTTTGCCAATTAAACTATAGGCCCGGTTTAGCCCTTAGCCGTTAGGTGCTAGCCATTAGGTTATAGTATGATATAATTATATTACAAAAATTAAAGTTAGTCTTCAACTTCTAAAACCAAACTTCCGATAATGGCCCGGTGACCGAGTGGTTAGGTGAGGGTCTGCAAAACCCTTTAACGGCGGTTCGAATCCGCCCCGGGCCTTAAAAAACCTCTATTTTTATGGTATAATTAAAATTAATGAAAAAGGAAATTCTCTTTGATTTTCTTGAGATTGTAATTTTATTTATTTTAGTTGTTTTGCCAATCAGAATTTTTTTATTAGAACCGTTTTTTGTCCGCGGTCAGAGTATGGAACCAAATTTTCATAACTTTGATTATTTAATTATTGATAAACTATCTTATCGTTTTCGTGAGCCTCAAAGAAATGAAATAATTGTTTTCCATCCGCCTTTTGACAAAAAGGTTTATTACATTAAAAGAATTATTGGTTTGCCAGGGGAAAGACTTGTTATCAAAGAAGATAAAATTACTATTTTTAATAAAGAATATCCTCAAGGTTTTGTTTTAAAGGAAGATTATCTAAAAAATCACTATACTTCCGGTGCGATTGATATCACCCTTGGCCAAGATGAATATTTTGTTTTAGGTGATAATCGCGAGGTTAGTTATGATTCAAGAAAGTGGGGACCAGTGAAAAAACAAGATATTGTTGGTAAGGTTATTTTACAAATTTCGCCAATTCGCTTAGTTCAAGCCCTGAATCGATGAAGATCAAAGTTCAAAAACCAAGGGGAATGAAAGATATTGTTGGCGATGAAGCTAATTTTTATTTAAAAATAAAAGATTTAATAATTGACTTTTCCCTTTTAAACAATTTTAAATATATTGAAACACCAATTGTTGAGGATGAGAAAACTTTTACTTTGAGCTTAGGAGCAACTTCAGATGTTGTTGAAAAAGAAATGTTTTATATTAAAGGTAAAGAAAAAGGAGTAAATTATGTTTTAAGACCTGAAGGGACAGCTGGCATTGTCCGGGCTTATTTTGAAAATGGAATGATTAGCTGGCCACAACCAGTAGCTTTGTTTTATTTTGGTAAAATGTATCGTAAAGAAAGACCTCAACATGGTCGGCTCCGTGAACATACTCAGTGGGGTTTAGAGATTTTAAACTCTGAAGATCCCTTTGCTGATTTTTTTATTATTTATAACTTTAATAAATTCTTAAAAAAATTGAAAGTTGAAAATTTTATTGTTAAATTGAACAGTCTTGGTTGTCCTCAGTGTCGGAAAAAATATAAAAGCAATTTAGTTAAATATTATCAAAAATACCAGAAAAAACTTTGCTCCGATTGTCAACGAAGGTTGAAAATAAACCCTTTAAGACTTTTAGACTGTAAAGATCCTAACGATCAAAAATATAAAGAAGCAGCCCCTAATATCTTAGACTATTTATGTAAATTTTGTAATATTCATTTTCAGAAAGTTTTAGAACTAATGGACTATTTTAAAATCAATTATGAACTTGATAAAACTTTGGTCCGCGGTTTTGATTATTATTTACGAACAGTCTTTGAAATTTTTGTTGACGGTCATGATTTTGCTTTAGCCAGCGGTGGTCGTTATGATTTGGGTGAAGTAATTAGCAATTTGTCATTGCCATCAGTTGGTGGAGCTTTAGGTATTGAAAGATTAAAAGTTATTCTTGATGAGCTTAAAATTTCTTTCAAACCTCAATTAGCCAAAATTTTTGTTGCTTTTGCCGGTGAAGAAACAAGGCCTAAGGCTTTTGAGGTTTACGAAGAGCTACAAAACAATAATTTCCACCCCCAAGCTAATTTTTTCAAAATAAGTTTAGCTAATCAACTTGAATATGCTAATAAACTTGGATTAAAATATAGTTTAATCTTAGGTTTTCAGGAATTAAGTCGGGAATCTATCATTTTAAAGGATATGGACTACGGCACCCAGGAAATTTTAAAATTAAAAAACCTAATTCAAGATTTAAAGAAAATTCTTAAAGATAAAAAATGAGTGACTGTATTTTTTGTAAAATTGCTCAGGGAGAAATAAAAAGTTATGTTGTTAAAGAATCGTCAAATTTTATAGCTGTTTTAGATATTCATCCCCATACCCCTGGTCATACCTTAGTTATACCCAAAGAGCATTTTGTTAATCTTAAAGAATTAAAACTTGAATTAGCTGAAGAATTCATTAAAATAATTCAAGAGGTTATGGTTCTTTTGGGGAAAGTTTTTATGACCACTGATTTTACTTTGGGTATTAATGAGGGACCATTAGCTGGTCAGGCAGTTTCTCATTTGCATTTTCATATTATGCCCCGTTTTAAAAATGACCACGGTGGTTCAATTCATTCAATTGTTTATAATCCTCCTCAAGAGTCGTTAGAAGAAATTTATCAAAAAATCAAAAATGAGAGTTAAAGTTAAACGAGTGACCGGCGAATCAAAAAGTCAGTTTTTGAAAAGATTTTTAACACGATTTAATCGTAGCGGTGTTGTTTTAGAGGTTAAATCAAAAATGTATCGGACCAAAAAACCAAATGAACGAAGAAAATGGGAAAGAAAAATGTATCGTCTTAAACTTCAGTATTTTATTAATAAAAAAATGAAAGAAGGCTGGCCTTTTAAAAAAGCTTATGAACTTGCCAAAAGATATATTAGCGAAATTAGATATCCAGGCAAAGAAGAATGAAAGAAAAAATTTTTGCTGTTGATCTTGGTAGCAAGCTTTTAAAAATAATTGTTGCTGAAGAAGATGAAAGCGGTAAAATAATCATTCTCACTAAAATCTCAAAACACCTTGATTCTTTCAATGACGGCGAAATAATTGATCAAGAAAGTTTTATTGAAGAAGTCTTAAAGCCTATTAAAGAAATTACTTACCAAATAAATAGCCCACCTAACAATCTTCTTCTTTCTTTTTCAGCTCCTTATTTTACTTTTCAGAGAACTAAAAACAAGATTTCGGTAAGCGAAAGATATGTAACCGATGAGGATATTAACAAATGCCTTTTAATTGCCAAAGCTTCCTTAGCTTCAGGTAATTATGAAGTTTTATTTGAAGAGCCAATTGCTTATTTTCTTGATGGTACTAATATTAAGGTTCGTGATCCCTTAGGTATGGAGGCTCGTACTTTGGAAGTTGATTTTTTTGTTATTCAAGGTTTAAAATCAGCTTTAGCTAAAATAAAAGATTTTTTTGAGAAAAATGAATTAAAAATTAGTTTGATTTTACCTAATCCTTTACCAGCCAGTTTGATTATTTTTTCGAAAAAAGAAAAAGAACAGGGAGTAATTTTAGTTGATTTTGGTTATCGACTTTTTAATCTTAGCGTTTTTCAAGAAGGTAAATTAAATTTTTATCACAACTCCCGATTTGGTGTTGGTGATCTTTTCGAGGATTTAGCTATCGATTTTGGACTAAGCGTTGAAGAAGTCAGGAATTTTTTTGAGGAAATTAAAAATTTAGATGATAAGAAAAAAAAGTTAGCTATAAAATTTGGTAAACAAAAAATCAGTTATCCCCATTTAGTTAAGTTGATTGAAAAAAAATTTAATTTATATTGGAAGAAAAATGGTCTTGCTGATCTTTTTAAAAAAATTAGAGAAAATTATCGTTTACCTGGTGGAGTTTATTTAATTGGTGGCGGCTCTTATTTACCTGAAATTGATAATATTTTCAAAAAGCACGCCGGTTATTTAACAAAATTAGAAGCTGATATTTATAAAAATTTAGAAAAAGAAGAAAGAATTTATTTGAATGCTTTAGGCTCAATTTATTATTATCAAAAATTGGGCAGTCAAAAAAGTTTTTGGGAGAATCTTTTAGATCTTTTCCGCGGGTTTTTTCGTTAAATAAAACCTTCTTTTTTAAGTTCAGTAATTATTTCGGAAGGAATGGGATTTTGCAAAGGAGATTTGCCCGGATAACGCCAAGCAGAAATTATTTTTAAACCAATTTGCGATTTTTGGATCATTGTCCAAATTTCCTGCTTCCAGTGATTCTTTTTCGGATTAACTGGTTTCATTAAAGCAATAGTCTGAGGAGCAATACCTTCCTCAACCCGATCTGGATTTTTGATTACTCTTAAAATTCGGTTCTTAGTCAAGTTATAGAATCTTAGTTTTTTCTCGGCGTGTTTCGTCCAAATTATTTTCATTTATAATATTATATTATGAAAAAAATTTATTTTGATTATGCCGCTACTACACCAACAAGAAAAGAAGTTCTTGAAGCAATGATGCCCTATTTTCAAGAAAAATTTGGCAATCCTTCAAGTTTGCATTTTTTTGGTCAAGAAGCTCTCAAAGCACTTGATGAAAGTCGGGAGAAAATTAAAAATATTTTGGGAGCTGATTTTTTAAGAGAGATTATTTTTACTTCTTCAGCTACTGAAAGCAATAATTTAGCTATTAAAGGTCTAATTTTTTATTATTATTTTCTAAAAAAAATTAAGCCTCATCTTATTACCAGTTCAATTGAACATCCTTCAGTTTTAGAAGTTGTCGCTGATTTAGTTGATTTAGGGTTAGCGGAGGTAACTTATCTTCGACCGGAAAAAGATAGTCTGATTGATCCTCAAAAAATTAAAGAAAATATTAAAGAAAATACAATTTTAGTGAGTCTTCATTATGTCAATAGCGAATTAGGAACAATTCAAAAAATCTCAGCAATTTCAAAATTAATTCAGGAAATTAATGAGTCACGCAAAGAAAAAATCTATTTTCATAGTGATGCTGCCCAAGCTGGTTTTGAAGATATTAATGTCAAAAATTTAGGGGTTGATCTAATGACTTTATCTTCGCACAAAATCTACGGACCCAAAGGTATCGCGCTTTTATATGTTAAAGAGGGAACACCACTTTTAAGAATAATTTCTGGTTCTCAGCAAGAATATTCTTTAAGAGCTGGGACTGAAGCTGTGCCGTTAATAGTTGGTTTGGCTAAAGCCCTGGAACTTATTTTTCAAGAAAAAGATAAAATTCAAAACTATTTAAAAGAGATTCGCGACTATTTTTTAAAGAAAATCAAAGAATTGCCAGAAAAAATTTTAATCAATACACCTTTAGAAAATTCCAGTTTAAAATTTCTTAATCTTTATTTTCCAACTAAAACTTCTCAGGAACTTATGCTATACTTAGATAGTCAAGGTATTGCTGTTTCCGCAGGAACTGCTTGCCAGTCACGAGCTAATGAACCAAGTTATGTTGTCTACGATATTTATGGCAAAGAAAGAAGCGAAAAAAGTTTAAGATTTTCTTTTGGTTGGGAAACAAAAAAAGAGGAGGTCGATTATTTATTTGAATGTTTGACAAAATTCCTATGAAAAAAACAAGGTGGCTCTTTTTGATTTTTGGGTTTTTGCTAATTGGTGGTTTTTTAGTTTTAGCGGAATCACCTCAAAGGACATTATGGCAAAATTTTCTTGATTTTTTAACGAAAAATCTTTCTCTAGCTTCTCAGAAAAAATTAGAGATTAAAGATCAAACTTCGTTTTTAAATCCAACACCAGCAGTTGTTGATTTAGAAACGACAATTGTTAACATTGCTGAAAAATCTTCACCAGCGGTTGTGAGTATTGTGATTAGTAAATATGTACCAATTTTAGAGAAATATTATATTGATCCTTTTCAAGATCTACCGCCGGAACTCAGACCATTTTTTGAATTTAAAATTCCTCAACTCAGAGAAAAAGGCAAAAGAAAACAAAAAGTTGGCGGTGGAACTGGTTTTATTGTTTCAGCTGATGGCCTGATTGTTACTAATAAACATGTAGTTATTGATCCTGAAGCTGAGTACACAGTTTATTTAAATGATGGTAGAAAATTTAAAGCCAAAGTTCTAGCCCGACATCCCGTTGATGACTTAGCAATTTTAAAAATAGATGCTAACAATTTGCCAACTCTTCCTTTAGGAGATACAACTAAACTCAAGCTTGGTCAGTTTGTAATTGCTATTGGCAATGCGTTAGGTGAGTTTCAAAATACAGTTAGCTTTGGGGTTATTTCTGGTCTTAATCGCACAATTACAGCTTCTGATGAAGAAGGAAGAGTTGAAAGATTAGAAGGTCTTATTCAGACTGATGCTGCGATTAATTTTGGTAATTCCGGCGGGCCACTTTTAAATCTAAGAGGTGAAGTTATTGGTGTTAATACCGCCATTGCCAGTGGTGCAGAAAATATTGGTTTTGCTATTCCAGTTGAGAGAGTTAAAAGAATGTTAAGTGAAGTTCAAACTAAAGGAAAAATTGAAGTGCCATTTTTGGGTGTTTATTATCTTTTAATCAATGATGAGGTTCAAAAGAAATTTAATTTACCTGTCAATTATGGAGCTTTTATTTATCGCCAAGGTAAAAGCGCGATTATTCCTAATTCACCAGCTGAAAGAGCTGGTTTAAAAGATCAAGATATTATTTTGGAGATTGACGGTGAGAAGATAACAACTCAAAATGGACTGGGTCAAATAATCTTAAAAAAAGAAGTTGGTCAACGAGTTAATCTCAAAATATTACGAGAAAATCAAATTTTAAATATTTCGGTTATTTTAGGTTCGTTACCAGAAAATCTTCCGGACCGATAATATTGAGATCTTTAAGAGCAACCTCATAGGTGTGAAAAATTAAAAGATAATCTTCAGTGTTCAGATTAATTTCTTCATTGTTTTTTAATTTTTCTTCAATTAATTGACAAATAAAAAAAGCTTTTTTGAGATCTTCTAAGTTGGGTAAAATTTCTGAATTTATTTTGGCAAGTTTTTCTTCAAAACTACCTTCATAACCGAAAGTTTCGAGAACAAAATTTAAAAATTCATTTAACTCTTTCAAAGCTAAAATTTTGTCTTGATAAAAAATTTTTTTTATTTTTTCAAAATTTTTTTTAGGTTGTTTAAGAAAAAAATATTCCGCAACAAATTTAAAATAAGTTATCCATTTATCAATTTCATCTCTATTTTTAAGTTCATATTTAAACCAAAGCCAGACCAAAAAAAAAGAAAAAATTAAAGCTAAAATCAAAATTGTAGATTTGAAAAGATAAAAACTATCACCAATAACTAAATTAATTAAACTTGCAACTAAAAGAAAAATTTTGCCAATTGTTAACTGAAAAAGGCTCATTGATAATTAAACTCTTTTAAAAATTGAAACAAAATCTCCTCTTCAAATAAATTGCCAACTATTTGAGCACCGATTGGTAAATTTTGAGAAAAGCCAATATTAAAAGCTAAAGCCGGCAAATAAGCTAAATTAATCGGAACAGTAAAAATATCAGCTAGATACATTGAAAGAGGATCAGTAATTTTTTCACCTAATTTAAACGCTGGTGTTGGAGATGTTGGCATTAAAATGAGATCAACTTCCTGAAAAGCTTTTTGAAAATCTTGAAAAATAAATTGTCTAACCTTTAAAGCTTTTAGATAATAAGCTTCATAATAACCATGGGAAAGTACAAATGTTCCTAATAAAATTCGGCGTTTAACTTCTGGACCAAAACCAAGTTCACGGGAATTCAAATATTTTTCTAAAAGATTATCAGTTTTAAAACTAAAACCATAACGAATACCGTCATAACGAGCTAAATTAGAACTAACTTCAGCTGTCATTATTAAGTAATAAGTTGGCAGAGCATAAGGTAAAGATGGTAAAGATATTTTTTTAATCTCGAATTTTTCTTCAATTTTTTCTAAAAAACTTTCAAAAACATTTTTAACTTCTTCATCTAAACCTAAAGCAAAAACTTCTTCAGGAACGCCAACAATCTTTATTTTTTTATTCTTTTCTAAATAATTTTGACTGGTACTATCTTTCTCATCTTGACCTCTAATTATTCGAAAAACTAAAATTAAATCATCTAAATTTTTAGCTAAAGGACCAATTTGATCTAATGAAGATGCCATAGCAATCAAACCATAACGAGAAACCGCTGAATAAGTTGGTTTAAGACCGTAAATTCCACAAAAACCTGCTGGTTGTCTGATTGATCCGCCAGTATCCGAACCTAAAGCAATTGGTACCAAACCAGCACCTACCAGAGCTGCTGAACCACCCGAAGAACCACCAGGAACTTTTTGGGGATCAAAAGGATTTACAGTCGGAAAGAATGCCGAATTTTCTGTTGATGAACCCATGGCAAATTCATCTAAGTTTGTTTTCCCAACAATAACGGCTCCAGCCATTTTTAATTTCTCAATAACAGTTGCATCATAAGGAGCAATGTAATTTTCTAAAATTTTTGAACCAGCTGTACATCTTTCACCTTTAACTAAAATATTGTCCTTAATCGCAATTGGCACTCCCCACAAAGGCAAATTTCTATCTCTATTTTTTAATTCTTTAATAGTCTCGAAAACTAATTTTTCCGTAAAAAACAAAAACCCTTTGATTTTTTTATCCTCTTCTTTTAAAAATTCAAAATAATGATGATAGAAATCTTCAAGATCAGTTTTTTCTAAAATTTTTTTAATTTCGGCAATGGTCAAATTTTTAAAATCCATTTATTGCTATTTAAATATTTACTTACCTGAAGAGCGGCAATAATTCCTTGACCAACAGCAATACCAATTTGCTTATGAGGAATATTGGTGACATCACCAGCGGCAAAAAGCCCAGGAATTTTTGTTTGACAAAGCTCATTAACAATTATTTCGCCATATTCATTTTTAACTTGCCAATTATCAGGAATAAAATCAGAATTTGGTTTAAGACCAATATGAATAAAAACTCCGTCAACTTTTAAGTCTTTAATTTCGTTTGTATTTTTATCTAAATATTTTAAACCTTTAACAAATTCATCGCCATAAATTTCTTGAGTTAAAGCGTTATTAATAATTTCTACATTCGGTTTTGATTTTAATTCTTCAATCAAAAATTTATCTCCCTTCATCTCTGGGTTTTTAGTAATGACATAAACTTTTTGGCAAATTTTTGAGCCCATAATCCCAGCTTCATTAGCTGAATTACCTCCACCAACAATAGCCACAATTTTATTTTTAAATAGAGGTAAATCACAAACATAACAATAACTGACCCCCCTATGATACAATTTCTCTTCACCAGGAACATTTAATTTTTTCGGTGTTGAACCAGTAGCAACAATAACTGTTTTTGCTTGATAGCTATTTTTCTCAGTCTTAACTGTAAAAACTGAATTATTTTTTTCTAAAGCAATCACTTTATCATTAACTGGTTCAACTTGATATTTTTTAAGATGTTCTTTAAATTTTTCGGTGAGTTCAACTCCATTGGTTTCCGGAAAACCAGGATAATTTTCAACAATTCCCGAAAGAACCATCTCGCCACCAATATCTTTAGCAATCATTAAAAAATTTAAATTCTGTCTTTTTAAATAAATAGCTGCCGAGATACCTCCTGCTGAGGCACCGATTATGATTGAATCATAAATTTCAGTCATTTTTTAAAGCGGCCATAATTTCTTCTGGAGAAAAACCAATAATTATCTTCCCTTCAATATCAATAACGGGAACGCCATATTGGCCAGATTTTTGAACCATTTCATTAGCCCACTCATTATTTTCCTCAACATTTCTTTCTTCGTAAGAATAACCATTTTTTTCTAAAAACTCCTTAGTTGCCTTACACCATGGGCAATAAGTTGTTGTATAGATTATTATTTTTTTCATTGTTGTAAAAGTTGATTAATTGTCGACATTATAGCGGGAATATTAATACCTTCAATTTTTTTACCATTAATAAAAAATGTTGGTGTTCCTTGAAGACCTAAATTATAAGCTTCCTGGTTATCTTTCTGAATATCATTAAAATATCTATTTTCATCAACGCATTTTTCAAAACTTTGAAGATCAAGACCGAGTTCATTAGCTAAATTTAACCAGACTTCTTTTTTAGTTGTTATTTCTCCGTTCATAAATTTTTTAAATATCTCTTTATTAAATTCCCAATATTTTCCTTGCTCGTTAGCACAGCGAGCAGCATTATGAATTGGTACTGCTTGCGGATGAACGACAAAGTCTCGAAAATAAATAGCAACTTTTCCTTGTTGAATTAAATTTTCTAATTGTGGGTATAAATCGGTAACTACTCGAGCACAGAAAGGACAAAGAAAATCACCAAATTCAATAACTGTTATCGGTGCTGTGGCTAAACCTAAAGGAGGAAGATTACCTTTATCGATAGTAACGCTCTGATTTTTAGGGCTCCCAAGCTCTTTGAATGGTGTTTTTACTAAAATAAATGTGAATAAGCCGACAATCAAAACAATTAAACCAATTTGGATGAAATTTTTCATTTTTAAAGATTTTTTAAGTGCGCCCTTATGATATACAATAATTATAACATTAATGCTACAGCGAAAATAATACGGACTTGGAAATATTACAGAATTAAGCGATATTACAACGATTAACCCAGATAAATTCTATTTGATCTCCATTCGACTAAATTTTCAATACCAACCCGGATCTTTCTTGCTGAGACTTTACTCTACCAACTTGGACGATCGTCAATTTTGGTAGACTAAGATACTTTTATGAAAAATGAAAATTTGCAAAATTATGATAAAATAAAATTATTATTCTTAATTCTAAATTCTTGAATCTTGATTCTCGCTTCGCTTGCCCCCATAGCTCAATTGGTAGAGCAACGGCCTCTTAAGCCGGCGGTTGGAGGTTCGAGTCCTCCTGGGGGCATATCGTATCAAGAATTACGAATCAAGATTCAAGAATTAAGAAGAAGCAAAAATTATGATAAAGATTTATCTTCGAGAAGAAAAAGCAAATAAGATTAGAAGAGAAGGAAAAGTACCAGGAGTAATTTATGGTCCAAATATTAAGTCTCAAAAAATCTATGCTGAAGAAAAAGAAATTGAAAATTTATATAAAGAACACGAAGTAAGTCTTTTTGAATTTGATTTTGAGGGTCAAAAACTCTTAGGTCTTTTAAGAGATATTCAATTTCATCCTCTTACCTACAAAATAATTCATTTTGATATCTATGTACCATCATTAGAAAAAGAAGTTACTTCAGAAATTCCTCTTGAATTTATTGGTGAGGCGCCGGTTTTGAAAAGCGGCGGAGTTCTTAATTTTAGTTTGAAAGAATTACCAGTTGAAGCTTTACCTCGTGATTTACCAGAAAGAATCATTGTTGACCTTTCTTCTTTGAAAGATATTGGACAGACAATTTATGTTAAAGATCTCCAATTGCCACCTCAAATTAAAGTTTTAATTGAAGAAAATACTCCGGTAGTTACTGCTTTACCTGAAGCTGAAATCGAAACCGAAACACCAGTAACCAAAGTTGAACCTCCGCCAACAACCAATGTTTAAAATTGAAGATATCAAAATTAAAGATTACCGTAAGTTTTTTAAAATTGAAAAGCAAATTAAGAAAGATAGAAAAATTAATTT
>CALHPI010000028.1 GCA_938036275.1 Minisyncoccota bacterium
TTCAATGGGAACCAAAAATATCTTTGAAAGAAGGAATAAATAAAACAATTAAGGGACTAAATGGTAAATTATGACTATAATTCAAAAAAAAGAAAAATTTCTAAAATATCTTCAATCGTGGCCACAGTATTCTGCCAGTCAAAAATTTTACAGCAATCAAGGACCGGGGATAATTAGAAAAATTAAAAGGCTTTTATTTTCTCCCTCTGTTTATTTACCTTATTGTTTGTGGCGATTAGGTTTGTATCCAAGTTCTTTAAAAACTCAATTATTTTTTGGCAGAGAGATTAATTTGTCTCTTATTGATGACGATGCTTTTTGTCTTTATTTTTTTAAATTACTTGGGGGATCAGCGGAGCTGAAATTAACGAAATTTTTTATTAAAAATTTCAAAGAAAATGACATTTTTTATGATGTAGGAGCCAATTGGGGATTTTACACTTATTTGGCTTTGGAATTTTGTAAAGAAGTTCATTCTTTTGAACCCTTGCCTCATATTTTTGATTGCCTTTTTCAAAACCTTATTAATGAAAAAAGGTGTTTTTTAAATAAGGTTGCGTTATCAAATTTTAATGGTATTTTCAAAATGTATGTTAGTCAATGTTCAAGTCTCAGCACAATTAGAAAAGAAATTTTTCAAAACAAAAAAGAACTTTTCAAAAAAGAAATTTTAGTGAAAGCAATAACTCTGGACGAATATCTTAAAACCCACAACCCTCCTACTATTATTAAATTAGATGTTGAGGGGGCAGAAAATTTAATAATAGAGGTTGGAATAAATTTTTTTCGCAATTTTTCCCCCGTTGTGGCAATGGAAGTTTGGTCAAAAGAAGAAGATTTAAACAATCTTCATCAAAATGCAATTCGATTGTTAAAAAGTTTTGGCTATAAATGTTTTTATATTAATGAGGAAGGTGATTTAAAAACGACCAATGAAGATTTGTCTGAAATAGTAAAAAAAAGTGGTTTTTCATATGACAATTTTATTTTTAGAAAAGAGAAATGATCTCAATTTTTTCTTCTCTTAAACTTACCTCTTTGCCATGGGATCCCATTTCAACAATTCGGTATGAAGTGTTTAGTAGAATGGATCCCAATAGAATAATTTATTGGACAGACGTTGAAGATACTACAAAATGCAAAGGAGCGATTCGCAGAATTCCTTGCAAATTTAAGAATAAGTACTTGAGATTTGTAGAAAGAATTTATTGGATGAGAAAAATTAAACCAGATATTATTTTATTGATTTGCGCGCCTCTGGATTTTTTGTTTTATTTTTTAAAACCGGGAAACAGTAAAGTTATAATTCATTTAAATGGCTTTCCACCCCCCAAAAAGTTCTCTTCTGATAATTTTCTCTTTTATTACCTAAACCTATTTTTAACAAAATTTTTATTAAAAAGGGCAGATATAATTATTACCGTGAGTCATTTCGTGAAAGATCAAATTTCATCATTTTTATCGAACAAAAAAATTTATGTTATCCACAATGGAGTTGATATAGATTTTTTTAATCCAAAAAATAAAAATAAAGCGCTTCTTTTTGAAAAATATAAAATTCCTCCTCATATGCCATTGGTTTCATATATTGGATTTTTAATTAAAAGTAAGAGGCCACAGTTGGTAATTGAGATGGCAAAAAGAATGAGCGATGTTTATTTTGTAATGGTAGGGCGAAAAAATTCGAGTAGTAAAAATCTTTTCAGAGAAATAAAAAACCTGCCTAATCTCCTTTGGATTCCTTATATGGAAAGAAAAGAAATAGCAGTTTTATTAGCAAGCAGTGATATTTTGATTGCTCCTTTTTTATACGAAGGATTTGGATTAGTTATTCTCGAGGCACAAGCTTCTGGATGTTTGGTGGTTGCTTCGAATCACGGTGCCCTTTCTGAAATTATAAAAAATAAGGTTAACGGCATTTTAATTTCTGGCATAGGTGAAAAAGATGAAATAAAAAACTTTGTTGAAGCAATAAGAATTTTGCAAGATAATAAAGAAAAAGAAAAATTAATTAAAAACGGTCTACAAAATTGTAAAATTAACTTTAATTGGGATATTATTTCAAAAAGATGGTACGATGTTATTGAACAAGTAATAGTTAACGAAACGTAAATGTGAAAATTTTTAAAAAATTTTTCAACAACATTTCATACTTATTTAAAAAATCAAAATTTCCAGATCTTTTTCCTTTTAATTCTGTTAAATTTGATTGGATAATACAATATCTTACTTGGCGTTGCAACTCAAGATGTATTACCTGTAATTGCTGGCAAAATCCTTTATCTGAGAAAGAAAAAGAAATTTGGAATATTTAAAATATTAAAAAGTTGTATTTTGCCTTACCTGAAGTTATATTATGGTAAAAAAAGTTTCAAGAATTCTTCCGACTTTTAATCGAGCAAATATTTTAGCAAATGCGATTAAAACTGTTTTGAATCAATCTTTTCAAGATTTTGAATTGTTAATTATTGATGATGGCTCGATTGATGATACTGAATTATTCAAAAGCTTTGATTTATAACCTTGCTAAGTTAGTTTTTTTTGGATATTTTAATTTTTTAGATTTTTATCTAAAGACGAAAAAATAGTTTGCTCAGCGAAATAACCATTCATGAAAAGCTTTTGCCATGAATTTTAATAGATTTTTAGATTTTCACCAAAATCTTTGGGAGGAAGTTGACAAGGCCAAATTACGCTCTGAAATTGCAAGTTATTATAAAAACATTAAGAGAAATAAACAAAGAAGATGGTTTTATGCCTTTAATTGGGCTTCTCGGATAGAAAATTTAGCTAAAGAAATAAAGCCAGGGTGTAAAATTTTAGATGCTGGTTGCGGCCTAGGAACGGAAGCAATTTTTGCCGCCTATTTGGGAGCTGAAGTTTTAGGTGTGGATTTGAGAGAAAATTTTATTAAAATAGCCCGCGAGCGAAAAAATTTTTACGAAGAAAAATTTAAAAAATCATTAAATTTAGTATTTGAGAATAAAAACGTTAATGATTTAGATTACAAAAATTTTTTTGACATAATTTGGTGTATGGAGGCAATTTCCCACATTTTTCCTACCAAGAAATTTCTGGAAAAAGCATTTTCAATGCTCAAAAATGGCGGGAAATTAATAATTTCTGACTCCAATGGGTTAAACCCAATTAACCATTTTGAATTAATAAGAAAATGTGGTTTGGCAAAAAAAGTAAATATATTAGAAACAAAAGACACAGAATGGAACGAGAAAATCTGGAACCCATATCAATTGAGTAAAAAACTAAAAAAGATAGGATTTTTACTTGAAAAAATGATATTTTCCATTTTTTCCTCGATTTTTTATCGGAAAGAAAATATTTTGAGATTATATAAGTTTGAAAAGATAATTAATAAAATTCCAGGTATTAGAAATCTTGGAGTAGTATATACCATTATTTTAAGAAAACCACAAAATTGAAACAAAAATGTTAAATTTTAGCGCCATTTTACCAACTTATAATAGAGAAAAAGA
>CALHPI010000029.1 GCA_938036275.1 Minisyncoccota bacterium
TTGAACTTCTTGAAAAAATTCTCCAGGTTTAGTTTCAGCCTTAAATGGCCATAATTTAGGTGGCCATAAACGAAAATAAAATCTTTCTCTTTGGCTAATTAATCTTTCGAAATCTCCCCTAAAACTTTCATTTTGGGTCATTAAATAAAGCATTCCTCTTAATTCTTGAGGATCTTCAATTTTATCTCTAAAATTCATTCCCCTCTTTTCCGGCGATCTTCTAAAAATATCTTCTAAGGCTGCTTTTAAATTTTGATTTAAAATTTTCTCTCCTTCTTTTTCAGTAATTAATTGTTCTAAAATTTTTTGCTTTAAATTTTCATCAATATCAGAATTATTTATTTGATTTTCTAAAATTTGAATAAATTGTTCTTCGTTAAAATATTCACCGGCTTGATCGATAGATTCCTTTAATAAACCTCTTAAGGTTCCTTCCAAATCTTTTTTTTGTTCCGGAGATAATTCAGAAATATCTCTTAAGATTCTTTTAATACCTTGACTTAATAAACTTTCTATATTAATTTGTTCAACGGGATTAAGTTTCATTCTCTCAAACATAGATATTTTTTAAAAAAAATTAAATAAGGCGCCATTTTCTTGATTGTTTATTTATCTTTTCTATTTCATCAGCTAATTCCTTAGCTTTTTCATCAATCTTTCTCATAATTATTGGTAGATTTTCTTTCAACAACCCAGCTGTTTCTCTAGTATTTCTTCCTAAAATTTTAGATATTTCTTCAAGACTGCTTCTTGTTATCTGCCAAATGGTTTTTATATCAATCTCGACACCTATTTTTCTAAGTTCTTCTTTTTCTTCTTCTAATCTCTTTTTTAAATTTATTAAAACATTTATAAATTCATCAAGCTGTTCTGGTGTAAATGATCTTATGATCTCATGGTATTTTGGCGAAGAAAACATTAAAAGAAATCCTCTTTTAACTTCAGGATCTTTACTTTGAGCAATCTCTTCTAATTCTTCCAATTTTGGTAATTCTTCTGGTTCTGATTTTGGTTTTCTTTTCTCCTCAACACGAGCTCTAATACCGCCTGCTATTTGTTCAAAAACATCTGAGGCAATTTCAAAAGGAACTCCTTTAAATTCTTTTTCGAAAATTTGAGCAGCTGCTCCAATTAAACTTGCAACTATAGGTTTTACCTGCTCGGGAAGAATCCTATCTGCAGTTTTAGCACTCATTTCTCTTATAGGACCAATAAGTTGAGGTAAAATAGCTCCCCATATTGCTCTAATAATATGGTCCCAATTTATTCTTCTTGGTTGTTCAGGATTTTTTGGCATATTTTAATTATGCCATAAAAATTTTAAAAAACAAAATTGTTGACAAATATAGTATTTTATGATATAATTAAAATTAGAAAACTAAAAAGGAGGTGTTTTATGTTACAACTCTCAAGAGCCCTAATAGGGCTTGCGGCTCGCGTTGCGATCGGCTGGTTTGTCCCCTTGTTAGCTACAGCAGTAGTGACAATAGTTTTCGCTATTATCATTGCCGCCAACCATTGGATTGGCGGTGGTGTAGTTTTGTTTGCTACCACTCTTCTGGTAGTGTACTGTGTGTACCAAAAGATGTGGTGGCAAACAGTGGTATGGTTAGTGTCATTATTGCCACTGGCCATACTCGCTTTTCTTTCCCCAGTTTGGGCTCTTTATTGGGCGTTGGGGTTAGAACTTTTGGTCCTCGGAATTTTGCTTTTAATTCCTGGAGTTGTGTGGCCCACCTTTCGAAGGTGGATTCTGGAAGGGCTCATTATTGGAGCCCTCCTGATTTCTTTCCTTATTGGTATTATAATCACCGGTGGGAAAATCGAAATCCTTCTTCTAGGAGTTATTCTCTTAGGAGTAAGTATAATCCTTTTCTCCCGGTCTGCAAGACCCTGGGAAATCCGCCGGTCCAAGCGCCGCACAGCCCGGCTGTTGAGCAGCGCGGCGATTCTTTTGATCGCTGGAGCTATTGCAGCTCCAGTAATTTCGATGATCATTCGGGCACTCTTCTAGGAGTGCCCTTTTTCTTTTTAGAAATTTTTGTTTTTAAAACCTCACTTCTGGAGGTTTTTGGGCTGTTTCTTTTTCTTCATAGCTTAGTTCGAAATATTCAAAAGGAGGAAATCGGAAAAGATTAGCAACAATTGAATTTGGAAAAGATTGACGGAAAGCTTCGTACTCTCTTAAAACAGCATTATAGAATCTTCGGCTGGCTTGAATTTTATCTTCAGCATCAACTAATTCTTGTTGTAAATGTAAAAAATTTTGATTAGCTTTTAAGTCGGGATAATTTTCAGCAACAGCAAATAGGGTTTTTAAGGCTGAAGTTAACATATTATCAGCTTCAAGTCCTTCTTTAACTGTTTTTGCTTCTAAAATTTTACTTCTTGCTTGAGTTACTTTTTCAAAAACTTCTCTTTCATGGGCAGCATAACCTTTAACAGTTTCAACTAAATTAGGGATCAAATCTGCTCTTCTTTTAAGTTGAACTTCAATATCTGAAGATGATTCTTTAACTTGCTCACGGTATCTGACTAAACGATTGTAAACATAAATAAAATAAAGGAAAATTAAAACAACGACTCCTAAGATTATGTAAAAGATATTAATGTTTGTCATTGTTTATTTTTGCGAACTAATAACGACCGTGAACTTTGTCGCGAACCAATGCGAACTTTG
>CALHPI010000030.1 GCA_938036275.1 Minisyncoccota bacterium
GAGTTGTCATTATCTTTTTTATATTTTTTATCGGGATGAAGAATATAAATTTGAAAATAATTAGTGCTTATTTGATTACCTCTTTGAAAAACTAATATCGGAATTTGCAGCTTTTTAGCAAGCTCAATTAATCTTTTATAACTACTGTCTTCAGAATCGAAAATACTAACCCCTAAAAGCCGGACTTTATATCTTTTTAAAATCTCAAAAGCAGCCAAATAATGGTCTTTATCGGGATGAGAAATAAACAAGATATCAATTTTTTTATTATAAAATGGTACAAATTTATCAAGTTGTTTTAAAACTAAAGATGGTTTGGCTCCGGTATCATAAAGAAAGATGTTATTTTTATTTTTAATTAAAACACTTCCACCTTGACCAACATCAAAAAAGGCAACTAAATTTTTCTGATTCAAAAAATCAAAAATTAAATAATAAACAAACAGATTAGCTAAGATTAAGCCGAAAATCAATTGTCTCATCTTTTAAAGAATAATAAATCTCTAAAAAGATAAAAAAGTAAATAGCAATAACTAAAATTAATGGCAATTTAAAATAAAGAACAAAACTACTAAAAATTTTAGCTATAAAAATTAGATAATTTAAAAATGGAATTGAGAGCCAGGTTAAAAATTTGATTGGCAAAAAAAGAAAAACTGAAGCTAAGGTCATAAAATAAGGAATCAAAGGTAAAACTAAAATATTAGCTAAAATAGAAAATAGATTGAAATTACCAAAATAATATAAAATTAAAGGTAAAGTTAAAATTTGCGCAGATAAAGTATCGCTTAAGGTTTTCTTTAAAAAATTAAATCTCAAAAATTCAAATCTCTTTTCTAAAATTGGACCTAAATATAAAATTCCAGCCATTGCTAAAAAGGATAGTTGGGAACCAATATCTTTTAAAAGAAGCAAAGGATTAATTAAAGTAAAAACTAAAGCAGTTAAAAGCAAGACATTACGATTTAGAGGAATTCTACCAAACTTATATCTAATTAAAATTAACAAAAAACCCATAAGTCCTGCTCTTAAAACACTCCCTTCAAAACCCATTAAAAAAATAAAAAAGACAATTAAAAGTACAGAAATATAAAAAACTAAACCTGGAGTTAAAAATGGAAAAATTCTCAAAAAATGGTTAAAAATTAAAAACATAATTGTCAGGTTTTGGCCAGAAACAGCGGTTAAATGAATCAAGCCACTATTAATAAATTTTTCTTTTAATTCATAATCATCGAATTTTGAACCGAATAAGATCCCCCGAAAAACATTCTCTTGAGGAAAGGACAAATATTCTTTAATTTTTTCTTCTAAAAAATTTCGGTAGTCAGAGATAATTTTGATTTGAGGAGGAATAAAGACTGTCTCTTTTCTTGCCAAATAAAACAAAGAGCCAGCAAAAAGAAATAGAAAAACTAAAAGAGTAAGTTTTAACTTTTTGAACTTAAGATAAAAAAGTAGCGAGATGAAAAAATTTATTAACAACCAAAACTTAAAAAAATAAGCAGAAAAATTACCTAAGAGAAAACTTGATCCATAAACAAAAAATAAATCAGCTACCATTTTTGCCCCTGCCCTGACTCGAACAGGGATCTTCTCCTTAGGACGGAGCTGCTCTTCCTTTGAGCTACAGGGGCGTTTTAAAAAGAATCAAGATTCAAGAATTTAGAATCAAGAAAAGATAATTTTATTTTATTATAAATTTTGGAAAATTAAATAGGATTTGATAATTTTTGCTATGGGATTTTATTGATTTTATTATTGAAAGCTCTTGTTTAGCTATGACTTGCAAACAAGAAGTTGGTTAATAATTTACTCTACCAAAATTGACGATCGTCAAAGTTGGTAGAGTAAATATCTGGTGCCCCTTATATTCAGCGATCGCTGTTTATAAGGGGCTTATTTTTCTGATAGCCGAGCCCGCGTTTATCCGTGGTATTATATTTTGCTATAGCATTTTATAATGCAAAGTTTTTAACAATCAAGTGTTAAAAACATAAAAGGTTTTTATATAATGTTTAATAATAATGGGACGGGTTTTTTCTTTTTTAAAAAATAAGCTTCAATTAATTTTAGTTATTTTGATTTTTTGTATTGCTTCGGTTTTAGGCTATTTTTTGTTCGAGGAAATTTATAGAGCTTATGTTAATAAAGAAATTGCACAAACCCAACAGCAAATTAAAGAAATTGAAGAAGAAATCGAAAGAGCGAAAAAATTTGATGAAGAAAAATATGCCGATAGGGTTTCTAAATTCTTAGACTTTGATGCTTACTTTTCAACCTCAACTGATATCGAACTTGAAGGCGTTGAAATAATTCCTAAAGGAAATAGAAAATTAGTAATCAATCATGCTGAAGGATATCAAATTGAGATACCCAATGATTTGATTTTGAATAGAAGTAGAGAGCCTGACAATCTTAATTTTGATAGCGTTTATCTGATAAACATAGGAGCAAGAGTAAGCGATTGGACGGTAATGTCAATTTTTATAACCCGAAAAGATAAAAAACCAGATCTTTATAAACAATTCTTAGAATCTGCTTTAGAA
>CALHPI010000031.1 GCA_938036275.1 Minisyncoccota bacterium
GCTTTAAATATTGTTGAAAGATTAGTGAGATCTGGTCTTTTTGATTTAATTATTGTTGATTCAGTAGCAGCTTTGGTTCCGAGAGTCGAGCTTGAAGGTGAAATTGGTGATCAATATATTGGTCTTCAGGCAAGAATGATGTCGCAAGCTTTAAGAAAACTTTCCGGAATTATTCACAAAACAAGAACAGTTGTTATTTTTATTAATCAAACAAGAGCAATGATTGGCGGGATGGTTCCTGGTCAAGAAACAACTCCTGGTGGTAAAGCTCTAAAATTCTATGCTTCAGTTAGAATTGAACTTAAAAGAATTGCTCAAATTAAAAAAGGCGAAGAAATAATCGGTAATAAAATTAAAGCCAAAGTTGTTAAAAATAAAGTTGCACCACCATTTAAAACTGCTGAACTCGAGATTTATTATAATGAAGGAATTTCTTATGAAGCTGATCTTTTGAATTTAGGTGAAAAATTAAAGGTCATTGAAAAATCTGGCAATACTTACTCTTTTCAAGGGACAAAACTTGGTGGTAGTTTTCAATCAGCTAGAGAATTTTTAAAGCAAAATCCAGAAATTAGTCAAAAAATTTATCAAGAAATTTTAAAAACTCAAAGATAGATGTTAGCCAAAATCAGAGCGGCAACTCTTTCAGGAATTTCCGCAGAAATTATTGAAATTGAAGTTGGTCTTTTGGGAGGTTTGCCAAATTTTCAAATTGTTGGTTTAGCTGATAAAACAATTGATGAATCTAAAGAGAGAATCAATTTAGCTATTAAAAATATCGCTGCTAAACCACCAAACAAAATAAATTCCCGGGTTGTTGTTAATTTATCACCAGCGGACCTTAAAAAAGAAGGTTCTCATTTAGATTTGCCAATTGCTTTAGCTTTTTTATATGCTTCAGGGCAGCTTAGCAGGTTACCTTCGGATATTTTATTTTTAGGCGAACTTGGCTTAGATGGTAAAATCAAAAAAATCAAGGGTGCTTTACCGATTGTTTTAAAATCAGCGAATTTTTTCAAAAAAGTTATTTTGCCTGAAGAAAATTTAAATGAGGTTTCTTTTGTCAAAGAGATTGAAATTTATGGTTTTAGTGATTTAAAAGAAGTTGTTGATTTTTTAGAAGGTAATTTAGAAAAAGAACCATTGGAGCCAAAAAATTTTGAAACTCAAATTGAAGACTTTGATTTAAATTTCATTGTTTTTGATGATTATATTTTAAGAGTAATTATTTTTGGAATTTTAGGCAGGCATAACTTTTTACTTTATGGGCCACCAGGAACAGGTAAGACTTTAATTGCTCAAAATATAGTTAATTTATTACCGAATTTAACCTATGAAGAGTCATTAGAAATTTCAACAATTTATAGTGCTTTGGGCTTTTTAGAAGAAAATTTAATTAAAAGACCGCCGTTTCGCGCACCTCATCATTCAGCTTCAGCAGTTTCAGTTTTAGGCGGTGGCAAAGAAGCAAAACCAGGAGAAGTAACCTTAGCTCATCGAGGAGTTTTATTTTTTGATGAGCTTCCTGAATTTCGCCGAGATGTTTTAGAAGGAATTAGAGAACCATTAGAAACAGGAGAGATTACAGTTGCTCGAGCTAAAAAATCAATTAAATATCCAGCTAAGTTTTTGTTTGTTGGTGCTTATAATCCTTGTCCTTGTGGTTTTTATGGTGATCCTGAAGTTGAATGTAAATGTACTGTTTCTGAAATCAATCGTTATCAACGAAAAATATCCGGACCTTTGTTTGATAGAATTGATATTAATTTAAATGTTCCGCGACTGAAAAGTGAAAAGATTTTTAACTTGCCACAAAAAGACTTTAAAAAAATAAAAGAAAAGATATTTGAAGTTAATGAAAAAATTAAATTTCGATTCAAGAATGAAAACTTTAAAAACAATTCAGAGATTCCAGCTAAAAAAATAAAAGAATATTGCTCTTTAGATGAAAAAAGTGAGGATTTTTTCAAAAAAGCTATTGATAGTTACCGGCTTTCTTTAAGAGGTGTTCATAAAATTCTAAAATTAGCAAGAACAATTGCTGACTATGAAGACAGTGAGAATATTAAATTAGAACATATAGCTGAAGCTTTACAATATCGAATTAGAACTTAATAAAAAAACCCTGGCGGGAGGCAAAAACCTTAAACCCGCCAGGGGGGGACGAGAGGAAGGGGAAGAGGTTGGAAGGGGTTAGGAAGGGGTTTGGGAAGGTGCTAATTTAATTATAATAAATTTAAAAAAAATGTCAAGAGTGATTAATTCCCAAAAAATACTTTCTAAAAATAGACAATCAATTATAGGTAAAAATATTTTAGTAAGAGTTGATTTTAATGTTAGTCTGGAAAAAGAGAAAATTTTTGATAGTTATCGAATTGAAAGTTCTAAAGAAACTTTAAATTTTTTAAAACCAGCTAAAAGAATTATTTTAATCAGCCACTTAGACGACCCTAAAAACAGAGAACCAAAATATTCGTTTAAAAAATTAATTCCTCAAATTGAAAAAATTTTAAAAACCAAAATTGGTTTTCTTGAAAATTTTAATTTACCAATTAAAGAAAAAATTTCTCTCTTTGAGAATTTAAGGTTCTGGCCCGGAGAAAAAAACTGTGATTGGAATTTTGCTAAAAAATTAGCTAGCCTGGGTGAGATTTTTATTAATGAAGCTTTTTCAGCTTCCCATCGAAAACATACTTCAATTTATCTTCTGCCAAAGCTCTTACCAACATTTTATGGCTTAAATTTTGAAAAAGAAATTAATTTACTCAATAAAGTTTTAAAAACAAAAAAATCTTTAGCTTTAATTTTAGGAGGCGCTAAAATTTCAACCAAACTTCCTTTAATAAAACGATTTTTAAGAAAAGCTAATTTAATTTTTTTAGCTGGCGGTTTAGCTAATACTTATTTAAAAGCTCAAGGTTTTGAGATTGGTGAATCTTTAATCGAAAAAGAAATTATTAATGAAATTAAAAAAATTAAATCGGGGAAAATTTTAGTTCCTTTTGATTTTCATAATCAAAATTTAGAGAATAAATTTTTAGGAGAAATTAATCAAAATGATATTATTTATGATGTTGGTCCTGAAAGTTTAAAAATGTTATTTACCGAATTAAAAAAATACAACACAATTGTTTGGAATGGTCCTTTAGGTTATATTGAAAATCAAAACTTTGAAAAAGGCACTTGGTTATTAACTAAATTTTTATTAACTCTAAAAAATAAATTTATCTTAATTGGTGGCGGAGATACTTTAGCTTTTTTACAGAAAAAAGGTGTTTTAAAAAAATTTAAAAATATCTCAACCGGTGGCGGGGCTATGCTCGATTATTTAAGTAATCCCCGAAATTTTATTGGCTTAAAATGGTAAAAATAGATTTAAACAATGCCGAGGTTGTTTTTTTAGATATTGAAACGAGCTCAACAAAATTTGATGCTGAAATTTTGGAAATTGCCGGGCTGATTGTTGATAAAAATTTAGCTGTTAAAGAAAGTTTTGATTTTTTAATCAAACCTCAGGATCTTACCCGAGCTGATCCTCAAGCTTTAGAACTTATTGGTTATTCGGAAGAAAAATGGCAAAATGCCCGTGAATTAAAGGATGTTCTAAATATTCTTTATCCTAAATTTCAAAACAAAATTTTAGCTGGCTGGGTCGTTCATTTTGATTCCTCTCGTTTAGAAAGAGCTTTTTATGAAAATGGTTTTGATGATCCTTTTGATTATCGAAGGATTGATGTCTTTTCTTTAGCTGTCGCTAAATATGGTTTTAAAAATTTAGGCGATAAAGAAACATTAACTAAGATTTGCCAAGTTTTAAATATTGACCGTGGCAAAGCTCACTCAGCTTATGATGACGCGTATGCTGCTTATAAAGTTTTTTTAAAAATTATTGGCGAAGAAAATCTTAAATATTTTTCTCAAGAAATTATTGTTTATACTGACGGTGGATCATTAGGTAATCCGGGTAGGGCAGCTTTGGGTGTTGTCATCAAATTACCTCAAGAAATTAAAGAATATTCTCAAGAAATTGGTGAAAAAACAAATAATCAAGCTGAATATGAAGCTGTAATTTTTGCTTTAGAAAAAATTAAACATCTTTTCGGTAAAGAAAAAACTAAACAAATGAAAATTATTCTTTATTTAGACAGCGAACTTGTCGGCAAGCAGTTAAAAAATGAATTTAAAGTTCTTGAAGAAGATCTTTTTCCTTATTTTATTAAATTTCATAATTTAAAATTTGATTTTGGCGAAATTGAAATTAAGATTATTCCCCGCGAGGAAAATAAATTAGCTGATCAATTAGTTAAAAAAATTCTTTTCAACAAATTTTCCACGATTATTTAAGATTGTCATTTTTTGACTTCGATTTTGTCTTTAAGTATAATTCAAGTAAAATGACTAACGATCTTTTTGAAACCACTTGGGAAAAAGTTTTAAACAATATTAAAGAAAATGTTGGTAATTCTTTATATCGAGTTTGGTTTGCAAATCTTGTTCCCAAGGTTTACAATCAAGGCGTTTTGAAAATAGAGGTCCCAAGCCGTTTTGTTAAAGATTGGCTAGAAAAGAAATTTAATCAACTTCTTTTAAAATCTGTAAAAGAATTTTTCCCGGAAGTTAAGCATATTGAATTGGTTGTTTCTAACAAACCAACTTTACAAATAGAAACTAAAAAATCTTCTTTTAAAAGATTAACCCAAACAATTATTGAAAAACCTTTAGCAATTTTTGATATCAATCCTCAAACTAATCTTAATCCCCGCTATCGTTTTGATAATTTTGTTGTTGGACAAAGTAATGAACTTGCTTTTGCTGCTTGTCAAGGCGTTGCTAAAAATTTAGGAGGGAGCAACAATCCTCTTTTTCTTTATGGACCAGTTGGTGTTGGAAAAACTCATCTTTTACAAGCTGTTGGTAATGAGGTTTTAAAAAACTATAAAAATTTAAAGATTCGTTATGCAACAACCGAAGAATTTACTAATCAGTTTATTAATGCTTTAAAAAATCATTCCATTGAGGAATTTCGTTTTAAATTTCGAGATATTGATGTTTTGATTTTAGATGATGTTCATTTTCTTTCTGGAAAAACAACTTCTCAAGAAGAACTTTTCCATACTTTCAACTATCTTTACAATCTTTCTAAACAGATAGTTTTTTCTTCAGATCGACCACCGCGGCTTATTCCTGATATTGAAGAAAGGTTAAAATCAAGATTTGAGGGTGGTTTAGTTATTGATATTCAACCTCCTGATTACGAAACAAGATTAGCGATTTTAAAAGTTAAAGCTCAAGAAAAAAATATTGTTCTTGACGATAAAATTTATGAATTAATTGCTAAAAAAATCACCCGAAATATTCGCGAGCTGGAAGGAGCTTTAAGTGCGGTTATTTTTTATTATTCAAAAAACGGGAAATTATCCTTAGAAAAAGTTGAGGAAATAATTAAAAAATTTTCTAAGGATTATTATCGAAAAATTACTCCTCGAAAAATTATTAAAGTTATTACTGATCATTATGAAATTAAAGAAGAAGATATTTTCAAAAAAACAAGAACTAAACATTTAGTTGAGATTCGCCAATGTTTAATTTACCTTTTAAGAGAAATATCTCAACTTTCTTACACCTCAATTGGTCAACTTCTTAAAAAAGATCATACGACTATAATTTATGCTTATGAAAAAGTTGCTAAAAAGTTGAAGAATAATTCTGAATTTTCTCAGGGGATTGAAATTCTTAAATCAAAAATTTTAGAATCTTAACTTTTTATCCCCAATTTTTCCAATGATTGTTTTTACAAAAAATGTTTAAAATAAAAGTATTAAAGACTTTTCCACAAATTAACAATACTATATAATACTATTTAAATAAACTATGATTATAAGTCTTCTTCGAGAAAAACTTTATGAGATTTTGCAAGTTGTTACCAATATCTGTCCCCGTAAACATGATTTAAATATTCTTAATTATTTTTATCTCGAAGCAAAAAATAATGAAATTTATATTTCAGCTACCGACTTAGAATTGAATTATCAAACAAGATTTCCTGGTCGAATTATTCAGGAAGGCAAAGTTTTGATTCCTGCTAAACAATTTGAAAAGATTATTGAAAATTTTTATGAAGATGAAGTTATTTTAGAAGCTAAAGATAATGTTTTGTTTATTAAGGGAGAAAAATCTCTTTCTAGTTTACCTGGTCTTTTAGAAGAAGAATTTGTAACTTTTTCAGAAATTTCTTATGATAACTATTTTGAAATCGATAATGATATTTTTGAAGATTATCTTCAGCGCCTTTGGCCAATTTTTTTAACATCTGATTTACGTCCTGAATATTCTGGAATTTATTTTGATTTCGATCAAGAAAGATTAAATCTGGTGGCAACTGATACTATTAGGTTAGCAATTCAAAGAATCAAACCTCAATTTTTTGAGACCAATCTTAAAAAGATAGGCGCTCTTTTACCCAAAAGGATTTTACAGGAATATAAAGCTATTAAAAGAAAGTCGGGAAAACTAAAAATATATTTCGAAGAAAATCAGGTAACTTTCGAAATTTTAAATCATCAATTAACAACCAAACTTTTGGCTATTGATTATCCTAATTATACTCCGTTTATTTCTCCAGGTAATTTTCTTTTTACTTTTTTAATTGATAAAAACAATCTTCTTAAAGCTTTAAAATTGAATCGAGTTTTCGCTGGTGAGTTAAAAGAAACTGAATTGAGTTTTAATTTTAATGAAGAAAAATTAGAAATTTATACTAAAAATGAACTTTTGGGAGAAAATAAAAATGAAGTTAATTTTGAAATTAAAGAGAATAATTTGACCGAACCAGAATTTAGGATAAAATTCAATATCGATTTTCTTCTCGATGGTTTTGAAGTTATTGACAGTGATAAAATTTTGGCAGGATTTTTTAGCGGACCAACAGTTGAAAGTACTCCAATTTATATAAAGTCACCTATTGATGATGACTTTGTTTATGTTTCCATCCATCGATGAGAAGAATAATTATTTATAAAAACGAACTTTGGGAGATTGCTAAAATTATTAAAAACAAATTTCCAGAAAAAAGAATTTATCTTCATAAAATTGAAAAAAGATTGATCATTAAAATTCCTCGAGATACCGATCGTTTTCGACTCGAAGAACTAAAAACATTTCTTAAAACAAAATACCCTGATTTTGAGCTGAGTTTTCAATATTTTGTTTAAGCCAATTCTCGAGAGCTTTTTCCCAAATCAGATATTGAGGGTCATTATAAGGATTAGTTGGTATTGGACCTAAAGGATCATTTCTGTCAATATAAAACAAAATATTATGAATTCCATAAGGAGATATAAAAGAACCATTGAGCATTGGTTTATCGACTTGGCGAGGTTCAGGTTTAACAAAAAATTCTTGTGGAATTTTATTAAGATTAATTGCTTCTTTTAAAAATTGATGAAAGATAGGTAAAGCAGCTACTAAGCTTGCTCCTAAGGAATTCATTCTCCGGCCATCAGTATTACCTGCCCAAACTCCAACCACAATATTAGGTGTGTAACCAAAAGTCCAGGCATCTTGATAAAATTGAGTTGTTCCAGTTTTGATAGCTACTTCATAACCAGGAAAAATTGTATAATTTAAACTTGCTTGAAAAAGCCCTCGACGGGCTTCGATATCTTTTAAAATATCATTTAAAATTCGAGCTGTCTCTGAAGAAATAATTGTTTCTTCTTGAGGGTGATATTTATAAATAATTTTTGTATCTTTAATTACTTTCAAAATTAAAGTTTGCGAAACTAAAACACCGTCATTAGCTAAAGCTCCATAAAACCTAATTAAATCTGCCATTCGGACCTCAGCAGTTCCCAGTCCCATAGAAAGACCATAATTTTGCCAGTCTTTTAGATAATTCATTCCCGACTTTCTGGCTAATTCAACAACTCTTTCCGGAATTGCTAAATAAAAAACTTTAACAGAAGGAACATTTCTTGATTCAGCTAAAGCCTGTCTTAAACTGACTGGTCCTTTAAATTTTTTGTCAAAATTTTGAGGTTTATAATTACCAAAATTGGTGGGAATATCAAAAACAATTGTTTTGTCTGGATAACCTAATTCAAATAAAGCAGCATAAGAAATAGGTTTAAAAGCGGAACCAGGTTGTCTTAATCGAAAAGGAACATTAACTTGACCATCAATTGATTCATCATAAAAATCTTTGGAACCAACCAAAGCTAACACCTCTCCAGTTTTAGGGTTAATAGCCATTAAAGCAGCATTGGCTCCACCATACTTTTTTTTATTTCTCTCGGCTCCTTCAAAAACAGCCTTCTCAGCAATTCTTTGGAGGTCTAGATCTAAACTTGTCAAAACTTTTAAATTTGCTTCTTCTAGATTTTCTTGAGGTAAAATTTTTTTTAGTTGATTCATAACTTCAATAACAAAATGAGGAGCAATCATTCCGGCATATTTTGTTTTATTAATTTTAATTTCTTCAGTTAGGGCTTTTCGGTAATCTTCTTCATTTATCCAACCAACTTCCTTTAATCTTTCTAAAATATAATTTCTTCTTTCTTTTAATCTTTTAATATTTTCTTCACTAATTGGGGCATAAAGAGCTGGTGCTTTAGGAAGAGCAGCTAAAACAGCCGCCTCCGACCAAGTTAAATCTTTTAATTTTTTATCAAAATAATAATCAGCCGCAGCTCTAATACCAATATTTCCTTCGCCATAATAAATTGAATTAAGATAATAAGTAAGGATTTGATTTTTCGAATATTTTTGTTCAATTTTTAAAGCTAAAATAATCTCTTTTATTTTTCTGATAATTGATTTTTCTTGAGAAAGAAAAATTGTTCGCGCCAATTGTTGAGTAATTGTTGAACCGCCATATTCTAAACTTCCGGTTTTTAAATTTAAATAAAAAGAACGTAAAATGCCTTTTAAACTAAAACCTTTATGTTTGTAAAAATCAATATCTTCAGCAACTAAAATTGTTTTAATAACTTTTTCTGGAATATCTTCAAAATTAACCCACGATCTTCTTAAACCAATTTTATAAAGAAGAACTTTACCAGTTCGATCATAAATTTCTGTCCCACCGCTAATTATTTTTTCTCCTAAAACTTCAGGTTGGGGTAAATAGATGTTACCAATCAAAATCAAAAAAATTAAAAAAGAAACCGTTAGAAAAATAAAAATTAAAATAAGCTTTAACAAAAATCTCATAATTTTAAATTATAATTGAATTATGGTTGGATTAGAAAAGTTTCAAGAATTTAGATTGGATGCTGAAAAAATTGCTC
>CALHPI010000032.1:2500-20581 GCA_938036275.1 Minisyncoccota bacterium
CACAAGAAGAAATCGAACAAAGAAAAAATCTACAATATACCGATTACTCACCTGAACCCAATAAAAAATGCAATAACTGCGCCCTCTATGTTGTTGCCGAAGGAAATTCTCCTTGCGGTAAATGTAATCTAATCAAAGGACCTATTAGCCCCGAAGGATGGTGCACTAGCTGGGTTCCTAAAGCATAAACCTTTAAACTATGCCCAGGGGCGGAATCGAACCACCGACACAAGGATTTTCAGTCCTCTGCTCTACCGACTGAGCTACCTGGGCTACCCAATATCAAAATTTTTCCGCTATAATTCTTAGTCAAATCTTTTATACATCAAACTCAAATAATACATCGTTATGAAAAATTTCATTAAGGTTTAAGGGATATCATTCCAGTCTTCGCCATAATGAATAGTAATCTCTTCGTTAGGTTTAATGGTTCGAATCGCATAAAGTTTATTATCGCGAAACTCAGCATTTGGCTTAGAAGAATGATTTAAATACCTAAGCTCATTCTTTCCATCGATAAGGATCCAACCTCCATGATCTTGTTGAACCCATAGTACGTAGGTATTATCTTCTAAAACAATTTCTCCTTCGTAACTTCCAATATATTCATTTTTTCGAATTTTTTTTTTCGAGAATACACCTAAACCATGAATTTTACTCGTAGAAACATAAACTTTTTTTTGAATTGAATTTTGGGAGCGCTTTGTTATACCATACTTTTTTCTCATATATTATTATTCATTTCTTTTTGATCCCTAATTTATCTTTTGGAGAAATAATTTCTGTAATACGTACACCAAAATTTTCATCTATTACTACAACTTCGCCCCTAGCAATCAATTTTCCATTCACAAGTACATCGACATTCTCTCCTGCTTGTTTATCTAATTCTATGATTGAACCTTCTCCCATTTCTAAAATTTCTTTGATATATTTTTTAGTTCTTCCTAATTCAACAGATACGTTCATTTGTACATCAAGGAGCAATTCCATATTGGGTGTTGCAAGTCCTTGTGTTGTGGTACTGATATTAGGAAATTCAACTTCTTTGATTGGAATCGAAGGTTCTTTTTCTACTTCCTCTTGTGTTTTAACTTTCGAAGTTTTTTCTTTCGTTTGAATTAAAGTTAAAACATTTCTGGCTAAAGAAAAAGGTAAAATTACCAATAACTTAGTATTTATAAAACCTAAAATACTAAAACTATATTGTATCCTTAAATAAGAACTTTCGGAAAGAGTATCTGTGAATTCATCCGTGTTTTTAATATAAATTCCAATTGGTGTAATAGTATTTCCAATTTGAATAGAAAGATGGTTAATAAGAGAATAAAACAAAGGATTTAGTGCGTCTTTAATTGTAGATTTTTGAGCTGAATCAAGAGGTTCATCACTTACATCTTGCCCCATTCCTCCCATAATAATATTCACAATTTTTTGAACTTCTAAGTAAGGTAATAGAAAAAAAATTTCTCCATTAATTGCCCCATTGATTTTAACTTCGAAAATCACATTTTTTTGTTTAAAATCTTTATAGATATCATTCGGATTCCTTATATCCACGTATGGATTTTCTATAGTTACATCTAAATTTAATAACGCTTTTAAACCCGATGCCCCCTTTAAAAGGCCATTTAGAATTTCTTCGCCAATTCTGTCTCGTTCTAAAGGAGATAAAGAAACTTCTTTTGCACTCGTTAAAGTTTTATCGGGTACTATCTCTGGCTCTTCTAAACTTTCTACTCCACTTAATAAGGCATCGATTTCTTCTTGAGTCATGTTCGCATCTACCATAAAATCACCTCCAGTTCTTAAACTTTAAATTCGGTTAAAGCGTTATATGTAATAATAAAAAAAAAATAATAAAATTAAGTAAAGTAAAAAACTAAATGAAAAAAATAATACATTCCAGCAATAAAAAAATGAATTTTTTTCTGTATTGACTTATTGAAAATCAAATGAAAAACTGCAATTGACATATGAATTCTTACAAAGTCCTTGCAAGAAGATATAGACCTCAAAGATTCGAAGAAATTTTAGAACAAAATCATACGATTTATGCACTAGAAAATGCAATTAAAGAAAATCGATTAGGTTCAGCATATTTGTTTTATGGTCCTAGAGGAGTTGGTAAAACCACAATTGCAAGAATTTTAGCCAAAAGAGTGAATTGTTTCCAACCTGATGGCGTTGAGCCATGTAACCAATGTGAATCTTGCAAAGAAATAACTTCCGGTACTTCTTTAGATGTAATTGAAATCGATGCAGCATCAAACCGAAGGATAGAAGACATAAGAGATCTTAGAGAAAATGTAAAATTTAAACCCATCAAGGGGAATAAAAAAGTCTATATAATTGACGAAGTTCATATGCTAACAAAAGAGTCATTTAATGCTTTATTAAAAACTTTAGAAGAACCTCCTGAATACATTTTATTTATTTTAGCTACTACAGAAATCAATAAAATACCCGAAACTATTTTATCAAGGTGTCAGATTTTTACTTTTCGAAAAGTTAGTATTCAAAAATTACAAAACTATTTAGAACAAATAGCAATCAAAGAAAATATTAAAGTTGATAAGAATTCTTTGTTTTTAATTGCAAAAAAAGGTGATGGTTCTGTTAGAGATAGTCTTTCTTTTTTTGAACAAGTAATCGCATATACAAAAGGAGAAATCACTTATGAAAAAATAAAAGAACTAATGGGAAGTTATCCTATAGATTTATTTTTAAAAATTACTCAAAATCTTTTTTCGAATCTATCCATAGAAGAATTGATTTTACCAATAAAAGAAATTTTTGATTTTGGTAGTGATTTAGAAAAATTGATTTGGGAATACTTAGAATTTTTAAGAATTTGCATTTTAATCAAAAAAGGAATACATAACAAAGAAATTTTGGGTTTAATTACTGAAGATATAGAAAAAGTAAAAAATTTAACTAATACAATACAATACGAAAAACTATTAGCTATTTTTGAAGAATTTTATCAATTAAAATCAAAAGCGTATTTATTAAAAATAAAAAATTCATACGAAGCAAGAATCTTATTAGAAGTTCATCTTATTAAGATTCACGAAAAACTGAACAAACCAACCTTAGAAGAAATCATACGAGAGATCAACACTCTAACTAAATATTTCGAAGGAATTGATATCTCAGAGGAAAAACTGTTTAGTCAAAATTCACAAGCAATACCAAGAAACAAAAACCTAATTTTTGAAAGCGAAACAAATACAAATAATATAAATCAAGAAAAAAATAAAATGCAATTGGAAGACGAAATACAAAACAAATTTTTAGGAACCTATATTACCGATGACAAACAAATTCCAAAACTTCCTGAATAAAACAAAAATCATATTTTTTTTAATTTTATCAATATATTGTTTTGAACATCTCTTAAAAAAAACTTACATTATTTACATTAACGAAATTCCCATCGAAGTAGAATTAGCAATTACTTTGGAAGAAAGAAAAAAAGGATTAATGAAAAGAAAATATTTAAAAGAAAATCAAGGAATGCTTTTTGTATTTTCTTACGAAGATTATCAAAGCTTTTGGATGAAAGATACCCAAATTCCTTTAGATCTTGCTTTTTTTGATGAAGATGGCTTTTTAATAGAGGTACAAAAGCTTACTCCTTATTCTGAAGCAATTCATACTTCTTCAAAACCCGCTAAATATGCTTTAGAAATGAATCAAGATTGGTTCGAAAAAAACAATATTAAACCCTTTGCAAAACTAAAATTAACTAAAGAAGTAGAAAGTATGATCAAAAAAGCAAATAAAAAATAATTATGTAGACAAAACTTTCGAAATAATTATTTTATATTTAAATTTAAAAACGGAGGTTTCAAATGGTCCTAAAATTTTCAAAATGGAAATTTTTATTATTTTTTTTATCAATAGGCTTATGGGCAAATTCTTATATAGTGGATAATGCTCACACAAAAGTTGGTTTTGAAATTACACACATGATGATTTCTAACGTTGATGGTAGATTTAATGATTATGAAGCTATCTTTGAATATGATGAAAATACAAATACTTTAAAAAGTGTTAGTGCAAAAATCAAAGTAGAATCTATTGACACAGCAAACAAAAAAAGAGATGATCATCTTAGAAGTGAAGACTTTTTTGATGCAAAGAAATATCCTTTTATTGAATTTGTTAACACAGAAGCAATAAAAATTAAAGCCGGAGAAACAAAAAAATTAAAAGGAAAATTAACCATAAAAGGTATAACGAAAGAAGTGGTAATGGATGTCAAATATATAGCTAAAATCAAAGATTTTATGGGCAAAGAAAGAATTGGATTTACAGCAGAAACAAAAATCAATCGAAAAGATTTTGGAATTACCTGGAATAAAATTTTAGAAACTGGAGGATTGGTTATTGGAGAAGAAGTGTTCATTCAAATAAAAGGAGAAGGAATCAAAAATTAGTATTTGTTATTTGCCCCCGGCAGGACTCGAACCTGCGCACATGGTTTAGGAAACCAATGCTCTATCCACTGAGCTACGGGGGCTAATCATTCCAGTAAATCTGAAACAATTTGATTTCTTTTTTTAGAATCGTTTTATTATGTAAATTTCGAATTTGTTTTTCTAATTCTAATTTAGTGTTTTGTATGGCGTTTTCCAGTCTTGTTTGTATTGCTTTTCTTTCTGCTCTTGGGTTCATTTTATATTTCAATCTTTCTATATCTTTTTTTTCTTCCAGATCTCTAATTATCTTCCCATAGCTAATCTCGATTTTATATTGCTCATTCTTATATAATTCTTTAAGATTAGACAACCAATTTAAGTTCATATTATAGATTTGATTATCTACCCAATTTCTAGCCATTTTTGCTTTTTCTTTTATTATTTCTATTTCTTTTTCTTTGATTTCTAAAATCTCTACTTCTTTTATGAGTTTTGGATTCTGAAATAAATCCTCTAAAGAAAATTGAGTAATAATTTCGAATTCATTAGAATTTTTTTTAGAAAATATAATTATAAGCTCTTTTTTCTCTTTTGGAAAATACACATTTACTTCGAAAACAAAATAAAAACCTTTTTTTTGAAATCGGTTAGATCTGAATTTTATAATAAAAACGTCATTAGAAAATTTTAAATAATATTGTAACGCTTCGTCTACTAATTTATGACCTATTGCAAGAAAAACATACCTTTCATTTTCAAAAGCTGTTAAAGAATCAAAAACAGCAATTTTATTTTCTGGCAATAAAGTATAAAAGTTAATATTTTTTACTTTTTTTATTTTTTTTAAAGAAACATCTTTATTTTGATTTTCTTTTAAATAGTCCAGTACTAATCTTTCTATATGTTGATTATTCACGGTTCTTTCTTCCTGAATAACTTTATAAAATTCAGAAAGATTAAAATCGATCACTTTGGGGGATACTAATTCTTCTAATAATTTATAAGATTTTTTTATATTTTCTATTTTTTCTTCTAAACTTTTTTCTAAGTCCTTTTGTTTTTTTTCTTCTGAAATCAACTCCATTATAAATTTTGATAAATTTAATTCTTCTTCTATTGAACCCAACAAGACATCTGAAGGTCCTAGAGAATCTTCGAATACTTTGATCTTATTCTCTAATATATGCAAAACCCGTTCCGCTACTGTTCCTTTTGTTGAAAAATTAAGAATCAAAACATCTTTTTTTTGTCCAAAACGGTGAATTCTACCAATTCTTTGTTCCATCTTTAAGGGTGACCAAGGCAGATCATAATTGATCAAAACATCTGAAAACTGCAAATTTCTTCCTTCTCCGCCAGCTTCAGTACTAATCAAAATTTCTCCTTTCTCACTAAATTCCCATATTTCATTTTCTTTTTGCTCATTCGATAAACTACCATTAAAAATATTACAATGATATTCTTTTAAATTTTCTAATAAATATTCCTGTGTTGTCCTGAATTGAGTAAAAATGATAATCTTATTATGATGATTTTGTTTTAAAAAATTAATAGTTTCTTTTAGTTTTAGTAATTTTGTATCCTTTTTTATTTTTTTTCCTAAACTTAAAAGTTTTGACAAAGAAAGAATTTCTCTTCGTATTTCACTAAACTCTTGTTTATGCTCAAAATGAGAAATCTGATCTAAAAGCTCTTCTTCGCTTTCTAAATATTCTATATATTCTTCGAAATCATATTCAAAATCAGTTTCTTTTGGAATAAAACGATAAAGTTTACTTTCTAAAATTGATTTTCTTTTTTCTAAAGCCTTTACTAAAGCACGCGTAGAAGAATCCAATAATTTTTGAAAAACAATCATAACAAAGCCAATAGCTCGATTTTGCATTTGTTTTGATAAATTATATTCTTTTTTAACATATTTAGTTGTTTCTTCGTAAAAAACTTTCTCTTCCGGTGATAATTCGAATTTTATGGTTTTCGCAATTCTTTTTGTAAAACCACCTACATCAATTTTTCTTCTTCTTATAATTACCGGTTGAATTTTTCTTTGTATTTTTTTTATGTTCTCTCCATTTCTAGAAGGAATTACAAACTCATTAATAAAAGAATGTTCTGGGCCTAAAATATGAGGATCAATCAATTTTATTAAAAAATATAATTCTTCTATCTTTCCTCGAAATGGTGTTGCGCTTAGTAAAAGCAGAGATTCCACTTGTTTAGAAATTTTCTCAGCAAAATGATAAGCTTGCGTAATCCTATGAAAATCTCTTCGTAATCTGTGAGCTTCGTCAAAAATTGCTAAATCCCATTTAATTTTACTTACCTGTTCTGAAAGTTGTTTATTTTTAATAAAATCAATTGAAGTAATAATCTTATAATAAGAAGTTTTTTGTCTAATCATTTCGAAATTTTTCTTATTTAGAATGACAAAATCTTCATTAAATTTACTAAGCAATTCTTGTTTCCATTGGATTTGTAAAGGAGCAGGAACTACTATTAAAATATTTTTATAATTTTTTCTTAAAATTAATTCTTTCATAATTAAGCCTGCTTCTATAGTCTTTCCCAATCCTACTTCATCTGCAATTAAAAATCGATGATAGATCCCTTGAATAACTCTATAGGTTGCTTCTATCTGATGAGGTAAAAGAAGAGTTCTTGAATTTGATAAGCTAGATAACCTATCATAAATATATTGAATTCTTAGTTTATACGATTGCAACACACGAATTGCTAATAACAAATCGGTTTGATAAAATCGAGATGGATTACCAAAAAAATCCAAATCTTCAGAATTTTGGATCGAATTTTGATTAAATAGTTCTAATGTATTTTCCATTTAGGAAGCCCCAAAAATTGAAAATCATATTTTTTTTGAATAGAATCCAATATGCGTCGTTGGATGTCTATCGAATTTTATATCTTCTATATATTTTTCTAAAGCAAACTTAACAGCCGAAAATGCAATTTCATCCCAAGGTAATTCTTCGAAAGGGAATAAGATTGTTTCTAAAGTTTCACTTCCAGGTGAATAGTGTTTATCAATTAACTCTGCAAGAAAAAGTAAATACACCTGACCAATTTTTGGAATACTATATACTGTTTGTAAACCTAAAATTTTTACTTTTGCATTTGCTTCTTCAAAGGTTTCTCTTATCGCTCCTTCCTCTACTTTTTCTCCCAATTCTAAAAAGCCAGCAGGTATCGTCCATTTACCATATTGAGGTTCAATTCCTCTTTTACATAAAAGGATTTTATTTTCGCAAACTGGAATTGTTCCGACTATAATCTTTGGATTTTGATAATGTATAGCACCACATTTAGGACAAACATATCTTTCGCGATTATCACCTTCTGGAATTTTTATAACTAATTCTGTACTACAATAACTACAATACTTCATAAATCTTCTTCTATTTTTAATTTTATTTGAAGTTCGAGTTTCTCTTGTTTTTTTTGTTTAGATTTACTGTGTAATTCACAAACCGAAGTAGGTTCTGTCCCTTTAATAAAGTATTCCGATATTGAATTACAACCTTCAGTTGCTAGGTTTCCTGTAATATTACAAATTTCTTTTTTAATTATATTTTCAGGAATCACCATTTCTTTGTATCTTGGATAATTCATTGATTTTAAAACATTTGTTATATAATCCCGCCATACAGGAGCTGCAAAACCTCCACCTGTTCCCGAAGGACCTAAAGATTGATTCACATCATATCCAATATAAACCACTGTTACATTATCTGGAACAAACCCTGCAAACCAAGCATTCGTAAAATTATTAGAAGTCCCCGTTTTTCCATATACAGGCACATTATAAATATTCGCAGCTTTTCCTGTTCCTTTTAAAACCACATCTCTTAAAATATCACTGATAATAAAACTAGTTTCAGGAGAAAAAATTTGTTTTGTTTTTGGTGGCGGAGCTTCATAAACAATATTCCCTTTTTTATCAACAATCTTTTCTATAAAATAAGGAAAAATCATATTTCCGTACCGTGGAAATACCGTATAAGCTGTTGCTAATTGTAAAGGAGAAACTTCGTATGAACCTAAAGCAATTGATATCTCCCTTGGTAAAGTATCTTTCGATAAACCTAACAATGATTCTAAATAGGAATTTATTATTTTCGCTCCTACTTTAAGATAAGCTTGTACTGCAACTACATTTCGCGATTGTATTAGGGCTTCTCTTAATCGTATTGATCCTAAATAGCTTCCACCAAAGTTTTCTGGCTCGTATTCGGATAAGTCTTTTTCTAAAAATGTAATGGGAGTATCTTCAAAAACAGTAGCTGCAGTTAAAGAACGTTCAAAATCATTAGGATTTTTACTAAAGTGTTCAATACCTGCAGCATAAATAAATGGTTTTAATGAACTTCCCGGCTGTCTTTTCGACAAAAACCTTAATAATTGATTAGAGGGTAAAAACTTTGATCCTCCCACAATAGCTTCTATTTTTCCATTTAATGGATTAAGAGAAACTAAAGCTCCTTCTATAAATTTTTTTTTAAAATCTGGATTTTCTATTTGATTTTTATAATTTGCTTCTAAAGCATTAATTACATTTTCTTCTCCCAAAAAATAATTCAATAGAATTAGTTCATCTCGGTATTCTTTTAAATATTTAAGTTGAAAATCCCTTTTTTCTTTAGAAATGGAATATTTAAAATCTGGAATATTAAAAAAATTTTTAAGTAATAAAAAATAATCACCAAAATGCTCATCAAAAATTTCATAATTTGTAAAAGTTTTTTTGTATAAAGTATGTCTTTCATTGAGTTGTTTTAGCCAATTTTCTAATACATATTCTGCAATAGCTTGTTTTTCAACATTCAATGTAGTATAAATTTTATACCCCTCGGTGTTTAATTGAGTTTTGATTGTCTGTGGAAGAAGAGTTAGTAAATAAGAAACAGCATACGGATGTTGATTTAATCTTTTAGAAAAAGAATTTTCTTCTGGATATCGATTTAGCGTTAATATGTAATTTTGAACTATTTCTTGATATTCTTTTTCTGCCTTCTTTATTGAAATTTCCCCATTTTCTACTAAACGTTTAAATGTAATTTGCATTTTCGAAATTGTCCGAATAGGATTTTTTAAAGGGCTATAACTATTGGGGCTTGTTGTTAAAGAAGAAAGAACGGATGCCTCTCCAATTGTTAAATCTTTGTAACTTTTTCCAAAATAAAATTGAGATGCAGACTCTACTCCTAAAGTACCATGACCAAGAGGCACTTCGTTAAAATAGATTTCTAAAATTTTATATTTTGGATATTTAAGTTCCATTAAAAAAGCAAGACTAAATTCTCGTAATTTTCTTCTAATGGTTCTTTTTAAACTTAAGAATCTTAAACGGGCTGATTGTTGAGTAATCGTAGAAGCTCCTTCTTTAATTTTTCCTTCTATAATATTGATTAGTAATGCTCTTAAAATTCCCGGAATATCAATACCAAAATGCTCAGTAAATCGAATATCTTCTGCTGCTAAAAATGTTTTGGTTACATTCAATTGTTTAAAATTTTTGTCTAATTCTATAATTTTTCTTTGATTAATATAAAACTCACTATAAGGAACCACTTCTCCTTGATTATTGTAACCATAAACTACAGAAGGTCGATCGTAATCTTCTACAAGCCATACGATAAAAGGATCAGAAAAATAAAAAATATTTAAAAACAAAATAGAGAATAAAATGGTAAAAAAAATTAGAAATACTTTATTCGTTGCGTTTTTATGTTCTAATATACTTGTAAACTTTTGATAAATCAATCTAAAAAAAACCCGCTCTAAGTAATTCTTATTAACAGGTTGCATAATTAAATTCTAAAATTTTTAAATAATTTCGGAAAATCGTTATTTTTAAAATAAAAATAAAAAAAATATGACAAAAAAACCCATCCAAAAAACTGAGAAAATAAAGAAGACAAAGCAGCACCAAAAATACCAAATTTAGGAATTAAAATTAGATTTAAAGTCAAGCTAGCAAACATACGCAATCCAGATTCAATAGCAATCATCAAAGGTTGATCTAAAGTAAATAAAGCAATACCTAAAGGTGCAAAAAAAATTCTTAACAAAAATGAAAGATATACAATCCATAAAATATCTAATGAAGAATAATATTGCTCTCCAAACCATAAAGGAATTAGCTTTTCTAAAATCAATCCAAAAGGAAGTAAAGAAAAAAATATGAGAACTATAAAAATATAAATTTTCTTAAAATACTGTAAATATTCCGTACTCTTAGTAAACGTAGACATCGTAGGCATAAAAAATGACTGCATTGTAGATAATAATATCACTATTCCTTGCATAGGGACTCTTACCGCATTATAAATTCCTGCATCTTTTTGATTTTGTAAAAGTAAAATCTCCATCCAATCTGCTAAAATTGCAAAAAAAGAAGCAAGAATTACCCAACTATTATATTTAAGAAGTTTCCAAACCCAATACCTTGTTTTGAATTTATATATAGGAAATAAAAATTTTTTTACATCAAATATAAAAAAATAAAAAGGCCAAGACAAAAAAGTCCCAGCCATAAAAGAAAACAAAACATGGGTTAATTGCAAAATCCCTTCGTTTATAAAAAAGAAATAAAATAGAATCAACAATCGTATTAAATTAGTCAAAGGTAGCCAGAGAGAAAGATACCTATAATTTTTAAAAGAAACCAAAATTGCATCAAAATAAGAAAAAAAAGACATTCCTATAGCAGACAAAAATGCCAACCAAATATTAGTAATCTGTTCGGGAAATGGTTCTAATGGAAAAAAATTTGTTTTAAGATTCCATCTAGAGTAAATATAACTATCTAACATCCACAAAACAACTATAAAAAATACAAAAACGATTGCATAAAATTTTATGATTAAAGAAGCCTTTAACAAATGATAGATTTTTCTTTCCATGTTATTAACCACAGCAGGAGCAAGATATCGTATGATAGAATACTGAAGTCCTACTTCCAAAATAGCCTGAAACAAAACGATTCTTGCTGAATATTGACTATAAAGTCCATGTTCTTCTAAAGTCAAGAGTCTACCGATAATTAATGAAAATATTAAAGAAGAAAAAGAATGAAACGATCTCGACGCAAACACTATACCTGATTGCAATAACTGATGAAAAGGAAACTTTTTAAAAAAAGCAATCATTGGAATAAAATTTCTTTTTTTCTTAAATCTCCATCTTCCATTTCGTATAATTCCACATTATTAATTGTCCAAACTACAGTAGACACTAAATAACGATACGGAACTTCACCTTCTTTATAAACTTTTTTTCGAATTTTTCTAACTCCCGGCAACCATGTAGAAGAATGAATTCCAGACATAACTAAGATTGCTTCTCCTTTAACCCATTCATCTTCATTTAAAGTTTTATTAAGAATATTGAATGTTTCTGCTTCTTGTTCAGTTTTTTCATTATGAGGTTGAATTCTACCTAAAAAAATTGAATCTGTAGACTTTGCCATAAATGCTTGAATTAATCCCTCCGGAGCTCCATAAGTTCCCATTAGCAAATTATATCGCCCTTCTTTTCGAATGATGATCTCAGCTGATGCGGAAATACTACCTGATTCTATTAAAGCTACACCCGCACCTAATTTTCTTACTTTCTCGATCAGATCATAATGTCTTGGTCTGTCCTGTATTACAACAGTAAGATCTTTAATTTCTAAGTCTAAAGCCAAAGCTACCAAAGAAAGTATTTCTTGTGGTTCTGCATCTAACAATTCTTTTTTAATTCGAATTTTTCTTTCATCACTTGATGGCTCAATATATTTATGAATCAATTCCATTGTTTGATTGTCAATTTTTCGTTTAAGCAAAAATTCTTTTTTCGTTAAATCTCTTACTTCTTTAGGAAGTAGTAGTTGCTTCATATAAGTACCGGGAACTTTTTGTATCATTCCTATCTCAGAAATCAAAATTACAGACATAGAATCAGGCAAACCTTTCGCAAAATTTGTCGTACATTCAAGAGGATCTACTACTACCTCTAAATCTATATTTTCTTTAAACCTTATTCCATATTTTTTATTTTGATCTAAACTTGCTGAAAGATCTTTTTCTCCTTCTCCAATCACAATATGAATTTTATAAGGCAATTGATCTAACATTTCTTCTATTACTTTTACGGCTTCCTGATCCGCTCGTTTTTTATCATTTTTGCCTGAACAAAAATATATTCTTCTAGCTACTTCATCTGTTATTTTTATAAAATCTTTAGCTATGATATGTAAATGTGACAAAGATTTATGACTCATAGTTATATCCAAAATTATTCAAGTTTTTCCCAAAAAGTGATTTCTTGACCAATAAAAAAAAATAAAAAATAATATTTTTTGTCTTGATAAAAAATTCTGTGATTTCCTTTTGTAAAATATAGCTTGATTCCATACTCTTTTTTTGGGTTTAACGGATCTTTATCTTGGCCATGAATCATAAACCCACCATCTCTTAGTTTTTCTTTTCCAAACAAATTTTGCAACCAATTTTTATTTTTTTTACAATCTTTACTATATTCAACTAAAACAAAAGTGGATGTTTTATATTCATAAAAAAAACAATATTCATCTTTAATGTGTTGATCTTTAAGCGTATAACTTTCAGTGCAATGAATGATTACATCACTATCTAAAACACACTTTTTTTGAACAATACTAAAAGCTTGGTTTTCTTGAAATCGATTAAAATAAAATCGTATACCTTTAAAAGTTCCAATCATTTCTTTTTCTAATACTAAAATCTGATCCTTATTGATTTTCTCTGGTTTGATAAACATACAACTTAAAAGAAATATTCCGATTAAAACAATGAATTTCAAATTCATAATTTAAAAAAACTATACTTTTATGTTATAAATGTGGGTCAAATGATTTTAAAAGAATCGATAAACCTTGTATTTACAAAACCTTAAGGTATTTATTAAATAAAATTTATAAGTTTTTTTTAATATCCATTTTTAGTAGAAGAATTCTTTTAAAGTAAGTATGATTCAACTAATTTTCGTAAACCTTAATTTTAGTTAGAAATTCTCGAAAGAAATCTCCATGTTAACGAACAATACAAAGAATTTATAACGAAGATAGATTAGATTTATTTATACATTACATTCAAACCATGAAAAGAAAAAATATCAAATGATTTTTCTTTATCATTATTTTATAGAATTTTTTATATCAAAATAATATATCCTCCATTAACTATTTATTTAGAGCTTAAAATAAATTTTTACAACTCTAAATTTTAACTATACTTCGCATGTAATTTCTAAAAAAATTTACTGCATTTTGTAACTTAGCTACAGACATACACATTAGATTTTAGTAAACTATATATTAATCAATTTTTTGATGGAAAATCATGAAAAAATTCACACTAGTTTTTAGTATTGTATGTATTACGGTTGGCATTTTTGCTATATTAGATGCATTTGAAGTGAAACCAGAAAAATATAGAAATTGGCACCATATGAAAAGTATGATTATTTTTTGATCAAAAAACATCCTCTTTTTAATCCTTTTGAAGGCATTTACTATGTTTCTGTAAACAAAGCAGTTGTTAATATTGTTCAAATTGAAGGAAAAAGAAACTTTACAGATAAAAGTCTCATTGCTATCGTTTTCTATGAACATGTGTTAGAAAATGAGGCATATATAAGAAACTAAAAGAATTGAAGTATTATGGTCAAAGACAATCAAAAATATAAAATACTAAATGAGTATGGATATTTTGCTTACAATAGTAAAAGGAAATTCTCCTGTAAAAGTTATGGTTACTGATTAACATAGTTGTCATACTCAAGTAAAAGATAAAGACTTTGTTTTCTCAGTTTTTAAAAAAATCTATATAAGCGGGTTATAATCCACCCATTTTTTTAAAAGAAGAATAATTTTTTACAATTACTTTTTTCTTGCCTAAAATAAGTAAACCTTCTTTTTCTAGCTCCTTTAAAGTTCTATTTACCACCACTTTTACACTCCTAATATCTTTAATTATTTCTTCATGAGTTTTTTCAATATAGCCATAGGTTTATGTTGAGATATCAAATATTTTATTAATCTTTTTATAATATTAGCTGATATAATAGAATTAAACAAATTCATTTTAATGACAAAAGATTTTCAGATGAGACATTCAATAAACAATGAACGCCACCACTAGTTTTCATCAAACCATCGAATTTCTGCTTTTTCTGGAATCACATATAGAATTGAATCTACTTGTCTTTTGAATAAGCAGGATAAACATTTAAAATGTAAGTAAAATATATAACAAGAACACAATCTACCTTGGATATACTTTGTAGAGAGTTAATTCTCTTACCATTTCCGTTACTAAATATATTTTTAAAAAAGATACATAAGAACGAATTGTACTTTTAGAAAAAAAGAAGATCATTTTTTAGGTACGAACTTTTCTCTTATGTAGTTTTTAAATCGCCTAAAAACATAGTCTTAAGAAAAAAGTCTTTATCGCAATATAGAAATAAAAAATGATTAAATGATATTCACAATTTCAATTACTATTACCAAATTCTAAGAATTAGACTTATTGATATAAATTTTTTTGGATTTTTTTCTCAAAAAAATAATTTAGAATTAGTTTTAATTCATAAAATCCAAATGCAATTAAGTAAAAAATGAACAATATTGCTATTATAGCCAAAGCAAGAAAAAAAGTCCATAAAATAGAATCATAAAAAATGCCAAACACTACAGGCAAAGAAAACAACTTTTTATAAAAATATACATTTAAAGTATTCAATTCATTTGATTGGATTTTTATATGATAATAAAAAGGATTAAATTCTTCTAATGAAATAGAATCTATGAATTGTTTATCTACGTTTGTATAAACATATTCTTCTATAATTTGAGAATCATCTAATGTTTTAATCGTATATAAAGGAGATATTTGGATTTTTCGTTTCCATTCATTAATTGAGTTGTGTTTAAAAACTATAAAATGATTTGTTTTTTGTTGTAGTTCTATTAACTTCTGCTCTGGAATGATAAAAAAATTGCTATAAATAGAAAAAACGAGTTTACCCAAAAATACGATACTGAAAAACACTATTATATTTTTTTTTATGGTTTTTGAAATTACATTGGAACTCATATTTGAATGATATATCAAAACAAAATTAAAGGCAAGTAAATTTTATAAAATGATAGAAAAAATCTAATTTTCTTCAAAAAATAATAAACAATGAGAATTTTTTTTGAAAGTCTCTTTGACTGCTTTACAATTGTTTAATTCTCGAATTATCATTGTACACCTAACATAATTTGAAAGAACTTCTTTTTGAGCTTCGTTTAAAAATTGTTCCATAAAAGATAAATGATTTTCTAAACTCATTTTCTTTTTTCTTATTTGAACTTCATTTTTAAATCTTTCTATTTGTTCATAAGTAAAATTGATTTTTGAATTTATTTTTCTTCCCTGTTCCATTTTACAATTTAATTCTGTAGTTTTTGTAAGTAAATATGCTTTTTGTTGGGGCATTTTTGTAAAAGCTTTAGAAACTTCTTCTTTTATACAAGGCAAAACTTGATTACAAAAATCCACAACCTCTGTTGTATTTTTTATAAATTCTACAATTATATCTTCTTCTGATTGACTACAATCAATGAATATAACCAGAAAAAGAAAAATAAAAAACCTAAAGTTCATCATTACCAGTTTTCTTAAACGATTTGACAAATAAAGAATTTTATTTCAATATGAACCTATGTATCAACCACCTGGTCCTCCACAAGAACCACCACCAAAACTATATCCATTATTAGGAGAAGAAAACATTAGAAAACTTTTACGATATCATTATGAATTACTTAGCCATTCTGAAATTAAAGATCTTTTTCCAACTGGAGAAGAATTAAACAAGTCTGCAGAAAAAAATGCTGATTTTTTTATTCAAATTTTAGGAGGTCCGCCTTATTTTTCACAAAAGTATGGTCCCCCTATGATGCGAGCAAGACATTTAAAATTTTCCATCAATTATAAAAAAAGAGAGATTTGGCTACAATGTTTTTTTAAGGCAATACAAAAACTAAAACAAGAAATTGAATTCCCAGAAAAAGAAGAAAAAAAATTTAAAGAATTTCTTATTCGATTTTCTGAATGGATGATTAACGAAAAATAAACTTTATTTGTAAATTTTATTTAGTTATCTAACTCCAAAAAAAGATTTATCATTTCTCTTTTTTTTGCAAGCTTGTTGGACAATTTCCAATTTTTTGCATTTCTTTAAAAAGAGTAATTCCTTCTTCTAAATATTTATCTTTATCAAACTCAAAATTTTTTTGAATTTGTACAGATTCTTTTATTTCATTCATAAGTTTAGGATATTCTACTTTTATTATTTCTTGCTTTAAAACAGCTTCTGCAAATTTTAAGCATTGTTCCACATTTAGATTTTCAATTCTTCTATCTTGCTTCCTTAATTCTTGACATTTATTTTCTATTTGAGTGTCCGATATTTTAATTTGATTTTGCATTTTTTCTTGTATATATAGATTTACTAAAGTTTCAAGAAGGACCTGCTCCAAAATGTTTTTAATTATTGGTTTTTTATCAAATCCCTCTAACTTGGCTGCTTGCTCGATAATCTTCATTTCTCTATATTTTTGATATGAATTTTTTGGTTCCAAACCCATTATCATTTCCTGAATTGCAGGATCTTGAGGTATTTTTTCTGGGTTACACATTAGTTCAAAAAGTGTTTTTTTTTCTGCATTAGCTAATCGTGAAGCCTTTTCAATGTAGGTTTCGTAATAGATTTCAAATTTGGTAGTTGTAATACTTTCTTTTCCAATTTGTTCAATTTTTACTCCCTGTTCTTTACAAAAAAAACTTAAAAGCAATAAAACTATTATACTTTTTTTTTTCATTCGAATTCTCCTTATGCTAAGCTAATTTTCTTACTCGTATATAGTGGTCAATAGATTTTATTTAAAATTCAACATAAAATTTTTTTAAATTTAATTAAATTCTAAAATCTCAACTGATTACCAAAATTGTCAATGATTAATTTTTTTTTTAGAAAATAAAATTTTAACATACATATATATAGTATGATACATAAAGATCAATATAAACTCAAAAATACTCATCAATATTGTATTTATATACAAGAAAACTTATATTTGTTTTTAAAACGAAATTCTCAAAATAATCTTTCGAATTTACTAGAATACTTAATTCGTAAATACAAATATAACGTATTGAATCAAAAAAGTATTAGTTCTTTAGGAAGAGGTTCGGTTCAATATCAGCCAAAAACAAAAAATTATAAAAGAATAATTCTCAAAAACATAAATCCTTATCTATGGAAAGAATTAAAAATCATAAAAAACACAACAGGTTATTCTATCAGTTATATTATACGAGTAATGATAGAATGGGAAATGCAATCAAAGGGGCACTATATAATTCCATTACTCCCTTTAGAACCAGTTTTATCAAACAACACACAACAACAATTATCACAAAATAATTTTATTGCCATTAATAATTATCAATGGAAAGAAGTGTGGAGTAGGCATAATAATGAAATTTCAGTTATTTGTATAGATTTTTTATAAAAAAATATTATAATAATTTATTTTTTTATAAAACATAGCTCAATTTGC
>CALHPI010000033.1 GCA_938036275.1 Minisyncoccota bacterium
GGAGATTGCACCGGTTTTTCTTCTACTTGCCAAAAAACTTTTTCACAACCAGGCAATTATTCAGTTACTTTAAAAGTAACTTCAGGAAATGAAGTTAAATTTACTACATGTTCAGTTAATATTCTTCAACAAATTTCTCAACCTTCAATCAATCAACCGCCAGTAGCAATTATAGCTTTTACACCAGACAGAATTTTACCAGGAACAATTGTGACTTTTGATGCTCGTAGATCATATGATCCTGATGGCTATATAACTTCCTATGCTTGGTATATCAATAATGAACTAACTTCTAATAATATTTCCTTTTCCCGAGCTTTAGCTTCAGGAGCTTATCGAATTAAACTCACCGTAACCGACAATCAGGGAGCAACAACCTCAAAAGAAATTTTAATATATGTAGGTAGAAATGTTTATCGAACAAAAACCGTTATCTCTCATGTACCGACTAAAATAAGACCGGATTCCTCGACACGTTTAGTTGATGTTCTTTTAGACAGTTCTTATAAAGTAAAAAAATGTTCTTCACAAAATATTAAATTTACCTTAGTTAACAATACTTCAGTAAATAGACAAATTAATATTGAAATTAATGGTGAAATAAAAAACTGGTTTGAACCAACAAATAAGAGCTTTGTTATTCTTCCTAATTCAACAGAATTAATCACTTGGAAAATTAATGTTCCTTGTAGTTGTAGTATAGATGAGAAGATTTATGAATTCGTCTTAAAAGTTTCTACGCCGGGTGAAAAATTTGAAAAAAAAGGAATTTTAGAGGTTACAGCTAACTCTAACCCTTTTCAGGCCTTTTTAAATTTTATAAAAAGTATTCCTCTATGGGCTCTTTTAGGTTGGTTATTATTATTACTAATTCTTATTTTAGTAGTAATTAGTTATTTCCTCTTTCGTTATCTTCGTAAAAAATTAAAATATGTATAATAAAAGCTTAATTTGAGCTTCTCATAATTTGATCATTCAAAAGATTTAAAGCCTCTTCGAACATTAAATTAATTTCTTGATCGCTAATATTAGCAATTTTTTTGATTAGTCTTTTTTCTTTCTGCAAAAGTTCCTTAACAAGAATAATTTCAAATTTTATTAAATTTTTAAAAACGAATTTTGGACAACATGTTAAAATAGTGATTGGATAAAGTTTATTTTTTTCGATAAGATTAAATAAATTTTCATCAGCTGGCCAATTCCAGGAAGTAAGTTTTAAATTGTAGCATTCAGCAAAATGAATAACCTCAGAAGTAAATTTCGTATTAGTTACCAGCCAGGCTTGACTCTGAGGAAAATTTTCTTTTAAATCTATAAATCTACCGTAAACATAAAGAATATTTTTCATTGTTTCTTTCTTGGAAAAAATATTATGAAATTTACACTCAATTATATAATCGACAGATTCTTTTTTAGCTAAAATATCAATTTCATAAACTAAACATTTGCCCGCTAAAAATAAATTTGTCTTAGTTTCATAGCCATAAAAAGTTAAAACTTTAGCAAAAAATTTTTCAAAAGAATAACCGGCTGGTCCTAAAAGAGAAATTGCATTTTTTAGATTATATTTGGTAGAAAGGAGTGATTTTTTAACTTTTAAAAGATTAAAAACTTCCTGATAAAGTTTTTTAGTTGTCACTATTTGAGGAAATTTCTCGTCAAGAGTTCTTAAAACCGCATTGATAGTTTCTTCATCAGCGCCAATTTTTCTTAAAGAATTGATAACTTTTTCTTTTTGATAAGGTTCCTTTAAACCATTTCTTTTAATCACCAACTCAGGCATTCTTTTGATAATTTGAAATAGCTCGGGCAATCATCTTTTCGGCTTTTTTATGGTCTAACCAATTTTTAACTTTTACCCATTTACCTGGCTCTAAGGTTTTATAATATTCAAAAAAATGAGCGATTTTATTTTTTAAAGCTGAAGGTAATTCTTTAACATCATTATAGAGACCATCAATCGGATCAATTTTAGGTAAAGGCACTGCAATAACTTTTTCATCTTTTCCAGCCTCGTCTTCCATAATTAAAACACCAATTGGTTTTGCTTTAATTACTGCTCCGGGAACAGTTGGATTTTCACATAAAACTAAAACATCAACCGGATCACCATCATCAGCTAAAGTTTGGGGTATAAAACCATAATTAAAAGGATAAACCATTGAAGTATGTAAAAATCTGTCCACAAATAAAATATTATTTTCTTTATCTAATTCATATTTAACATTCGAACCTTGGGGAATCTCAATGACAACATAAATTTCTTGAGGAGGTTTGGGACCAGGATTAAGATTCTGATAATTCATCTTTGTTTTCTTCAGGCGAAGCCTTACCGCCTTCGACCTCTTTTTCTGGTTCTAAAGCCGACCGAACATCTATTTGCCAACCAGTTAATTTGGCTGCTAATCTAATATTTTGCCCGTTTTTACCAATAGCCAACGGAATCTCATCCTCACGGACCAAAACAAGCATTGTTCTTTTTGGCAGAGCTCTCACTTCCAAAACCTTAGCTGGTAACAATGAATTAGCGACAAATTTTAAAGGATCTTCGTCCCAAGGAATCACATCAATCCTTTCATTATTTAATTCATTCATTATTGAAATAATCCTTGCACCTCTAACACCAATACAAGCACCCACCGGATCAATCGCTGGAAGATTTGAAGCAACAGCAATTTTTGTCCTAACCCCAGGTTCTCGAGCTACACCTTTAATCTCAATTATTCCTTCAACAATTTCCGGCACCTCAACACTAAAAATAGCTGGAACAAAATAGGGGTGAGCTCGGGAAAGAAACACCTGAACTCCTTTAGAAGTATTTTCAACAGCATAAACATAAAATCTCATCCTTTGTCCCGGCAAATACCTTTCACCAGGAATAGTTTCATTTTTAAACATCACTCCAAGAATTTTCCCCAAATTAACATAAACATTACCATTAGCATCTCTTTTTTCAATAACTCCGCTAACAATCTTACCCTCTTTTTCTTTGAAATCATTATAAAGAGAGCGCTTTTCAGCTTCTTTTAATTTTTGAATAATCATCTGTTTAGCTGTTTGAGCTGCAATACGGCTGAAATTTTTTTGAAAAGGCAGAGGAAAAAGGATCTCCTCGCCAATTTTAGCATCTTCTTTTATTTTTTTTGCTTCGGAAAGCAAAATGTGTTTTTGAGGATTAAATTTAGTCAAACCTTTTTCAACTTCAGCATCATCGACAACGATTTTTACTTGATAAAATTTAATCTCCCCATTTTTTTCCTGTTTAGCTTTGACAATAATATCTTTTAATTGATTGTCTTTTTTGTAAGCAACACTTAAAGCTTCTAAAATAGCATTTTCGACATCAACCTGACTTAAGCCTCTAACATCAGAAATCTGAGTAACTAAATTTTGTAATTCTTTGAAAGAAATCATCTTTAAAAATACACCTTTATCGGAAAGGATTAACTGGATTAGGAATTTCTTCTATTTTTTGTGAAGGAAAAAATTCATTTTTATTTTGAAAATACCAAAAAATGAGAAGGATAACAAAAATTACCCAAAAAATCTTACCTAAAAATTTGACGATTTTTTCTACCATTATTTTAAAAGAGGATTAGTTTTACCTCTAATTTCAAAATGCAAATGACAACCAGTTGGACCAAGAGTATAACCAGTATTACCAACATAACCGATTAATTGACCTTTGGCAACTGTCTCACCAACTTCAACAACACGCATACTCAAATGTCCATATAAAGTATAAGAAAAGTCAGGATGTCTAATAATAATATAATTACCATAACCTGAATTCCAACCATCACTTGATTCAACAACAACACCATCTTGAGCAGCATAAACTTCTTGACCACAAGGAGCAGCAATATCCGAACCATTATGAGAATGTTGTTTTCCCCAATTAAAACCAGATACAGGAATTACTATGTCACCAACTTCTTTCAAAGCAGAAACAAATTTACCAGCAAATTTTTTTGGTGCGATTGCTATCTGAGCCTTAGGTTCAACACCTGGTAAAATAATTTTATCACCAGCCCTGAGATAGGAGCTATCTTTTAAATCATTAAAAGCCAATATATCTTTAATGGGAATATTAAACTTTCGGCTAATACTCCATAAACTTTCACCTTTTTTAACAACATATGACCAAGTTTTTTGATTAGCTTTTAAAACAATCTTTTCTAATTTTTGTCTTTCGTAGTTAGCTAAAGGAGAGATAAAATCACCTGGCAAAGAGTATTCTTTTTTCATAAGAAAATTTTCTCGAAGAAAATTGGTTTGTTTTTCATAATTGGAAAAATCAACGACTTCAGCAAAAACCATTCTCAAGGTTACCAAAAAACAAATAGCTAAAAACAGATACAAGCTTTTATTTTTGGTAAACTTATAAATTTTTTGAAAATAAATTAAAATAGACCTGATTAAGATTAATAAGTTAATTTTACCACAAAATGAAAAGAAACCGAATTAAAGCCTGGGGTCAAAATTTCTTGAAAAATAAAGCTTTTTTAAAATTAATTTTGTTCCAGATATTTTCCTCACCTCGATAACTGTGGCAAGA
>CALHPI010000034.1 GCA_938036275.1 Minisyncoccota bacterium
TTAATTTTTCATCGTAAGTTGGTTCTTTTAATAACCATAGATCAGGTGAAAAATTTTCTAAATTCATTGGAATAGCACAAATTAAAACTTCATCAAAAGAACATTTTTCTCTAACAGTTCCCCAAGAAAAATTGAATTTAACTTCATTATTAGGAGTGATAATTTGACTTTGCCAATTTTTATCTTTAAAAGAAACAAAAATTAATGTTTTGTCTTTATTCGTTAAAAGAGAATAATAAGGTTTAGCTTCTAAAAATACCGAAAAATCATTAGGGTTTGTTAAATCTAAAAGAAAAACAGGGCTGTTTTTTTCGTAAATTAATAAGGAATTTTTTAAAGATTCTAACCTAGGATTTAGAATGCCCAAGTTCCTGATTTTCTTCACCCGACCATCTTCATAAAAAGCTAGGTAGGATATATTTTTATTATTGTTAATATAAATAACTAATCCTTTCGGTGTAAAAATCAAATTTTTAGTAAATTGAGGTAGTTTATATAAGGTATCGTTGTTTAAATTCAAAAAATTAAATCCTCTTCGAGTTTTAAAAACAAGATTTTTTTTATCAGATGATAATACTACTTCTTCAATTAAAGGTGAACGGTAGATTTCTTGGAAGGTTTGATTCTCCAAATTAAAATATTTAATAACCCGAGAATTTAAATCATAAACATAAAGCAGAGGGTAAGATAAATCGATATAAAGGTATTCTTCTTTAAAAAGTAGAGAGTATGGCGATTGAGTTTCTGAAGTTAAAGGTTGTTTTGCTCCTTGCTGAGGAATAGGAACAACAGGAAGAGGCGAGGGGATTATTTGACCTTTTTCTTGAAGAATGTTTTTTGTAAAAACATTTTTTCTTTCTTGTTTTTGTTTATTTTTAAAATAACCAGCAAATCCTATGCCAATTATAACAATGACTAAAATTATTAAACCGATAATTAATTTTTGTTTCATTTCTATAAAAATTATACTAAAATAGATGTCAATTATTAACTTTTAACTTTACCGCTGATAAGCATTTACCGTTGCCTTGACAATTTGCCTTTCAAGATTTTAATTATTCAATTTTTATATATTTGGAATCAACAGCTTTTTCGCGCGGAGAGTATCCAAAAACCTGGACCTTCAGAAAACCACTTTTAGCTGGTAAAACATTAACAGGTACTTCTTTTTCGTTGCTTACAAAAGTTCCGTCTAAATCCCACATAAATTGAATATTTTCTCCAGAAAAATTATCAAAAAGAACTGAAACAGAATCTTCTTGATTAAGTAATGTATCCAAGGGCAAAACAATTCCTTTATGCTTTCTTACTATTTTAGCTACTGGTTGAGGTAAATTTATTCTCGATTCTAAATTATAAACTTTTTTCGTGGATAGTTGGTTAATCTTTAAATTTATTAACAAATCAGAAAAAGCTTTATCTAATTTTATAAATAGCAAATTAGTTTTTGTTTGCAACGGATTTATCGAAAGATTGGGGAAAAGCCATCTATAATTGTATAAACTAGGGTCGATGATTTTTTTATTTTTTGGGTCAATTATTTCCACACCAACAACAAACCCGCCATTACCTTTTCTAACACTAAAATAAGGCTGCAGTTGAGCTAAAGCAAAATTTATACTAATTAAAATTGTTATAAAAATAGCAACTATTATCTTTTTTATCATAACAAAGATTCTTTAGCTTTTTTTAAGGCAATTAGTTGTTCAGGTCTGGTTCTAATTATCTGATCTTCAGCATAAGAAGCTAAAATGTAAATCGGCACCCTTCTTGTTCCTACAATTAAAAGCCCCTCACCTCTTTCTGCCTGAAGTAAAAATTGTTTCTCTCCTTCAGAAAGAACAAAGACTTGATCGCAAAGATCAATAATAGCTGGCGCCTGTTTCATCAAAAAAACAATCGCTGAATTAGTAATAATTGGTCGACCATAAGGTGAATTAAGAAAATCTTCAACATCTTGAGTAATATTGGTAACTGCTAAATTATATTTTCTTCCTCTTTTAATCACATTCAGTAAAAATTCGGCTCCAAAAGGTTGTTTCATAATCCACCAAGACTCATCAATCACCACCAACCTTTTTTTTCTTTCTCGGCGAACCCTATTTAGAATATAATTTAAGGCTACAAACATTCCCAAAGGTCGTAGAACTTCCGGTAAATCTTTCAAACCAAAAATGACCAATCTTCGATTTAATTCAACTGTTGTTGGTTTGTTCAAAAAACCACTAAAATTTCCTTGCGTATAAGGATAAAAAAGTGCTGCCAGTTTTTGTCCTCCCTCTAAGCTATTTAGAATTCTTTCCAAGTCATTTAAAGTTGGAAATGTTTTTACTTCCGAAAAATCTCGGTCCGGCAAGATATTAAAAGAAGCATAAGTTTGATTAAGAGCTTGATCTAAAAGGGAAAGATCTTCAGCTGAAAGTTTTTCGCCGATAATCAGCTGGCAAAAATTAATTAAATCGGAAATATGTTCTTTATAAACATCGAGAGGTTCTTCATTAGGTAGCACCGGTGGTAGATCAAAAGGATTGAGATGGTTTTCTGATCTTAAAGAAAGAGAAATAAATGATCCATTATAAAGTTCAGCAATACTTTGATATTCATTTTCCGGATCGAGAACTAAAACATCAGTTCCCATCATTAAATTTCTCATTATTTCCAATTTAGCCGTATAAGACTTACCAGCACCAGAACGAGCAATGGTTACCAAATGAGGATTCTCATATTTCCATCTATCCAAAATAACCAAGCCGGCATTTTGCAAATTAACACCAAAAAATATTCCTGAATCATCAACTAGTTCTGAAGAAATAAAAGGAAAGAAAGATGCTGCCGATGAAGAATTAAGATGATAAATTGTTTTGATCTCGTCAGTTCCTAAAGGCATAGTCGTTAGAAAAGCATTTTTTTGTTGAAACATTATTGGTTTAGCGGTAATTAAAGAGCTTTCTAAAATTTTTAAAATTCTCTGTGTTCTCAATTCCAATTCTTTTTTATCAGGAGCAAAAATAGTTAGATAAAGACCAACCTGAAACATTTTTTCCTGGGCTTGAACTAATAAATCTCTGAGACTCTCAACATTTTTATAAGCTGTTTCTAATTCTGGCGATCGAACTTTACCAGCTTCTTGCCTTTCGTAAACCTGAGCTTGAATTTTAGCTAATTGTTTTTCAAGTTGTTTTAAAACTCCAGCGGTTTCTAAGGGAGTAAAATAAATTGAGATATTAAAAACTTCGGTTAAATTGATAATGCTTTCTAACCAACCGGCAAAAAGAAAGGCTGGATAATCTAAAACTAAAAGAGACCTACCAAAAATATCGCCTATTTGAAAATAGTCAGTCATAAATTCAGCTCCAGGTGGTGCAATTAACTCCTTGATTCGATCAAATCCTTCAGCAGGAGCTGGTACCGGAACCTTAACAGTCTTCTTTTTTGCAAAAAAAGGTAGGTCAATCATTGAATCTCAGCTAATTTTTCAATTATTGGTCGGGGAATCTGTCCCCATTTCAAATTAGGATTAAAAGTTTCAAACAAAAGCTCGATCAGTTCTTTATCTTCTAATCTTTTAACTGTTAAACCAATATTCGCTAAAGCCTGGCTAACATAAGCAACCCGAGTTTCTAATTGTTCTAATTTCATTTTTAAAGGCTCTTCAGGAATCTCTTTTTGCTGGAAACGTTTTAATGGACCAAAACTTATTTCCAAAGGATCATAAGGAACAACAACTAAAAATATTTTTTCCATAATTTGATGATTTTCAAGATAGTCTTCTAAAAAGCTTATATATTCTTCTAACTGGAATTTAATTAAAGGATCTTTTTCATCCTCTAATCTTAAATGTAAAATTTTTAGATAATCATTAATATTTTCTAAGCGTGAGAGAACCATAATCTCAACAGAAAAATCTAAGCCATCAAGAAAACTTTTAAATTGGGAAATAACTATTCCTTGTTCCTTTTCTGATAAAAGACTGAAGTTAAGACCGCTAATTTCTAAAATAGCTCGAAGACCACCCGATTCTAAAATTAAAGCACCATTTTTAATATCCTTGATTTTAATTAAGTTATATGTTGGTAAAATCATTTCTTTAAGCTTCGATAAAATTTAATATAAGGAAACAGGCGATAGGGATTTTTCGGATTAACTAAGTGGCGATGAACAATTCGAGAAATCTCTTCAGTTTGAAGAGCCATCGGTTCATTTAAAGAAATTGTTAATTTTTCACGAAAATGGGGAGCAACTTCAGGATATGTAATCTCAAAAGTTACTTGATCACCATAAATTTTTCTTTCTCTTTTTTGAATTTGGGGTAAAGCAATTTCAGGTTCTTTACTTTCAGGAATTTCAATTTCCTTATAGGTTAATCTTTCTATTCTTTGCCAAGCAAATTTTTTGCTCTTAAAAAAGAAATCTAAAACATCTGGTACGATAAACATAAATGGTTTGCCATTAATATAAATAAAAGTAAAAAGAAAAGCTATGCTAAAAGATATTAAACCAAATATTAAACCGGCTAACTGATTGATTTTAAAAATAAAAAAACTTAAAATGAAAGCTCCTAAGAGAGCAAATAATTGTCTAAAAGTCAAAAGACCAGCTAATCTGTCTTCAATAGTAATAAATTTAGGAACACCATATTTTATAACCATAATTTTATTTTATCATAAATTAGACAAATCTAACAGGTTTTTATCTTCTTCAGACTTTTCTTCAGCCTTCTTTTTTCTGATAATGATTGTTCCTTCCGATAATGATGATGGTGGTGGTGGCGGTGATATCTCTTTGATTGGTTGCCAACTGATAGTTATTTTTTTCTCCGGAGACTGCGTATCTTTATCTTTTTCCTCAGCTTTTAAAATTTCTTTCATTAACTCTAAATATCTTTTTTCCTTTTCTTCAAAAGTTTCTTCTTCATTAATTTTTGCACCAACTTCTTCAGTTTTTGTAACAACTTCTTCTTGCCAAAGCTCATCAATTTTTCCTCGCCATTTTTTTTCAAAATAATCTAAAAATTCATTAAGTTTGCTTTCCTCTAAAAAATTAAGCCAATTCTTAGCACTTTCTTTAAAATTATCTCCTTTTTTATTTGTCTTTAAAAGATCATTAATGAAAGCTATAAGGCGAGACATATTTTCGCCTTCCCAAGTTAAACCTAAAAAAGAAGCAATATCTTCAATAAATCGGTCATAATCTTGACTCAGAAAAAAATTTGTTACTTTCTGAGGTATCATTTTAAGTTATTTCTTCTAAAATAATAGCTTCCATTTTATTTTTTAATTCCGGAGTCAAAATATTGCCAATTTCATTAATTTCCGCATCACTCAATTTGCTTAAAGCCACTCTTAAAGGATCACCTTTTGGTTTGCTAGCTAAACTATTGATGATTATTTTTGGTTCTTTAGTTTTTTTAAGGGTTAAGTAAAAAACACGGGTAGCATCAATATTATAAATATTGAAAAGTTTATTCAATTCATCTGTTTTTAACCAAGCTTGCTCACTTAATTGCGACAAAGCATCGCTTACTTCTTGAACTGATTGATTCACTAAACCTTCAATTAAACCCTGGCTTAAGCTGTTAAGCGTTTTTCTTAAAGGATGATCCTTAGATTGGGAGGTAATAAAATTTCTTACCGTATCTTTAGCAAGAATTTCAAGACTGTGACTATCGGTTAATTCCTTCATTGTTTTATCAGTAAAACTACTTATAACATCAGAAGATAGCTTGGCATAAGTAGAAAGAACATTTTCATCCTGCCAGATGTTGATTAAAGTTTGTTTATTCATTTTTTCTATTTGATCAATGAATTTATCTCTTAATTCCGGAGAAGCTTGGGGTCCACCAACAATAGAGATAATATTTGGATCAGTTGCTATCTTACTAAAAGCTTGACGATCCATTTTACCAAAATCCTCGCTGATCTGTTTAAAAACATAAGGCGTGGTGCTGGTTTTTTGAAATAAATTTGCTAAGTCACGAGTAAGTTGTTGTACCTTCCCTGAATCTGTTTCTTTTTTTAATTGTTCTTCAATTGTTGCAAAATGACTTCTTCTTAACTCTGCTTCAGTTTTAAATACTTTTTCAACCATTCGACTACCAATTTCTTCAACCGGCTTGCCAATTGTTCCACTTACCCAATTTCTCCAACCTAATGTTCCACCAGCACCAGCTCTTTGGCGAATCCACTTTCCAGTTGATTGAAGTCTTTTGCCAATTCGACCTTCAGCTGCGCCCATTAAGCCTCGACTCGCAAGCATGCCTGCACCAACTAAAACTCCCATTGCAAAATATCGACTTTTTTCACCAATATTCCCGGCTAAACGAACAGCAATGAAAATGGCTAAAATATACCAAGCCACCATAAAAATGAGAACAATTATAAATTGGGCCAATTCGTTAAAACGGCCCAAGTTCGAGTTACTTAACTGAGACCAGGTTTCTTTTTGAATAACATTACCAATTATTACTAAAATAGCAAAAACAGGAACCACCAAAAGCCATTGAATAAAACCGTTTATCCATTTTTCAAACAATCTTAGATTTTGAGTTAAACTGGCAAGAGGTCCTCTTGATTCGGGAATTACTAAAGTAGCGACTGCCAATGAAGAAATACCAGCATATATAATGATAAAAATATAACGAGCAAAAAGAATAGCGGCAGTAATAATTAAAATCAAAAAAATTATCATTTGAACGATAACTATAAAAATATAGGCAAGAATTGTAGCCGCTGATTGATTAATATATCTAATTATTTCATTGTTAAAGTTATCGTCATTTGTTATATTATCTATTTTTTTTATTTCTATTTCCTGTGCATTTGAAAATGACTTCTCAACCATCTCAAAAGGATCTTTTGGCCACAATGAAGCAACCATAATTGTGCCAATTTTTTTTGATTCTCCACCGGTTAGTCCTTTTTCTAAAGCATCTACAATACTAAAAAGTTCTTTAACGAAAAGAAAAGTAAAATTGATTAACAAAGCTACTAAAATAATTTTAAAAATCAGTCTTTTAGCAGTTGCATCATCGCCAAAAAGCCATTGAAAACCAGCAATTAAAGCTGAAAAAACTAACAGAATATAGGCTAAATTTTTAAAGATGTTCCAGATAATAGTCACTGGAGATGTGTTATCTGTTCCCTGAAAAGGATTTAATTGGGAAATAGTATCAACTATAGGAGCCAAAATATAAGTATTAATTAAATAAAAAATTTGGAAGATAAGCCAAGTGATTAATTTAACAATAAAAACAATAACAAAAAAGATAGCTTTTATTATAATTCCAAGGAGTTTTTTAGTAAGAAACTCGTAAATGTCAGATAAGATAGGGATGTTAGTGGTAGGTATGTTAATCCCTGGGAAGATAGGTATGTTAATCTCTGTGCCGCTATATGGATTAGCGAGTTCATTTTCTTGCGGTACATAAATATCACCTTGAGCTTTGGTTTTGTTAATGGGTAGAAAAACAACAAATAACAAAAGTAAGCTTAAAAGTAAGATTGTTTTTCTTTTAAATACTCTTTTTAAAAATTTTTTGCTAAACATTTTCTAAAAAATTCATTGCGAACTCAAACTCTTAATTTAAGCCGAGGACGGGAATCGAACCCGCAGCCTGACGCTTACGAAGCGCCTGCTCTACCGTTGAGCTACCTCGGCAATTATTTAAAAATAGGTAAGGTGGTCATTTTCAGCAGTTCCTCAGAAACTAAAATCACTTTTTCTCCTTCTAAAGACTCACCAAATTTATCTTTTTTCTCTTTTTCTAAATTAAGAGGGTGTTTTAAAGAAAAAACTTGTTTTTGAAGATCAAGACTTTCTTTTTGGGTTTTCTTTAAATTTTGCTCAATAAATTTTAATTCCTGTTTATAAACTAAATTTTTTTTATATTCACGAAAATATTCATAAGCAACAAAAACTACTAAAATAAACAAAATTAAACTAGTAATTTTCCAAATATTAAATCTGGATGTTTTCATAATAATTTATTTTAACATTATTTTCAAAAGAAACAGCTATCAATGAAATTATCCAATTATCAAAATTGCTTTTATTAGCATAAAAACTTGCTAATTTAAGAAGCTTTTGCAATTTTTTAAAAGTAAAATGGTTTTCGGGTTGAAAATTGTTTCCAGACCTAAAAAGAGCTTTAACTTCAACAAAATTCAAAAGCCTTCCTTTTAGAGCCACAATATCAATTTCGCCAAAGCTTTTTAAATACCAATTTCTTTCTAAAATTTTATAACCTTGTTTTTTTAAAAAGTCAACAGCTATATCTTCAGCGAATTTCCCTTTTTCTTTAGTTTTCATTAAATAACAAAATTAATCACTTTCCCTTTAATAAAAATTATCTTTTTAATTTTCGCTTTCTCTAAATATTTTTTATACAAAGGTAAATTTTTCACTAAATTTTTAATCTCACTTTCAGTTAAATTTTCTTTTTCCGTTGTCAGAATGCCTCTTTTTTTACCATTCACTTGAACAACATAATTAAAAATTTTCTTGACTAAAAGTTTTTCATTATACTGAGGCCACGGTTCATAATCAAGTAAAGTTTTTTTCTTAAATCTTTGCCAAATTTCTTGAGCTAAATAAGGAGCAAAAGGAAAGAGAAGTTTAATAAAGATTAAAAATTTTTCTTTATCAATCTTTTCATTATTTTCAATTTTTTTTCTTAAAAAATCTTCAAAAATCATAAACTTAGAAATAACAACATTAAATCTTAAATTTAAAATTCCTTGAGTTGTTTCGTAAATTAACTTATTAAGTTCGTAATCTAATTCTCTATCTTCTTGCATCTTGTATCTTGAATCTTTATTCTTTATTTTTGTATCTTGAATCTTTATTTTTTGTGCCAGATTCCATACTCTGTTTAAAAATCTTGAAATCCCTTTAATACCTTCAGTTGACCAAGGTTTTTCAGCTTCAAGTGGACCAAGAAACATTTCAAACATCCTTAAAGCATCAGCACCGTATTCTTTAACGACATCATCAGGATTAATAACATTGCCTCTTGATTTTGACATTTTCTGACCATCAGGTCCTAAAATTAAACCTTGATTAAATAATTTTTTAAATGGTTCTTTATTCGGAACCCAACCAAGATCATATAAAAATTTGTGCCAAAATCTGGCATATAAAAGATGCAAAACAGCGTGTTCAACTCCACCAACATATAAATCAACTGGTAGCCAATATTTTAGTTTTTTTGTATCCCAAACAATTTCATATTTTTGTTTTTTACTTTTCGATTTTTCCTTTAAAATATAGGCTAAATAATACCAACAAGAGCCTGCCCATTGCGGCATCGTTTGAGTTTCTCTTTCCGCTTGTCCTTGACATTTAGGACATTTTACTTTAAGCCATTTTTTGATATTTTTTAATGGTGATTCACCAGTACCGGTTGGTTCATAACTTTTAACTTTTGGCAAAGTCACGGGAAGTTCTTTTTCTGGTACAGGAACTATTCCGCATTGAGGACATCTTATTAAAGGAATAGGTTCTCCCCAATATCTTTGTCTTGAAAAAATCCAATCTCTTAATTTGTAATAAACAGCTTTCTTAGCTAAACCTTCTTCAATTAATCTTTGACCAATTTTTTCTCTAGCTTCTTGACTTAAAAGACCACTATATTCATTAGAATTTATTAAAACACCATCTTCAATAAAAGGTAACTGTACTTCTCTTTTTTGATTTGGTCTGACAACCTCAATAATTTCTAAACCAAATTTTTTGGCAAATCTATAATCACGTTCATCATGAGCCGGAACAGCCATAATTGCACCCGTCCCATAATGACCTAAAACATAGCTACTTACCCAGATGGGGATTTTAAATTTATTGACTGGATTAATTGCATAAGAACCAGTAAAAACGCCAGTTAATTCCTGATCAAAAATACCTAGCTTTTCTTTTTTTAATTCTTCTTGAAGATATTCCTCAAGATTAAGAAGATAATCAGGTTTAGTTATTTTTAAAACCAAAGGGTGGTGAATTGATAACACGATAAAGGTTGCTCCATAAATAGTATCCAGTCTGGTTGTAAAAACATTAATTTTTTCATCATAACCATCAACAGTAAATAAGACTTCATAACCTTCGCTTCGACCAATCCAATTTTTTTGCATTTCTTTAACATTTTCTGGCCAATCAAGTTCTTCTAGATCATCTAAAAGTCTATCAGCATAAGCAGTTATTTTAATATGCCATTGTCTTAAAAATTTAATCTCTGTAGTTGTTCCGCATCTTTCACATTTACCACCAACTGCTTCTTCATCAGCCAAACCTGTTTTACAGGATGGGCAAAAATTGATGGGAGCTTCTTTTTCATAAACAAGACCAGCTTGGTACATTTTTAAAAACATAAGCTGGGTCCATTTATAGTATTCAGGATCAATTGTCGCAATTTCTCTTTGCCAATCATAACTAAAAGCTAAAGATTTCATTTGCTGACGATAACGGTCAATATACCTTGGGACAAAAGTCATTGGGTTTTTCTTCATTTTTAAAGCAAAATTTTCAGCTGGTAAACCAAAGGCATCAAAACCCATTGGGTGTAAAACATTATAGCCCTTCATTCGATAAAAGCGACTTAAAATATCAGTCGCAGTATAGCCTTCGACATGACCAACATGCAATCCTTCGCCAGAAGGATAGGGAAACATATCTAAAATATAAATTTTAGGTTTTTTAATAAAATCAAAAGCACGCCAAATTTCTTTTTTCTTTTGCCAAATTCTTTGCCATTTCTTTTCAATTTGCTTGAAATTATATTTTCTCATTCATTTATTTTATTATATAATATAATTATGACTTCTGATCAAAAAATAAAGATGAGATGGAAAACCTATAGTCATCTTCATCATCCGTATGGTGATCTTTTATGGCATTTGTTTTGGGGAATAATTATTGGCATAACAATTATTATGGCAATTCTTAACAATGATTTTTGGCTTTTGATTGTTAGTTTTCTTGCTCTTATTTTCTTTTTTCATCCAGTTTTTTATGAACCAAGACTTATGGATATTAAACTAACTGAAAAAGGTATTTATATTGATAAAAAATTTTACCCTTGGGAAAAATTTTATGCTTTTGAGATTTTTGATAATGGTTTTAGAAAATTTATCTTTTTATTTACTAAAAGAATTTCTTTTGGTCTTCATTTTCCTTTAGAAGAATTTTTTGTTAACGAGGCTGAAGTTAGAGAATTTTTAAAACAATTTTTAGAAGAATATCAAGGTAAAGTCCCAATTACTGATAAACTTTACCGAAGTTTTTTTCTTTAAACTAATTGCGTCCGGTTGGATTCGAACCAACGACCCCCGACTTATAAGGTCGGTGCTCTAACCACTGAGCTACGGACGCTTATTCGCTGACTTGAATCTCAATTCTTTTAACTTCAACTGCTCCTTTTTTCGGAATTTTAATCATCAAAATCCCATTATGATAATAAGCTCGAGTTTGGTTAAGATCTAAATTTTTCGGTAAAGCAATCGTTCTTGAAAATGGACCCCAGAAACATTCCTTATGCTCATAAGAGCTTTCATCAATATTTTCTGGTGGTCTTCTCACGCCTTTAATCACTAGAATATCTCCCTGAACAACAATATCAATATTTTCTAAGCTTGCGCCGGCAATTGGTGAAATAATTACTAACTCATCATCTTTAAAATAGACATCAACACTCAGTGTTCCTTCTTCAATTTGTTTTGGTTCGGCTTCGTTCGTATTCATGGGAAAGAGTTAAAAAATCTAATTCGCTAAGAACAATTAAGAAAATCGACCAAAGAAAAGGTAAGGTTAAAATAGCTGTCCCTGTTTTTATTATAGCAAAATTATAAAGAAAATGCAAAATAACTCCAGCGGCTAAAGAAAGAAAAAAAGGCAGAAGTCTTTTGGTTTTCATTAAATAACCATACCCGTAGCCGATAAGTGCTGAAACTAAAATATGCAAAAAATTTGCTCCTAAAAAACGAAGCAATAAAACCAAAAACTGCGACTCATTTAAATTATAAAGATAAAATAAATTTTCAATTGAAGCAAAACCTAAAGCTGCTACCATCATATAAATCATTGCATCAACTGGTTCATCAAAAACTCGTTGTGGAAAAATTAAAGCCCAAACAACTAAAAATTTAAAAAATTCTTCAATTAAAGCTGCAAAAAAATAAAAAACATTTCTATTTAAATTAAAAGTATAAACTATATCCTCAGCTAAGTAACTTAAAAAAGCAGCCCCGATTCCTAAAAGAAAAGCAACAACAAGCCAAAGAATTGGTTCCGGATGCTTATCCTTTTTGAGAAAATAAAGAATCCAGAGGGTTGGCAAAATAAAGCTCAAAAGGATATTAATCATTAATCAAATTTCTCCGCAAATAAAGGTTTTTGTTTATAAAGGATTAAATAAATTAATTGAGTCAAATGGGGCACAAAAGGATGAAGAAGTTTTAATGACTCTAACATAACATAATCAAAAACTTGAATTGAATTTTTGCTTTTACCTTTCCAGGTTTCTAAATAATCATCACAAAGTTCATGCCAAAAAAATTTATAAATTCTTTTCAAAGCTAAACCAAATTCATAAACCTGAATTTTTTTATCAACAAACTTTTTAGTATTTTTTAGTGAATTTAAAATTTTTTTATCATAAGAACTCAATTTTTTATCTCTTGAATCTTGAATCTTGCTTCTTGAATCGCGGATTATTGAATAAAACCGGTAAGCATTCCAAATTTTATTTAAAAATTTTTTTCCTTGTTCAATTGGTCTTTCATCAAATCTTAAATCTTGATGAGCACTCATCTGCCACAACAGCCCAAATCTTAAAGCATCAGTGCCATATTTTCCAATAAGTTCTAAAGGATCAATACCGGTACCTAAGCTTTTAGACATTCTTTTACCTTCTTTAGTTAAAACTGTAGGATGAATGAAAACCGTTTTAAATGGTTCTTTTTTCATAAAAAACTTTCCCGAAAAAATCATTCGGGTAATCCATAAATGCAAAATTTCCCGCGCTGAAGCAACTATATCAGCAGGATACCACTTTTTTTCTTGTGAAGTATATAAAATCGCAAAGGGCCATAAAGCTGAAGAAAACCAAGTATCAAAAACTTCTTCAGTTCTAATCCACTTAGATTTTTTACATTGTTTACATTTAGTTTTTGGTTTATTTATAGAAACTTGATATTCATCATCGCCACAATTGCGACAATACCAAACTGGCATTACCTGGCCCCACCAAATTTTTCTAGAGAGGCACCAATCATAGATATTTTTTAACCATTCAAAATACGGCTTTTTGAATTTAACTGGATAAATCTCAACTTCATTTCTCTTGACAGCTACATAAGCTAACTTTGCTAAATCTTTCATTTTCAAGAACCATTCCTTTGAAGGAATAACCTGAATTTCTGTTCCACATCTTTCGCAAGTTGGTAAATTATGTTGAATTTTTTCAATTTTCTCAATTAAATTTAACTCCCGCAAGCGCTCAACGATTTTTTGGCGAGCAGTTAAATAATCTAAACCTTGAAACTCACCAGCATTTTGATTCATTTTAGCATTTTCATCAATTACCGAAATCATTGGTAAACCGTGTCTTAAAGCAATTTCATAATCAACCAACGAATGAGCTGGAGTAACTTTTAAAATACCGGTGCCAAACTTAGGATCAACTCGCTGATCTAAAATAACCGGTAGTTCTCTTTGAAGAAAAGGCAAAATAGCTATCTTACCAACCAATTCAAAATTTTGCTCATCTTTAGGATTAACCGCTAAAGCGGTATCACCCAGCATCGTTTCTGGTCGAGTTGTGGCAACAACTACATAATTAGATTCATTTTTAAGAGGATATTTGAGATAGTATAAAAAACCTTCTCTTTCTCGATATTCAATTTCTAAATCAGACAAAGAAGTTTGACATCGGGGACAAAAATTAACTGGCCTTAAAGACCGATAAACCAAACCTTTCTTATAATATTCAAGAAAAGCTTTTTCAACCCAAGCAACATATTTTTTATCCAAAGTAAATCTTATTCTTGACCAATCAAGACTTAAGCCTAATTTTTTAAATTGCTCCAAAATTGTATTGCCATATCTTTCTTTCCACTGCCAAACCCTTTTTAAAAATTTTTCTCGGCCTAAATCAAATCTTGTTAAACCTTCTTTTTTTAATTCTTTTTCAACAACATTTTGAGTAGCAATTCCAGCATGATCAATTCCCGGTAGCCAAATAACATTAAAACCTTTCATTTTTTGATAACGAGCTAAAGTATCTAAAATAGTATTTTCCAAAGAATGGCCCATATGGAGACTGCCAGTAATATTTGGAGGTGCAATTAAAATAATAAAATTTTTCTTATCCTTAATATTTTTTGCTTTAAAATAGGGTTCCCAGTATTGATAAATTTTTTCTTCAAATTCTAAAGGGTTATATTTAGTATTTTCTTTTAAAATCTTCTTGGTAAACATTTAAAATAATTATATCATAAAAGATGTTATAATTTTTATATACCTGCCGATGTAGCTCAGGGGTTAGAGCGGGCGTCTCATAAGCGCCAGGTCGTGGGTTCGAATCCCACCATCGGCAAAGGTGGGGTGGCAGAACGGGATTGCACACGGCTCGAAACCGTGGGTCTTTAATGACCGTGTGGGTTCGAATCCCACCCCCACCGCCCACCAATGAATTATCGTCAAAGAGCATTTGAATTAATCAATCAATATATCAAAAATGAGAATTTAAAAAGACATCTGTTGGCTGCTGAAAATCTGATGAGGCATTTAGCTAGAAAATTTAATGAAGATGAAGAAATTTGGGCTTTAGCTGGACTTTTACATGATTTAGATTGGGAACTAACCAAAGAAACACCTGAAAAACATCCTTTAATTGCAGTTGAAATTTTAGAAAAAGAAGGTTTCCCCCAAGAAGTAATTTCTGCTATCAAAAAACATAATCATCTTCAAGGACTCACTCCAGAAACATATTTAGAAAAAGCATTATATTCTTGTGAAGAAATAACTGGTTTCATTGTTGCGGTGGCTTTGGTTATGCCCAATAAAAAACTTTCCGAAGTTACTGTTGACAGAATTTTGTCTAAATTTAAAGAACCATCCTTTGCTAAAGGAGTTAATCGGGAAGTAATTTTACAAGCTAAAGAAATGTTGGGTCTTGATCTTGAAGAACTCGCCACAATTGCTCTTCAAGCAATGCAAGAAATTAGTGACCAGCTAGGTTTATGAATCTGACTCTTAATTTTTTTAAATATTCCACTCCCTCTTAAAAAGTTATGACTCTAATTTAAAGAATATAAAATATAATTTAATAAGATAATAAAGATCTGGGTCGGGGTTAAATAATAAATAGTAATGCTAAATAAAATAAATAAATTTTATCTTCTAATTTCAATTCTTACTTTTTTTATGGTTACAATTTTGGTTTATGCTTGGGATAATCCAACTTCTTCACCACCAACTGGTGGAGGTTATTTGCAAACTCAATCAGGACAACTTTTAATTACTAAACCAACAAGAGTTACTTCGGGAAATAATTTTATTGTTGAAAATGGCAATGTTGG
>CALHPI010000035.1 GCA_938036275.1 Minisyncoccota bacterium
TCTATTTTTAGACTTTGGAGAATTTCTGCCAAAGCTGTCATTCCAGCACCCTTAATGCCTACAAGATAAGCTTTTTTTACTGAGAAAATATCCATTTAACTACCGCGGATTTACGCGGATAAGATATGGATTGACGCGGATAAAATTAAAATTGATTTAGGTTCGTAAAAGAATTATTTTGCGAACTTAATTATTATAAATCCTACTATCCTCTTTTATCTTAACATACCTATTTTTATAGGATTAAAATTCGAAGATATTTTTTGAATTTTAATCGAATTTCTTTATTAAAACTCTTTCTAAGATAATTTAAAATTTTCTTTTCAGGAATTGATTTACAAGAAAAAATATCAATAGCTAAATAATTATATTCTGGCCAAGTGTGAAAAGCTAAGTGGCTTTCTTGAATAATTTGAAAAATAGAATAACCTGAATAAGTATATTTAGAAGAGCTAATTTTTTTAACCAATGGCTTACCTACTGGTGTTGTTTTAGTAAGTTTTATCAGTCCATTTAATAACTTTAAAAGAAATTTTTCTTCTAAAAATTCATTTTTCACTTTATAAACATCAATGAAAAAATTTGTTCCGATTATTTTTTTCATTTGACGCTGATTAACGCTGATATTTTTAATACCGCTGATTAACGCTGATATTTTTAATAACGCGGATTTATTTTTTATTAATTAATTTTAAAATAAAAATTTTCAAAATTGTCAAGATTTTTTATATAATTTATAATAGAAAATAACTTAATCATTTCGCATAAGTTCGCAGTTTTTGTTGTTCGTATTAGTTCGCGTTCATAGCGGTGGTAGTTCAGAGGCAGAACGCCTGCTTCCCAAGCAGGAGGTCGCGGGTTCAAATCCCGTCCACCGCTCTAATAAAAAAGATTCAAGAATTAAGAATGAAGATTCAAGAATATAAATTCGCGATAATCCGCGTTTTTAAAAATGAAAATCTCTTCCCTACCTCCCGAGGTTTTAAAAATTTGGCAAAAATTAATTGACAGTGGTTATCAAGCTTATCTTGTTGGTGGCTGTGTTCGTGATTTGATTTTAAAAAGAAAACCAAAGGATTGGGATATTACTACCAACGCTAAACCAGAAGAAATTTTAAAACTCTTCCCTAACCAATCATTTTATGAAAATAGATTCGGTACTGTTGGTGTTAAGACTAATTCTCAAGATGCAACTTTAAAAGTTATTGAAATTACAACTTTTCGCATTGAGGGCAAATATTCTGATTTTCGTCGTCCTGATGAGATTCAATTCGCTTCCCAATTAGAGGATGATTTAAAAAGAAGAGATTTTACCATTAATGCTTTAGCTCTAAATTTTCAAGGTGAGATTATTGATTTTTTTAATGGACTCAAGGATCTCCAAAATAAAATCATCAGAACTGTTGGTAAACCCGAAGAACGTTTTTATGAAGATGCTTTAAGAATGATGAGAGCTATTCGCTTGGCTTGTGAGCTTGAGTTTGAAATTGAACCAAAAACTTTTCACGGTATTCAAAAAAATGCGGAATTAATTCAATATATTGCCAATGAAAGAATTCGTGATGAATTTATCAGAATAATTATGAATAAAAACGCTGCTTTAGGAATTGAGCTTTTAAGAAAAAGTAAACTTTTAAAAGAGATTTTGCCAGAATTAGAAAGATGCTACGGTGTTAGTCAAAATAAACATCATAAATACGATGTTTATACTCATCTTTTAAAGTCACTAGATTATGCTGCGCATAAAGGTTATTCCTTAGAAATAAGATTAGCAGCTCTTTTTCATGATATTGCTAAACCACTTACCAAACAAGGCGAAGGACCTGATTGCACTTTTTATGGGCATGAAATTTTAGGAACAAAAATGACTAAAAAAATTTTAGAACGATTAAGATTTCCTAAAGATATTATTAAAAAAGTTACTCATTTGGTCCGTCACCATATGTTTTATTTAGAAATAGAAAAAGTAACACCTTCAGCCGTCAGACGTTTTGTCCGACGAGTTGGCGAAGAAAATTTAGATGATTTATTTAAATTAAGAGAAGCTGATCGAATTGGTTCCGGTGTCCCTAAACCTGTCCCCTATCGATTAAGATATTTAAAATTTTTAATTGAAAAAGTGAAACTTGAACCGATCAGACCAACAATGCTGAAAATAAACGGTTATGACATTTTGAATTTAGGCGTATCCCGAGGACCAAAAGTTGGTTGGATTTTAAAAGCTTTATTAGAAGAAGTTTTAGATGATCCCAATAAGAATGAAAGAGAATATTTACTTAAAAGAGCTCAAGAATTAAAAGATTTACCTGAAGAAAAATTAAAAGAACTTGCTTTAGTTGGTGAAGAAAAAATTAAACAAATTGAAAAAGAAGCTGAAGAAGAATTAAAAAAGAAATATTATGTTAAATAAATTTCTATTGAGTGGGAGTTGTTGTTTGTAATCTCTGTAAAATTGGAGTTACATCAATACCTCTTTCCCTAAGAATATTAATTATTTGAAGAATTAAATTTTGAACTTGATGGAGTTGAGGTTGAACGGTTGGAGCTTGAAAAACAATTACTACTTTAGCAATAAAATTTTGACCATTCCACTCTCCTTTAACCCTAACCGAATTATCTGTTTGAAGAGCATTTAAATTAAGATTCTCTTTATTAGAACTAACAATCTTAGTTTCCGTAGCTACAATCCAATTTGTCCTAAAACCATTAGTATTGAGAGTAAAACCTGTGGTGGTAACATTTTCTAAAGTCCCACCCGCCATAACTTGATTGGACGGAGTTAAAGTAAAAAAACTCTGTTTACCCCAAACTCTCGGAGTTTTATCCATATCTTTGCCAATTCTTTCTATTTCATCCATTACTTTTTCCATATGCTTTTTCATAAATTTTTCAACATTTTTAATATCAAATTCATTTTCTTCGCTATTCTCTTGACCTAAAGCAAAATTTTTAAAACCGACTCCTAAAGCAAAAATAAGACCTAAAATAGTTAAACCAATAATTATCTTTTTCATTTTTTATTTTTAATTAATTTCGACCTATTGTTATTATATCTCAAATTTGTATCTTAAAATTGCAAGTTTTTAAGAATTACCAAAGCAGCTTCGAATTCAGCATTTTGTTTTGAATCACCTCTTCCCTCCCCAATTTTTTTATCATCTAAATAAACTTCAACTTTAAATTTTCTTTGGTGAGGAGGACCACTAACCTCAACAAGCTTATAAACAGGTAATTTCCCATATTTAGCTTGGAAAATTTCTTGAAGAAATGACTTAGGATCTTTATAAGACCTTTCTTGAACAATTTTTTCAGCTCCAATTAAAATATTTTTTTCTACAAACTCTTTAGCTTTTTCAAAGCCTAAATCTAAAAAGAGGGCACCAACAATTGCTTCTAAGCTATTTCCCAAAATAGTTTTTTTACCTTTTCTATCCAAAACTTTACCGATAAGTAAAGCTTTCTCTAAGCCCATCTTTTCAGCAATCTCTCCCAATCTTTGACGATTTACTAAACTGGCTCTGACTAAACTTAATTCGCCTTCGGAAAGTTTCGGAAAATTACGATAAAGATACCAGGAGGTAATTGTTTGAATAACTGAATCACCTAAAAATTCTAACCTTTCATTATGGGATAGTTTTATCTCCGGATTTAAAAAGAGCCATGATTTGTGAGTTATTGCCTCCAACCAAATATTTTTATTTTTTATTTTTGTTCCTAAAATTTTTTCAATTTCCTTGAGGTTGGGTAGTTTGAATATATTCTTCATAAACTGAACCTAAAACACCGTTAATAAATTTGGCGGCCGCTTCATTAAGAAAACTTTTAGCTAAAACAACTGCTTCATTAATACTTACCTTTAAAGGAACCTCATTATGATTTTGAAAATAAATTTCATAAACAGCTATTCTTAAAATATTTCTCTCCAAAAGAGGAATTTGTTCATAGGGCCAATGTTTGGTATTGCGCCGAATTATCTCATCAATAAATTCTAAATTATTAACTACTCCTTCTATAATTTTTCGAGCAAACTCAGGTTCATCAATATCACTTCCAAATTCCTTTAAATTCTCTTCAAAAAAAATTTTCCATTTCCCTTCAGGATAGCCCCAGAAACTCCATTCATAAAGAGACTGAAGAACGATGATTCGGCAAAGATGTCTTGTGCTCATAAAATCAATATTTTAGGTTTTATTCTTTTTCTTATCTTTCTTAAAACTCATTACAAATCTTCCTTTATAAAAACCACATTCCGGGCAAGCCCGATGTGCTAATTTTAAACCACCACAATGTTTACAAGGCTGGAGTTGTAAATTTTCTAACTTTTCTTTCTGAAATCTTCTTTTTTTATATCTCGCTCGGGAAAGTTTTTTGGTGGGGACAATCATTTTATTTAAATTATCTTTATAAAAGTTCGCTCTTTTTAAACCATAATTTTAACTCATATTTTGCTTCCTTTAAATTTCCTGAAGCATGAATTAAATTTTTAATTGGTCTTTTTTCTAAATTAGCTAAAAGAGGTGAATCAATAGAATAATCGCCACGAATTGTGCCTGGTTCCGCTAAATAAGGAGTTGTCTTGCCAACAAGTTTGCGAACAACTGAAACAGCCATTGGACCCTCTAAAGCAATTTTGACAACTGGACCTGAGGACATAAAATCAATTAGCCATTGTCTTACTTTCAAACCTAATTCATAAACATTTTTAACTCCGTAATCTTTTTGTAAATCAATTTTTAATTTTGCTTCTTCAGCTGTCTTAATTGTATTATAACCTAAATTTTCTATCCAGGCTCTATTTTTGGGATAATGTCGATCAATTAACTCTTTGGTTGGCTTAACAATTCCCAAGCCAACAATTCTTAGACCAGCTCTTTCAAAACGAGAAATTATCTCGCCAACCAACCTTCTTTCAACTCCATCAGGTTTTATTAAAACCAAAGTTCTTTCAAGAAGATCAATTTTTTGTTTCTTTTTCATATTTTAAGATATTTCTCTAAAGCTAAAAAAGTTCCCAACCAATTAATAAATAAAATTATAAAAAAAGCTAATCCATTTAAAAGAAAAAAATTATCAAAGAGAAACGATATTGGTTGAAAATTAGAAATAAGACTTGGCCAAAAATTAGCAGTTTTTTCAAAAAAGAAAATTAAACCAACTAAAAAGAAAAGATAACCAAGAAAAGTAAACAAAAAAGAATAAACTAAAAAGGGACCACGGATAAAAAAATTACTAGCGCCAATCAATCTTAAAACTTCAATATTTTCCTTTTGGGAATAAATAGAAACTAAAACAACATTGAAAATAATTAAAGTTGTCAGGATTAAAATTAAAAGAACGAAAAGTGAGATAATTGCTCGAATTTTGTTAGAAAGAGAAATTATTCTTTCAATTACTCTTTGATTTGCATAATAACTAATATAATCAATATAAGCTTTATAAGGAGATTTTTCTAAATATTCAATAACTTTAGGGTAAGTTTCTGGTTGTTCAGCTCTAATGATAAGATAATCTACTAAAGGATTGATATTAAGTTCAGCTAAAGCTCGGCTAATAACCGGATTTGTTTTAGCTTCCTTTTTAAATTTTTCCAAAGCTTCTTCTTGGGTAATTAAAGAAACTTCAGTAACCCCAGGAAAATTTTGTAAGATCTTTTGAATTTTTGATATTTCTTCGCGTAAAATTCCTGGTTTAAAATAAACAGAAAAATCTAATCTTTCCTGTAAATAATTTATCATTTGATTAAAAAAATAAAAACTTAAAAAACCAGCCCAAATAAATAAAGCAACAATAATAGTTGTTCCTAAACTAACTAAAGTAATTAATTTTTCTTGTTGAAAAATATCAAAACCTGATTTAATAATTTTCATAAAAATATTTATCATTAAAGAAGAGCGTAAGTACCGGGATTTTCATCACGAATAAGACGACCGCTATTTAAAACTAAAACTCTTGTTTTTAAACTTTCAACAATTTCACGATTATGGGTAGCTAAAATAACCGTTATACCTTCGTTACGGTTTAAGTTTTTTAAAATTTCAATAATTTCAAAACTAGCAATCGGATCTAAATTCCCAGTTGGTTCATCAGCTAAAAGAACTTCGGGTTTATTGACTAAAGACCGTGCTAAACAAACTTTCTGTTTTTCCCCACCTGATAATGTTCCTGCTAATTGGTCCAATTTTTTCTTAATTTTTAATTTTTCAGCAACTTTGAAAATTTCCTCTTTAATTTCAGAAAGATTTCGACCTAAAATTTCTAAAGGTAAAGCAATGTTTTCAAACACTGTTTTTTTATCTAAAAGTTTAAAATCTTGATAAACGATAGCTATTTTTCTTCTAATCTCGGCTAATCTTTTTCTGGGAATTTCCAATAAATTTCTATTTTTATAATAAATTAAACCTTTAGTAGGATCTTCTTCTCTTCTTAAAATTTTTAAAATTGTTGTTTTCCCGGCACCGGACCTGCCAATAATTACAACAAATTCACCACCTTTAATTTCAAAACTAATATTATCTAAAGCTAAAGTATCTGGAAAATAAATTTTGGTCACATTTTTAAATATTATCATTGCTGATTATTCTTATTTTATCATAGGATTAATAAGTTCCAAATAACCATCAAGAACATCATCAACTTTATTTGTTTCTTTTTTGCTTTTTAAATCTTTAACTAATTTATAAGGATCAAAAATATAATTTCTGATTTGATTACCCCAGCCAATTTCGATCCTGTGACCTTTTAACTCGCTAAGTTCTTTTTTTTGTCTTTCTTCAAGTAAATTTTGAAGTTTAGAATATAAAATCTGAAGAGCAATTTCACGATTGCGATGTTGCGACCTTTCACTTTGACAAGTAACCACTAAATTTAAAGGCTTATAAACTAAACGAACAGCGGTTTCAACTTTATTAACATTCTGACCACCTGGACCACCAGCTCGATAAGTTTGCCATTCTAAATCACTTTCACTAATTTTAAAAGTTGGTTTTTCAATCAGGGGCAAAACATCAACATAAGCAAAACTGGTATGCCTTAATCTTTTAGCGGAAAAGGGCGAGATTCTAACTAACCGATGTACTCCCTTTTCCCATTTTAAAATTCCGTAAGCACCTGGCTCTTTGACTTGAAAACTAACAAATTTATAGCCTCCATGTTCATTCGGGTCTTCATCAGTCAAAACATATTTCCATTTTTTTCTTTGAAAAAATTTTTCATACATTCTTTTTAAAATACCAACAAAATCTTCAGCATCTTTACCACCAACGCCAGAATAAATACTCAAAACAGCCTGATTATTATCATATTTTGATTCTTGATTATTCATTGTTATAAATTCTCTAACATTAAATCATTAGTTTATAAAATTAATCTGCATTCAATTTCCAATTATCTGCGTTCAGTCTGCGATTATCTGGATCATATTTCTTGTTCTAATTTATCCTTTAAAATTTCTCGCGTCAGTTGAGGGTCTGCCCTACCCTGGGTTTTTTTCATTATCAAACCAATTAAATATTCAAAAGCTTCTTTTTTGCCGTTCTTATAATCAACTACTGATTTTTCATTTTCTCGCAAAATTTCTTCAATAAGATTATTTAAAATCTCTGCATCACTAATTTTTTCTTTTTCTTGAATAATTACCTCAACCCTCTTTTCACCTTTTAAAGATAATTCTAATGCTTCTTTGACTATTTTTGAAGAAATTTTATTTTGATAAAAAACAAATAGTAAATGAGCAAATTCATGAGGGGTAAGCAATGTTTCTCTTAATTCAATTTTTAATTTTTCTAAAAGCCCGATGAGGTCATTAAGCATATAATTTAAAATCAATCTTTTTGTTTCTTCAAAATCATCAGTTAATCGATAAAGTTCAGAAAAAGCTTCTTCAAAAAAATGAGCTAAAAATTGATTTCTAATTAAAATCTGACTTAGTTTAGGTTCAATTTTGTATTCTTTTTCAAATCTTAATTTTTTATCCCAAGGAGTTTCTGTTAAGATAGCTCTGTTTTCAAGCTCCTCATTAACTAAAAGTGGCGGTAGGTCAGGATCAGGAAAATAACGATAATCTTCAGCTTCTTCTTTTTCTCTTTGTGAAAAAGTTATTCTTTTGATCTCATCAAAACCTCGGGTTTCCTGAGAAATTACACCGCCTTTTTCTAAAACTGCTTTTTGCCTTTCGATTTCATAAGCTATCGCATCTTTCAAAGATTGAATTGAGCCAATATTTTTAACCTCAACTTTAACGCCCAATTTATCTTCTTCAGCTAAAGAAATATTAGCTTCAAATCTAATCTGTCCTTTTTCGGCATCAGCTTGAGAAATTTTTAAATATCTAATAAGAAGAACTAATTCTTCAGCAAAAATTTCAGCTTCTTCAGGAGAATTCAAATCTGGTTCAGTGACAATCTCAACTAAAGGAACACCCGAACGATTAAAATCAATCAAACTATAATTTTGAAAATGAATATTTTTAGCGGTATCTTCTTCTAAATGAAGACGGCGAATTCTAATTTTTTTTCTTAAATTTTCTCGAACAAGTATAACCTCGCCATCAGTAGCAAGTGGTAATTCATATTGAGAAATCTGATAATTTTTAGGTAGATCCGGATAAAAATAATGCTTCCGAGCAAATAAGCTTTTTTGATTAATTTTCATTTTTAAAGCTTTAGCTAAAGAAAGAGCTTTAATAACTGCTGATTCATTCAAAACTGGCAAAACGCCAGGCTGACCAGTACAAACAGGACAAATATTTTTATTAGGTTCAGGCTCATCAGGATCGTTCTTACAACTACAAAAAAGCTTTGCCTGTGTTGCTAATTCTAAATGAATTTCTAAACCAATTTTGGGAATTAAATTTTTCATTAATAAAATTTTACAATAAAAACTAAAAATAATTTTAATAAAACATTTTCTTTTGCAATTTGAAAAATTTATGATAAAATAAGTTTATTATTCTTGATTCTGAATTCTTAAATCCTGATCCTATTTTTTAAATAAGCCCCTGTAGCTCAATTGGAAGAGCGGCTCCCTTCTAAGGAGTAGGTTGGAGGTTCGAATCCTCCCAGGGGCACAGATTTTAAAAGTTAGCTCTCAGCCGTTAGCTATTAGGGACTACAATTTTTACTCTACCAAAATTGACGATCGTCAAAGTTAGTAGAGTAAATATTTAAAAAAATCTAGTCCGTATTATATTTTGCTATAGCATTTTATAATGCGGATTGGCGATTGGATTCAATTCGATACATTTAAGAACTTGGCTCTTGTGCTTGCAATAAACGAGAAATTATCAACGACTAAATTATTTTAAATTTTCTTAAGATGTCGATTGTTCTTTCAATGTCTGATGGCGAGGGCAATTTAATATCTGTCTTGGTTGGTTCTTTAAAATATAAATCAACTCCTTTTTGAAATGACCGAGCAACGAAAATTATTGTCAAAATAGTAATTAAAGAAACAAAAACAACATAAATGATAATTATTGTTAATCTAATTTTTTTCATTTGAGTTTTAAAGAAAGCTCGATTTGATAATCAGTTCCGGCCTTTTCAATTTTTAAATTTTCTACCTTTATAATTAAAGGTTGATTTTGAAGAAAATCTAAAAAACGAGAAAGATCTTGGGAAGTAACTCCAAGAACAAAATTCAGCCTTCCTTCTTGAAAATTAAAATTAGAATTGATAATTTTCCATCCCTCATCATTGAATTTTTTCAGAAAAAATTCTTTGGTTTTTTCAAAATCGGGATTTAAAACTTTTTGAACTTCAAATAAAACCGTCTGAATTTCCTTACCGCTTTGCTTCTCAAAAAAATTTATTAGCTGTTTAAATTTCAATTCTTTTTCTTGAGAAGTTTGATTTTGAATTATTTCTTTTTTTAAGTTTGCGATATTTTCCAGTTTTTTCACAATTGTTTTCGAATAGAATTGTAAACTGAGAAAAAAACCGATTAAAAATAAAATAAAAAGAAAAGATGACAAAAATAACTTCACATATAACGACTGCCAGTTTATCTTAGCCATAATTTAATTATATAGAATTTTCTTCTAATTCAATAAAAACTTCCAACTCTTCTTTACTAACTTCTTTTTCTTTAACTTTACCCAAAATTTCCGTAATAGTCTCATGAATTTCTTTAATTATCGGTTGAGGAATAATTTTATATTTTCTATTAAATGCTAATTGATATTTTCTTCTTCTTTCAGTTTCTTTGACTGCTTGTTCAATTGATTTAGTAATTTGGTCAGCATACAAAATAACTTTACCTTCTAAATGTCGAGCGCTTCTTCCCATTGCTTGAATTAAGGTTGTTGTATTTCTTAAAAACCCTTCGCGGTCAGCATCTAAAATTGCCACTAAAGAAACTTCGGGTAAATCTAAACCTTCTCTTAAAAGATTGACTCCAACCAAAACATCAATTTCTCCTTGTCGTAATTTTTTAAGAATCTCGGCTCGCTCTAAAGTCTTAATATCAGAATGAAGATAATGAGCTTTAATTCCCTGATTCAATAAAAATTCAGTTAAGTTTTCAGCTGATCTTTTGGTTAAAGTTAAAACAAGAACACGATGCTTTTTTTCAATTCTTTTTTTGATTTCTTTTAAAAGATCAACAACTTGATTTTTTGTTGGTTTAATTTCAATTTCGGGATCAGGAAGACCAGTTGGCCGAATCAGCTGTTCAACAATTTGTTTGGAATTTTTTCTTTCAAAATTACCAGGTGTGGCAGAAACAAAAATCATTTGAAAATTCTTAGAAAAAAATTCATCGAAAGTTAAAGGCCGATTATCAATCGCTGAAGGCAGTCGCCAACCATATTCAACTAAAGTTTCTTTGCGGCGACGATCCCCATTAGCCATAGCCCGAAGTTGGGGGAGAGCTAAATGAGATTCATCAATAAAAATAATTGTTTCTTTAGGTAAATAGTCAAGCAAAGTATAAGGTGGATCACCAGGATTACGAAAAGATAAATGTCTTGAATAATTCTCGATCCCTGGACAATAACCTTGTCTTTCTAATAAACTAATATCTAATAAAGTTCTTTGTTTGATTCGTTCAGCTTCAACAATCTTGCCTTGCTCCAAAAACTTCCAATAAACTTCTTTTAATTCTTGTTTGATATTTAAAATCGCTAAGTCTAATTTTTCTTTAGGAGTGACAAAAAACTTGGCGGGAAAAATTTTTATTTCTTGAAGGCTTTCATAATTACCGACAATTTCAATTTTTAAAAAATCATCTTTAGACTTTTTAAGAGAAAATCTTTTAATTTGGGACACAAAAGTTGCTTTACCTCCTTTTTTAAGAGAAATTTCAACTAAATAACTACCATCAGGATTAAAAACAGAAATTTTATTTAACTCGCGGTCATAAATATAAGAACCAGCCTTGATTTCATTAAAACTACCTTTTCCATACTGAAGCGTCTTTAAATAATTGACAATCTCTTTAGGAGAAATTTTTTTCCCGACTTCTAATTTTAAACAGATATTTTTATATTCTTCAGGATCGCCAATACCATAAATACAACTGACTGAAGAAACAATTATAAAATCATCCCGAGTTAAAGCACTTTGAATTGCCGCATGACGAAGTTGATCAAGAAGTTCATTGATTTTAGCATCTTTGGCAATATAAGTATCAGTTTCTGGAAGATAAGCTTCGGGCTGATAATAATCATAATAACTAACAAAATAATGCACAGCATTTTCCGGGAAAAAAGAACGAAATTCTTGATAAAGCTGAGCTGCTAAAATTTTATTTGGTGAAAGTATTAAAGCTGGCCTCTGAATTTTCGCAATTACTGAAGCCATAGTATAGGTCTTACCACTTCCAGTTACTCCGAGCAAAGTTTGAAAACGATAATTTTTTAAAAGTCCTTCAACCAATCGCTTAATCGCCATTGGCTGATCTCCAGTTGGTTTGAAATTGGCTATTAATTTAAACATGGTATAATTTTACCATAAATGCTTATCAGTAAATATGATTTAAGAGGTATTTTAGGCAAAGATTTAAGTTGGTGCATTATTTATCAGGTAGTTAAAAAATTTTTAAAGAAAACCGAAAGTAGGTTTATTCTTCTGGCTTCTGATTTTAATAAAAATAATTTAAAGATAAAAAATTTTCTCAAAAATAATTTTCCTTGTGAAGATCTTGGTATTTTACCAACACCAATTTTTTATTATCAAGTAATTAAGAGAAAAATTCCCGGAATTATGATTACTGCTTCTCATCTTCCTCTAAAATACTCTGGCTTAAAATTTATTTTAAAAGATGGAACAAGCTGGAAGGTTAAAAAGATTCAAGATTCAAGAAGTAAGATTCAAGATTCAAGATTCAAGATTCGGGAAGAAAATAAAAAGGAATTAAAAAGTCCGCGTCCTGTCTGCGGTTGTCTGTGTTCAGTCTGCGGGAGTCTGCGTCAAAAAGAAATTTACGAAGATTATTTTCAGAAATTAAAATCAATTGTGAAGCCAAAAAAGAAAATTTTTGTTGAATTTGATTTAAAAAATTTTTTTCTCAAAACTTCCCTGCCCTATTTTCAAAAGTTAAATATTTTTCATACAACACAGACGACTGCTGACTGGAAAGCAA
>CALHPI010000036.1 GCA_938036275.1 Minisyncoccota bacterium
ATGAAAAAGGAAATCTAGAAAAGATAAATGCTTTATATGGAAAAGGGAAAATTAAACTTCTATTAAAAAAAGCCCAAGAATTTTCTGGTTTTAATTTGCAAAATTATTTGGTGTTTGATTTAAATTTAGTAACAAAATTAGTTGATTTTCTTGGTGGTTTAGAGGTTGAGCTTCAACAACCAGTAACTGACGCTGTAACTTTATATACACTTCCAGCTGGTAAACAAAAATTAAATGGTTATTTAATTGAGCTTGTCTTAAGATCAAGATATCATCCTGAAGGAGATTTTTTTCGAATTAAAAATCAATTAGCAGTTATTAAAGCTTTAAAAGAAAAAATAATCACTTTTTCTCCTGAAGAAAAAATTCAATTAATAAAGTTTTTTGAAAAAAATAAATATGATTGGCAGACCAATCTTTCATCAGTCTCTGTTCTTGCTTTAGCCACTAAAATTAAAGATCCAGCTGGTTTAGAAATTGTTCCAATTGTTATTAATCTTAATTCCGGACTTTTGAAATCAGGTTATTTTAAAATTAATGGTATCGAAAATGTTTATGGTATTTATCCTGCTCCTGGCATTGATAATTATGTTTATTTAAGAAATTTTATTCAGTCGCAAGTAAATAAATTTAAAAAATGAGGAAAATCCTGTTATTTTTAAGAAAAATTATTCCTAGACCAATCCTAAATTTTTATCATTATCTTTGGTCATTGTTTTTTGCTGTGGTTACTGGTTTTCCTTCAAGAAGAATTATTGTTATTGGTATTACTGGTACTAAAGGAAAAACAACGGTTTCTTATTTAACTTATTATCTTTTAACAAAATTAGGGTTTAAAACAGCATTGTCTTCATCAGAATATTTTTTTATTGGTGAAGAAAAAGTTGAAAATAAATCACGGTTAACTATGCCTGGTCGTGGCTTTTTACAGAGATTTTTAAAACAAGCGATCAATAAAGGTTGTGAAATTGCAATTCTTGAGATTACTTCTGAAGGACTGATGCAAAATCGCCATTCTTTTATTGATTTTGATATCACTGTTTTTCTTGGTCTTCATCCTGAACATATTGAACACCACGGTTCTTATGAAGCTTACCGGAATAGTAAAGGTAAGTTGTTTAAAGCTTTGGAGAAAAGTAAAACTAAAAAAGTACTCCGCGGTTTACCAATTAGAAAAACAATCATTGTCAATGCCGATGATTTTGAGGCTGATTATTTTTTAAGCTTTCGTGCTGAACAAAAAATAACTTATAGTTTAGAAGCTAAAATCCAAGATAGTTTTCAAATTACTCCACAAAGCTATAAAATTACTTCCAAAGGTCTTGAATTTATTTTAGAAAATAAAAAGTTTTCCTCACCACTTTTAGGTAAATTTAGTCTTTATAATATCTTAGCTTCTTTTTCGATTATTAAAGCCCTCGGACTTTCAATTAATAATCTTGATGGATTTTTGAAGGATTTTCAAGGTTTGCCTGGTAGAATGGAAATAATTAAAGCTAAAGGTTTTCAAGTTGTTATCGACTATGCTCATACTCCCCATTCAATCGAGGAAGTTTATAAAACAGTTCTTCAACTTTTAAAACCGAAGAGGCTTTTATGTTTAATTGGTTCTGCTGGTGGATTGAGAGACAAATGGAAAAGACCAGTTATTGGTGAAATAGCAGCTAAATATTGTAACTATATTGTTATTGCCAATGAAGATCCTTTTGATGAGGACCCAATGAGTATTTTAAAATCAATCGAATTAGGAGCTAAAAGATATCTAGCTGAATTTGAAATTGAAAAACCAATCGAAATTATTCCTGATCGCAAAGAAGCGATCCAAAGATTGATCAATTTAACTGAAAAAGGTGATGTGGTAATAACAATTGGTAAGGGTAATGAGCCTTCAATAGCTTTTAAGGATTACTCTTTGCCTTGGAATGAAAAAGAAGTTGTTCTTGAAGCTATCAAAAATAAAAATCACTCTAAAATTTCAACTAAAACATTATAATAAATACCAAATTCTTTAGCTTGCCACTTTGTTGGAAACCAAATGTCAAGATGTTCACCATAACGAGGATGCATTTTATCTTCGACAATAAAGATTTTGTCTCCAAACAAAGAGGGGATTCTTAGTTTGGTTCCAAAAGGTAAGATATTAGAAGCAGCGATGCCGTCTCTTACCAAAGTATTATAGGCAGTTAACCAAGGAGTATCATCGGTTTCATCATAACTTGAAGAATAACCGGTAACAGTCAGGATCATTATTTTTTTAATTGCCGGCTCTTTTAAAAAAGCTTCATTTTCAGTAACTGGGCTAATTTCGGCTATTGAAGGTGAAAAAACATAACTGAAAAAGAAAAAAAATAAGAAAAAAGGTAAGAATTTGCGTATCGAACTTACCATTTACCGAAATGTCTAAATTTTGACTATTTTAAAAACCCCCATTCTGGGGGTTAATACTATTATATCATAAAATTGAAAGAGACAAAAATTAACTACTAGCTATCGACGAATCAAGATTCAATTAAAAAACCTTTAGTT